>JBFWQW010000004.1:0-69287 GCA_050249235.1 Acidimicrobiia bacterium | reverse complement strand
ACCCGCTGCACGGTGGCGCAGGTGAGGCCCCGGTGGGTGTGGCGCACCGCCTTCGGCAGGCCGGTGGTGCCGGAGCTGAAGGGCAGCACCGCCTCGAGGTCGCCGAGATCGCCGGCGGGGTCGGGTGGCCGGGCGCCGGACGCGCCGTCGACCAGCGCCCAGAACGGCAGCCACCCGGGCGGGACGTCGTCGTCGAGGCACACCCGCAGCGGCGGGAGGGCGATGCCCGAGCCCTCCAGCACCGAGGCCATGGCGGCGTCGGCGACGACGGCGGCGGGCTGCGTCAGCCCGAAGGCGTGCTCGATCTCCTGCGCCTTCCACGACGAGTTCACGAGGACGGCGGCGCCGCCGGCCTGGAGGATCCCGTGCTCGGCCATGAGCCACTCGGGCCGGTTGGCGCTGGCGATGGCCACCCGGCTGCCCGGCGCGAGGTCGAGGGTCAGCAGGGCGTTGGCGAAGGCGGTGCCCCACGCGTCGAGCTCACGGAAGGTGACGGCGTCGTCGTCGAACCGGACCGCCACCCGCTCGGGCGCGGTGTCGGCGGCCCGCCGGAGGAAGTGGTGGAACGGCGTGGCGGGGTAGTCGAGGCGCGGGCGCCGGCGGATGGCCATCGGATGCCGCTTGCTCAGTACGCGTCGAGGACGGCGGCGAGGCGCTTCGGTGGCGGCAGCAGGCCGGGGTCGTAGCCCGGTCGCACGACCCGCTTCACGACGCTCCAGAGGTTCTTGCGACGGTTCCGGGTGACCTCCTTCGCCCGCTTCGCCGAGGCCTCCCGCTCGTCGGGGGTCATGGCCGCCTGGTCGGCCCGCACGAGGTAGCGCATGACCCGGGTGGTGTGGGCCTCGATGTGCACGACGGCGAAGAGGAACGTGGCCACCCGCGTCACGTACGAGCGGGGTCCGTGGCCGTAGAGGCGGTGGTAGAGGCGGTGCACGACCGTCCGGTGCTCGTACTCCTCGGCCAGGTGCCACCGCCACAGCTCGTGGGTGGCCGGGTCGACGTCCTTCAGGACCATTTCGGCGTAGTCGACCCAGAACTCGGCCCCGGCCGCGCCGATCGCCTCGAAGCCCTCGGAGTAGCCGAGGTTGAAGCGCAGCGAGCGCTTGGCGAGGAAGCGGTCGTAGTCGGCGTCGTAGCGCTCCTCGAGCGGCTTCATGCCGTCGTAGCCCCCGGCCTCCCGGAGCCGGTTGTTGTAGGCGCGGTGGAGCTTGAAGTGCTGCGCCTCCTGGCGGACGAACACCTCGACGTCGTCGCGGAGCTCCTCGTCGCCGGGTCCGTCGCCGAGCGCCTCCCGGCCCCGGCGCATCACGGTGATGAGGTAGGGCTCGATGTAGGCCGGCACGGTGGAGAGGGCGTTGAACGACTGGGCGAACTCGCCGTTCTTCGTCCACCGGGGCTGCACCAGGGAGAAGTCGATGGTCGGCTGCCGCACCCGCATGCCGCGTTCCTAGCACCCCGTGAAGGCGCCGGTCAGGGCTCCGCGCCGGGCGCCGCCGCCTCGTGGGGGCTGCCGTCCACGAGGTAGCCGCCGTCGACCGGGACGATGGCGCCGTTCACGAAGCCGGCCGCTGGCGAGGCGAGGAAGGCGACGACGGGCGCCACGTCGTCCGGCCGGCCCCACCGGCCCAGGGGGGTGCGGGCCACCACCGCCTCGTAGCGGCCCCGGTCCTCGACGATGGGTCTGGTCTGGGGCGTGTCGATCCAGCCCGGGGCCACCGCGTTGACGCGGATCCGGTCGGCCGCCCAGGCGATGGCGAGGCTCTTGGTGAGCTGGGCCACACCACCCCGGCTGGCGGCGTAGGCGGGCGCGGTGCCCGAGCCGAAGAAGCTCATCATCGACGCGGTGTTCACGACCACGCCACCGCCACCGGCCCGCAGGAGCTCGAAGGCCGCGTAGCAGCACCGCATCGTGCCGTGGAGGTTCACGTCGACGGTGCGGACGAAGCCGGCCTCGCCGAGCTCGTCCGGGCCGCGGCCGATGCCGGCCAGGTTCACCAGGACGTCGAGGCGGTCGAGCCCGGCGAACAGGGCCCGCACGGCGTCGCCGTCGGTGACGTCGAGGAGCCGCAGGTCGGCCCCGGAGGTGGCCGGATCGGCGGCCGCCCGGTCGAGCTCCGCCGGCACCGCCCCGGTGGCGACCACCGAGGCACCCTCGGCCAGCAGCGTCGCCGTCACGGCCAGGCCGATGCCACCGGTCCCGCCCGTCACCACCGCCCGCCGGCCGTCGAAGGCGCCCATGCCCCGTTCCTAGCCGACGGCGCCCCGGCGCTGCCGTTGACCCGGTCGTAGAGTGCGCCGATGGGCACGGCCACCTACCACGTCCACCCCGACGACGTCCCGTGGGCACGCCTCGAGCGGCCCTGGGGCACGACGATGATGAAGCTGCTCCGGGTCTCGACCACGGAGAACTCCTTCACCAACCTCATCCGCTGGCCGGCCAGCACGCAGCTGCCCACCCACCTCCACACCGGCGCCGTCGACGCCTGGACGTTCGAGGGCCGCTGGCGCTACCTCGAGTACGACTGGGAGTCCTGCGCCGGCGACTACGTGCACGAGCCGCCCGGCACCGTCCACACCCTCCTCGCGGTGGAGGAGACGCTGGCCATGTTCACCAGCTACGGCGGGTTCCTCTGGTATGGCCCGGACGGGAGCCTGGCCAAGTACCAGGACGCGGCCAGCACGCTGGTCGACGTCCAGGAAGCGCTGGCCGCCGACGGCCTCACCCTCCCCCCCGGCGTCGTCGACTGAGGGTCTCGCGGCCGACCGCCCACGGGTGACCCGAGACGCCGGCGAGCTGGGTGCCGCCCGTGCCGCGGCAGGGCTTCAGTGGCACCCAGTTCAGCAAAGGGGGGGTCGACCAGCTAGGCGGTCCGACCGAGCACCGTCCCGAGGCGGGCCGGGGGCGGCACCCTGGCCGGGTCGTAGAAGGGCGACAGCACCGGCACGAAGCGGCGCAGCAGGCCGAGCTGCGACCCCCGGCCGGCCTTCGGCGGCGGGGGCGGCGCCTCCCCACCGGCCAGCTCGCGATGCGTCCGCACCAGGTAGGACTGGAGGGCGCCGACGTTGGCGCCGATGTGCCGGGCGGCGTGGAGCAGGCCGCTGAGCCGCAGCCGGTAGAACCGGATCGGGTTGCGGCCGTAGAGCGCCTTCAGCACCCGGAAGGCGACCGTGCGGTGCTCGTACTCCTCGGCCAGGTGCCACTCCCAGAGGGCGATCGGGCGGGGGTCGGCGCCCGCCAGCCCGGCCGAGGTGGCGCCGTCGACCCAGCCGTGCGACGCGGCCAGCCCCATCGACTCGAAGCCCTCGCAGTAGGCGAGGAGCCAGTCGAGGGGCCGCTCGGCCAGCATGGCCTCGTACTCGGCCTCGTAGCGGCGCTCGATCTCGGCCATGCCCGGGTAGCCGCCCTCCCGGATCCACCGGTTGAGGGCGACGTGGAACTTGAAGTGCTGGGCCTCCTGCTTGTTGAAGACGTCGAGGTCGGCGAGGAGGTCGGCGTGCCGGACGGGGTCGAGCTCGGCCTTGGCCCGGCGCATGACCTTGATGAGGAAGGGCTCGATGTAGGCCGGCACCAGGCCCTGGGCGTTGATCCCGTGCACGGCGACGGGGTCGTCGGCCCAGACGGGATCGATGCCGGTGAAGTCGAAGTCGGGCTGGCGGACCTGCACGGGCTCCTCCCGACGGCAGGCCGCCCGGCCCCCGCCTCTGAACGCCGTTGAGGCTAGCTCCCGCCCCGTTCGTGGATGGTCGCCGCCTCGGGGTCGCCGGCGTCGCACGGAGCGGCGGGCGCTCGTCAGGCGGTCGGGTCGACGAGGACCTTGAGGAGGTGGCCGGCCCGCATGCCGGCGAGGGCCTCGTCGATGCGGCTGAGCGGCATGGTGGTGACCCAGCCGTCGAACGGGAAGCCCCCGGCGGCGATGGCTTCGAGGACGGCCGGGAACTCCCCCCGGTAGGCGTAGGTCGTGCGGAGGTCGAGCTCCTTGGCCAGGGCCAGGCCGAGCACGGCCGGCAGCGGCTGGCGGGGCGAGGCCAGCAGCATCACGACGCCGTGCTTGGCGGTGGCGCCGAGGGCGTTCTCGAGCGAGGCGACCACCGCCGACGTCTCGAAGCAGACGTCGACGCCCCGGCCGCCGGTGAAGGCCCGCAGCTGCTCGGGGACGGGACCGTCGGCCGGGTCGAGGGCGGTGGCTCCGAGGGCGGCGACCGCGGCCCGCCGGTCGGGCGAGGGCTCGACCACGAAGGCGTCGACGCCCCGCAGCCGGAGGGTGAGCAGGATGCCGATGCCGATCGGGCCGCCGCCGAGCACCGCCGCGGCCTGCCCGGACCGGGCGCCGGTCCGGTCGACGGCGTGCCAGGCGACCGACAGCGGCTCGGCCATCGCCGCTCCCTCCCCCGTCACGCCGGCCGGGGCCAGGTGCACCATCTCCCGCCGGACCACGGTCCGCTCGGCCAGCCCCCCGCCCCGGGTCGACAGGCCGTGGAAGGCGAGCCGGTCGCAGAGGTTCACGTCGCCCGCGTCGCACGACGGGCAGGCGCCGCACCGGTGCAGCGGCTCGACGGCGACGAGGGCGCCGATCTCGAGGTCGTCCACGCCCGCGCCGACCTCGACCACCGTGCCACCGATCTCGTGGCCCAGGATCACGGGGGCGGTGACGCCGGTGAGGGGGTGCGGCGACGACGGCACCGCCCGCTGCGAGTCGAAGACCTCGTGGAGGTCGGTGCCGCAGAGGCCGTTGAGGACCACCGCCAGCTTCACCTCGCCGGGGCCGACCTCGGGCTCCTCGACGTCCTCGAGCCGCACGTCGCCGACACCGTGGTAGACCGCCGCTCGCACGGCCGCGGACGCTACCCGGCACCTACGCTCGCGGCCGGCGCCACCCCTGGAGGACCACCGCATGGATCTCACCCCGACCGACGACCAGCGCGCCCTGGTCGACGCGTTCGGCGGGTTCCTCGCCAAGGAGTCCACTCCGGCGGTCGTCCGGGCGGCCGAGCCGCTCGGCCACGACCCCGCCCTCTGGGCCATGGTCGTCGACCTCGGCGTGCCGATGATGGGGGCGCCCGAGGCGGCCGGCGGCGGGGCGACCCTGCTCGACCTCGCCCTGGTCGGCGAGCAGGTCGGCCGCCAGCTCGCACCCCTCCCCTACGTCGAGGCGATCGTGGCCACCCGCCTGCTGGCGGCCGCCGGCGCGGCCGAGCGGGTCGAGCGGGCCAACGCCGGCGAGATCGTCACGTTCGCCGTCCGACCTCCGGTGGCCGGCGTCGCCCGCCTGGTGCCGGCCGGCGCCGTGGCCGCCTCGGTGGTCGTGCTCGACGGCGACGAGCTGGTGGTGGTGCCGGGCGGCGGGGCCGCGCTGGGCAACACCGCCTCGGCTCCCCTGGCCGACGTGGCCCTGGACGGACCGCGAACGGTGCTCGCCACCGGCGCGGCGGCCCGCCGCCTGCAGGCCGCGGCGCTGGACGAGTGGCGGTCGCTCACGGCTTCGCTGCTCGCCGGCCTGGCCGCCGCCGCCCTCGAGATCGGCGTCGCCTACACGAAGCAGCGGGAGCAGTTCGGCAAGCCCATCGCCGCCTTCCAGTCGATCGCCCACCGCCTGGCCGACGACGCCACCGACGTCCAGGGCCTCCAGCTGCTCACCCGCAAGGCGGCCTGGGCCCTCGACGAGCAGCCCGCCGACGGCCCCCGGCTGGCGGCGATGGCCCACCTTTGGGCCGGCGAGGTGGCCAACCGGGTGGCCGGGAACAGCCTCCACTTCCACGGCGGCTACGGCTTCATGCTCGAGTACGACATCCAACTCTTCCTCCGCCGGGCCAAGCTCTGGTCGGTCGTCGGCGGCGACCCGAGGTCCGGCTACGCCGAGCTCGGCCGGCAGCTCTTCGGGGCGGTCCGGTGAACTTCTCCTCCAGCGATCGGGCCGAGGCCTTCCGGGCCGAGGTGCGGGCCTTCCTCGCCGACCACGTTGACGACGAGATGAAGGCCCGGGTGGAGGCCACCGGCACGCAGCACGACTGGGGCCTGCACCGGGCCATGGCCGAGCGGGGCTGGATCGCGGCGGCCTGGCCGGAGGCGTACGGCGGCCGCGGCTGGGGGCCGTGGGAGATGAACGTGCTCGAGGAGGAGCTCTTCCTCGCCGGCGCTCCCCGCGACGGCATGAGCCTCACCATGACGGCCACCAACGCCATCCGCCACGTCGGCAGCGAGGCGCAACAGCAGCTCGTGATCCCCCGGGTGCTCGGCGGCGAGATCCTGCTCTCGCTCGGCTGGTCGGAGCCCGACGCCGGGTCGGACGTTGCCGCGGCGAAGACGAGGGCGGTGCGGGACGGCGACGAGTGGATCGTCAACGGCCAGAAGATGTTCACGACGATGGCCCACATCGCCAGCTACGTCTTCCTGCTGGCCCGCACGAACTCCGAGGTCCCGAAGCACCAGGGCCTCACGATGTTCCTCGTCGACACCGCCGCCCCCGGCTTCGAGGTCCAGCCGGTCCACACCCTCGGCGGCGAGCGGACGAACGTCACCTTCTACACCGACGTCCGCGTGCCCGACTCGATGCGCATCGGGGAGGTCGACGGCGGCTGGGACGTCATGCGGGTGGGCCTGAGCTACGAGCACGGCACGAACTGGGGTGCCCAGCTGGCCCGCCTCGTGCAGCAGGCCGGCGCCTGGGCGGCCTCGACAGGGCGGATCGACGAGCCGGCGGTCGCCGAGCGCCTGGCCCGGGCCGCCACCGACGCCGAGGTGGGCATGCTGCTCGGCCAGCACAGCGCCTGGGTGGCAGAGTCCGGCCGCATCTCCGACGTCGAGGCGTCGATGGCGAAGCTGTTCTCGAGCGAGGCCCTCGTGCGGGCCGCCGGCCAGCTCGTCGACGTCGTCGGCCCCGAGGCGCTGCTCCGGGCCGGCCAGCCCGGGGCGGTGGCCGACGGCGACCTGGAGCACACCTTCCGCCAGTCGGTGGTGCGCACGATCTATGCCGGCTCGAGCGAGATGCAGCGCAACATCGTCGGCCAGCGGGGCCTCGGCCTCCCCCGGCCCTGACGATGGCGGACGGCGCGCACGGCCCGAGCGGCTCGGCCTGGCTCGACCAGCTGGCGGCCCGGCCGGCCGGCGACCTGGCCGTCGTCGACGCCGGCGCCGCCTGGACCACGGAGGAGCTCCTGGCCCGGGCGGCCGGGGCCAGCGCCTGGCTCGACGCGCTCGGGGTGGCACCCGGCCAGACCGTGCCGGCGATCCTCTGGGCGTCGCCGTCGGCCCTGGCCCTCGTGGTGGCCGGCGCCGCGTCGGGCCGACCGATCGCGCCGCTCGGCCCCCTCCTCACGCCCGGCGAGCTGGAGGCGGCCGTCCGCTCCGCCGGCGGGTCGGTGCTGGTCGCCGACGGGCCGTCGGCTGCGGTCGGGGCAGCGGTGGCCGACGCCTCCGGGCACCGGCTGGCCGTGCTGGGCCCCCTCGTCGAGGCCGAGCCCGGTCCGGCGTCGCCCGGCGAGGTGGCGGTGGTGCTGCACACGTCGGGCACGGCCGGCGTGCCGAAGCGGGTCGACGTCCGCCACGCCCCCCTGGCCGCCCGCACCCCCGTCGTCGCCGGGCTCCTCGACCTCGGCCCCGGCGACCGCTACGTCACCGCCAAGGGCATCCACCACATCGGCGGCCTCGGCCTCACCCTGGCCGCCCTCGCCGCCGGTGCGGCCGTGATCCCGCTCCCCCGCTACCGCGACGAGGCCTGGGCCGCCCTGGCCCCGCTGGCTCCCACCCACGGCTCCGTCGTGCCCACGATGATCGAGGACATGCTCGGGCGGGGCCGGCTGCGGCTCCCGTCGATGCGGCTGCTGCAGTACGGCGGCGCCCCGATCCGGCCGGCCACGCTGGCCGCCCTCCTGGCCCAGGAGACGGCGCTCGAAGTGGTAGCGCTCTACGGCCAGACGGAGGGGAGCCCGATCGCCTCCCTGTCGGCGGCCGACCACCGCCGTGGGGTCGCCGACCGCCCCGACCTGCTGCGGGCCGCGGGGCGGGCCGCGCCGGGCGTCGAGCTGCGCATCGAGGCCGGTGAGGTCTTGGCCCGGGCCGACCACCTCTTCCGTCCCGGCCCCGACGGCTGGCTGCGCACCGGCGACCTCGGCACCCTCGACGACGGCTACCTCTTCCTCACCGGCCGGGCCGGCGACGTGATCGTGCGGGGCGGCGAGAACGTCCACCCCCTCGAGGTCGAGGCCGTCCTCGGCCGCCACCCGGCCGTGCTCGACGTGGCCGTGGCCGCCGTGCCCGACGACCGCCTCGGCCAGACCGTCGGCGCCTGGGTCGTCACTGCCGACGGCACCCTCGACGAGGCCGAGCTCCGCAGCTGGACCCGCACGCACCTGGCCGGCTTCAAGGTCCCCACCGTCTGGACCGCCGTGCCCGCCATCCCCCGCAACCCCAACGGCAAGATCCAGCGGCGGGACCTGCCGATGCCGTGAGCCGGTCGTCGGACCGACCTGGCTCCGGGTTCATGGCTCCTACACGTGCGTGGATCCGTGAACCCGGAACGAAGGTCAGAGGCGCTCGAGGATGGTGCCGGTGCCGAGGCCGCCGCCGCAGCACATCGTCACGAGGGCGTAGCGGCCCTGGCGGCGCTCCAGCTCGTGGAGGGCCTTGGTGAGCAGGACGGTGCCGGTGGCGCCGAGGGGGTGGCCGAGGGCGATGGCGCCGCCGTTCACGTTCACCTTGTCGGGGTCGGCGCCGGTCTCCTTGCGCCAGGCCAGCACCACCGAGGCGAAGGCCTCGTTCACCTCGAACAGGTCGATGTCGTCGAGGGCGAGACCGGACCGCTCGAGCAGCTGGGCCGTGGCCGGGATGGGGCCGGTGAGCATGTGGACCGGGTCGCTGCCGGCCAGCACCGACGCCACGATCCGGGCCCGGGGCCGCAGCCCGAGCTGGTCGGCCCGCTCGGCCGTCGTGAGCAGCACCGCGCTGGCGCCGTCGGAGATCTGCGACGACGTGCCGGCGGTGTGGAAGGCGGGGTCGCGGTCCCGCAGGTTGGTCTTGAGGCCGGACAGGCCCTCCAGCGTGGTGGCCCGCAGGCCCTCGTCGCGGTCGAAGCGCTTGGTGCCGACTACGTCGCCGCGGTCGTCGGTGACGGCCACGTCGAGGCCGAGGATCTGGTCGTCGAACCGGCCCGCTTCCCAGGCCGACGCGGCCAGGTCCTGCGAGCGCTTCCCGAACCCGTCGAGCTCGTCGCGGGTGAGCTGCCACGTCTCGGCGATCCGCTCGGCACCCTCGAACTGGGTGGTGGGCTCGTAGACCGTGGCGTACCGGCCGCCCCGGGGTTGGCCGTAGTCGGGCTCGGACGGCGCCGTCGAGCCCATCGGCACCTGGCTCATGGCCTCGACGCCGCAGGCGATGGCCACGTCGACCAGCCCGGCGCCGAGCAGGGCGTGGGCCAGGGTGGTGGCCTCCTGCGACGAGCCGCACTGCGTGTTCACCGTGACCGCTGGGACCTCGAGGGGGAGGCCGGCGCCGAGCCAGGCGTTGCGGGTCACGTTCGACGCCTGCATCCCGAGCTGGTTCACGCACCCGCCGAGCACGTGGCCGACCGCGCCCGGGTCGATGCCCGTGCGCTCGACCAACCCGGCCAGCACGTCGCCGAGCAGCTCGGTGGCGTAGGTGTGGGCCAGGGCCCCGTTCCGCCTCCCGATCGCCGACCGCACCGCGCCCACCACGACCACGTCGCTCACGTCGCCTCCTCCTGCCGTCCGGGCGAGCGTAGTGAGGTCGCGCTCAGAGGCCCCGGCGGGACCGCGACCACGGCACGTCCCGGTCGATGCGGGGCTCGGTCGGCAGGCCGAGCACCCGCTCCCCCACCACGTTGCGCTGGATCTCGTCGGTGCCGCCCCGGATCGACATGGACGGGGCGGTCAGGAAGTCCACCGCCGCGTCGACGTCGGCCAGCATCCCGTGCGGCCCGAGGGCGTCGAGCACGAGCTCGGCCCGCCGCTTGAACGATGCCGCCCCGTGGAGCTTGAGCCCCGAGCCCCCGGCCCCGCTGGCCGCGGCCCGCAGCTGGGTGAAGCGGATCGACTCCTCGTAGGCGAAGAGCGCCATGGCCCGGTCGCGCAGGACGGCATCGGCCCGCCACCGCTCGGTGGCGCCCAGCCCGGCCAGCCACACCGGCAGGGCGCTGTCGCCGACGGCCCGCGGCGCGCTGCGGTCGGCGGCGGCCCGCTCGTGGGCGAGGAGGGTGGTGGTGACCTTCCAGCCCCCGCCCACCTCGCCGATGCGGTCGGCGTCGTCCACCTCGGCCCCGGCGAGGAACACCTCGCTGAAGTGGGTGTCGCCGTTCATCTGCCGGAGCGGCCGCACCTCCACGCCGGGGGCGTCCATCCGCACCGCGAACATGGTGAGCCCGGCGTGCTTCGGCACCTCGGCGTCGTGGCGGGCCAGGCAGATGCCCCGGTCGGCATAGGCACCACGGCTCGTCCACACCTTCTGGCCGTCGAGCCGCCAGCCACCGTCGAGCCGGGTGGCCAGCGTCGACACGTTGGCCAGGTCGGAGCCGGCGTCGGGCTCGGAGAAGAGCTGGCACCAGATCTCCCGGCCCGACGCGATGGGCCGGAGCCAGCGATCGCGCTGGTCGTCGGTGCCGTGCTCGAGCAACGTTGGTCCCACCATGTGCAGCCCCACCCGGAAGGGATAGAGGTCGGGCACCGCGAACGCCTGGTGGACCTGCTTCACCGCCGCCACCTCGTCGGGGCCGGCAGCCCGCCCGCCGTGCTCGACCGGCCAGGCCGGCACCGCCAGGCCGTCGTCGACCACGGCGGCCAGGTATCGGCGGCCGGCCTCGACGTCGTAGCCGCCGGCGCCGAGGGTCGTGACCCTGGTGTGCTCGTCCCGCCGCTCGAGGCACGACGCCAGCCGGGTCTCGACCTCCCCCTCGTCGATCACGGCCCGTACGGGAGCGGTGCGAAGCGGGGCGGGCGCTTCTCCCGGAAGCTGGCGACGCCCTCGGCGAGCTCGGCGGCCCGGCGGGGATCGTCCTTGAGCGCCTCGAAGGCGTCGAGCGACTCGCCCCGCGACCGGAGCCAGTCGTCCAGCAGCTGGCCCTTCACCTGCGCCATCGAGAGGGGCGAGCAGTTGTCGGCCAGGTCGCGGGCGTAGGCGGTGGCCTCGTCGAGCAGGGCGTCGGCCGGCACCACCCGGTTGAGGAACCCCATGGCCAGCGCCTCTTCGGCGGTGAAGACCCGCCCGGAGAGCAGCAGGTCGCTGGCGTTGGCGTGGCCGACCATGCGGGGCAGCAGCCACGACAGCAGGTGCTCGGCCACCAGGCCCCGGCGGGTGAACGACGTCGCCATCCGGGTGCCCTCGGCGGCGAAGCGGATGTCGCACACGGCGGCGTGCACGAGGCCGATGCCGGCCGCGGTGCCGTTGATGGCGCACACCATGGGCTTGGGCATCCGCAGCGGGTAGGTGACCGGGAGCTGCCGCTCGGGGGCGGGCACGCCGTCGGCCTTGGCCGCCAGCCGCTGCAGGTCGAGCCCGGGGCAGAAGTGGCGGCCGGCGGCGGTGACCACGACGGCCCGCACCCGGTCGTCGCGCTCGGCCTCGTCGAGGAGCTCGAAGTAGCGCTCCTCCATCTCGATGCTCCAGCCGTTGTTCGCCTCGGGACGGTTGAACGTCAGCGTGGCCACGCCGTCGGCGACCTCTGAGAGCACGACGCCGGCGTCGGAGGCCACCGGTCGCCCCTAGGCCTTCCCGCCGGCGCCGAAGCGGTCCATGAACTCCTGGATGGCCTCGGTGTTGAACGACTCGCTCTCGGCCGTCGTCGCCATAGGCATCACCCGCATGGCCGCCTCCTGGAGGTGGAGGTTGATGGCCCGCTTGGTCTCCTGCACCGCCTGCCAGGGCAGCTCGGCCAGGCGGTGGGCCAGCTTCAGCCCCTCGGCGTGGATCTCGGCGGTGGGGACGACCCGGTTGGCCAGGCCGAGCTGCACCGCCTCGGCGGCGGGGATCCGCTCGCCGAGGAGCAGGTACTCCTTGGCCTTCAGGTAGCTCATCAGCAGGGGCCAGAGGACGGCCCCGCCGTCGGCCGCCACCAGGCCGACGCCGACGTGGGGGTCGGCCATGAAGGCGTCCTCGGCGATGAGGACGATGTCGCTCATGATGGCGAGGCTGCACCCCAGCCCGACTGCCGGGCCGTTGAGGGCGGCCACGATCGGCAGGTGGCAGCGCAGCATCTCGTCGGCCAGCAACCGGGCCTCGCGCATCCAGTAGAAGCGGTTCTCGAACTCGTAGCGGTTGGCGAAGTTGCTGATGTCGCCACCGCCGCTGAACGACGAGCCGGCGCCGGTGAGCAGGACGGCCCGCGCCGACTGGTCGCGGGCCAGCTGGCGGAGCACGTCGACGAAGGCCAGCTTGAGCGGGTCGTTGAAGGCGTTGCGGGCGTCGGGGCGGTTGAGCGTGACGATGCGCACGGCGCCGTCGGACTCCAGCTTCACCAGCGGCTCGGCATCGGACATGCGGGCGGGCTCCTGGGTCGAGGGCGCCGCGCAACCTACCAGCGGGGCGGGTCGGGCCTGCGGGCCGCTGGCTACTGTCCGCAGGTGCCCGACCGACCCGCCGCCGACGGCTTCGGCGACGTCGCCCCGCTCGCCCACGGGCTCACGTGGGAGGACCAACCCGTCGGCTTCCGGTTCCGGTCGGCGGCCCGCACCGTCACCGAGACCGACCTGGTGAGCTTCGTCGGGCTGGCCGGCTTCATCGGGTCGATGTTCCTCGACGCCCGCCGGGCGACCGAGCTCGGCTACCGGGGCCGGGTCGTGCCCGGCATGCTCACCCTCGTGCTGGCCGAGGGCCTCGTGCTCCAGACGAACGTCCTGCACGGCACTGGCATCGCCTTCCTCGGCCTCGAGATGGAGGTGCGCGACCCGGTGTACGTCGGCGACACCGTCGAGGTCGTCGTCGAGGTCACCGCGTCGCGGGCCACCAGTCGCCCGGGCCGCGGCATCGTCACGTCCACCAACACCGTGCTCAACCAGGAGGGCGACGTCGTGCTCGTCTACCGCCCCACCCGCATGCAGCGGGGCGTCGGGGCCGAGGAGGCGGGGTGAGCGCCGGGCTCTGCGAGGGCCGGGTGTGCGTGATCTCCGGCGCCGGGCGGGGCATCGGGCGGTCGCACGCCGAGGCGCTGGCCCGGGAGGGCGCCCGGGTCGTGGTGAACGACCTCGGTGTCCCGACCGACGGCGGGCCGGCGTCGTCCGACGCGGCCCGGGAGGCGGTCGAGGCGATCGTGGCCGCCGGCGGTGAGGCGGTCGCCAACCTCGACGATGTCGCCACCATGGAGGGCGCCACCCGCCTGGTGGGCCAGGCCCTCGACACCTGGGGCCGGCTCGACGTGGTCGTCAACAACGCCGGGATCCTCCGCGACCGCACCATCGTCGCCATGACGGAGGACGACTGGGACGCCGTCCTGCGGGTGCACCTCAAGAGCACGTTCCTCCTCACGTCGGTGGCCGCCAACCACTGGCGGGAGCGGACCAAGGCCGGCGACCTGCCCGATGCCCGGATCGTCAACACCACCTCGGCCTCGGGCCTCTACGGCCAGCCCGGCCAGGCCAACTACGGCGCGGCCAAGGCCGGCATCGCCTCCTTCACCGTGATCGCCGCCATGGAGCTGGCCCGCTACGGCGTCACCGTCAACGCCCTGTGCCCCACGGCGATGACCCGGATGATGGAGGGCACCCGGTTCGCCGAGAGCGACGAGGCCAAGCAGGGGGTGCTCGACCCGAAGTACGTGTCGCCCGCCCTGGTGTGGCTGGCCTCGCCCCTGTCGGCCGGGGTCACCGGACGGGTGATCGGCGCGTCCGGGCGGGCCCTCTACGTGGCCGAGGGATGGGCCCGGGGTCCAGCCACCGGCGCCGTCGACGACCCCCACGCCGTCGACGCCGCCCTCCGGCCCCTGCTCGAGGCGGCCCGGGCCAACGCCGACATGCTCGGGAACGTGCCGGCGTGACGGCGGCGACTCCGGGCTTCGCTCCCTGGACGTTCGAGCTCGACCCCGACGCCGTCGAGGACCTGCGCGGCCGCCTGGCCCGCACCCGCTGGCCCGACGAGCTCCCCGGCGTGGGGTGGACTCGCGGGACGGCGCTGGCCCCGCTGCAGGCGCTGTGCCGGCGCTGGCGGGACGACTTCGACTTCGACGCCTTCGTCGAGCGATGCAACCGGTTCCCGCAGGTCACGACCACGGTCGACGGTCAGCATCTCCACCTCCTGCACGTCCGCTCGCCCGAGCCCGGGGCCCGGCCCCTGCTGCTCGCCCACGGCTGGCCGGGTTCGGTCGCCGAGTTCTGGGACGTGCTCGGCCCGCTCACCGACCCGGCCGCCCACGGGCGCGACCCGGCCGGGGCCCTCCACGTCGTGGCCCCGTCGCTCCCCGGCTACGGGTTCAGCGGCCCGACGAGGGAGGCCGGCTGGGACATCGGCCGGACGGCCGCCGCCTTCGCCGAGGTGATGGAGCGGCTCGGCTACGACCGCTACTTCTGCCAGGGCGGCGACTGGGGCTCGATGGTCGTCTCCGAGGTGAGCGCCCGCCATCCCGACCGGGTGGCCGCGCTCCACCTCAACCTGCTCGTCGCCGGGCCGCCGAAGGACGGGCCCGGACCGGTCGACGGGGCCGAGGAGGCCGAGCTGGCCGCTTCGGCCCGGTTCCGGGCGCTCGAGTCCGCCTACCAGCAGGTCCACGCCACCCGGCCCCAGTCGCTGGCCTACGGGCTCACCGACTCCCCCGCCGGGCTGGCCGGTTGGATCCTCGAGAAGTTCCAGGCCTGGACAGGCGGCGACGGCCTGGCCGCCTTCTCCCCCGACCGGCTGCTCGACAACCTGTCGATCTACTGGTTCACCGGCACGATCAACGCGTCGATGCGCATGTACCACGAGACGATCGGCCCGGAGCGGGTCGGGCCCCGGGTGGGCAGGCCACATCCGGAGGTCCCGATCGGCTTCGCCCGCTACCCGGGCGAGCCCTTCAACTCACCCCGCCGCTGGATCGAGTCGGCCTTCAACGTGGTGCGCTGGTCCGACCTGCCGGCCGGCGGCCACTTCCCCGCCATGCAGGTGCCCGACCTCTTCGTCGACGAGGTCAGCTCCTTCTTCGCCTCCCGCCCCCGCTGACCGTCCTCCCCGTTCCTCGTCGACCGGGCCGGGGTTGTACCGGCGGCGTCGACAGAGAACGGGTCGACAGGGAGGGAAAGAACGGGAGGCGGCTTCGGCGGCGGGCCCGCGGGGTAGCGGTGGCGGCACGGAGAACGCGTCTCCACGGAGGTGGACCATGGCCCGCTCGTCAGCCACGACCGAGACCGCTCGTGACCGGCGACGGCTGGTGCGCGACGCCGGCTACTCGCCCTTCTCGGCCATCAGCGTGCTGGCCGGGACGATGACCGCCTTCGGGGCGTTCGTGTTCCTCTCCGGGCTGGTGGCCGCCGTCGCCGACTGGGCCGGCGCCGACGAGGACTTCCTCGACCGAGACTGGGGCGACATGGCCGACGGCGTGGCGGTGGCAACGATCGCGGTGATGGCGGCCGCCTTCCTGCTCGGCGGCTACGCGGCCGGCCGGATGGCCCGCCGGGGCGGGCTCCTCCACGGCCTCGGCGTCTTCGTGGGTGGCGTGGCCCTGGCCGGGCTGGCGGTGTGGTTCGCCGACGAGGTCACGGAGTCCGACCGGATCGTGGGCCTCCTCCGCGACCTCGGCACGCCCGGCACCCGCGACGAGTGGGGGGACGCCGCCTCGCTGGCCGGCATCGGCTCGCTGGTCGCCGCCTTCGTCGGCGCCGTCGCCGGTGGGCTCTGGGGCGAGCGGTGGCACGGCCGCCTGGTCGCCCGGGCCCTCGACCCGGCCGTCGGCCCCGAGGCCCGCCTCCGCGCCAGCGGCCACGATCGGCTCGAGACCGCCGATGCCCGCCACGCCGAGGCCGAGGAGCGGGTGCTGGCCACCACGGCCCCGACGTCGGCGGCCGGCGTGAGGGTGGGCGAGGTCGAGCCCGTCGCGACGACCACCGACCGCACGGGGGGCACGGTCCGCGACCGCGACCGCGACCGCGACGCCGACGCGCCCGTCGACTCGACGCGGACGATCGACCCCGACCACACCCGCTGGGCACCCGGGCCCGACGACGACACCGTCGCCGACCAGACCGCCGTCGACGAGAACCGCCGGTGAGGCCCGCCCGGCCGGGCTGACGTCCAGCCGCCGGGATGGCGGCCGGGCTCCGGGGCGCGCGAGGATCGCCGCCGACCGGGGAGGTCGTCGAGGTGTCCGACCAGGCCGACGTGGACCTGTCCCAGCTGGAAGCCGAGGTCGCCGCGTGCCTCGGGCTGCCCGCGGTCGCGCTGGCGATGGCGCCGGCGGGGGGCGCCAGCCACATCGCCTACGAGGTGCGCGATCCCCGGCACCCGGCCACCCCGGTGGCCTTCTACCGGGCCGAGGGCGGCTTCGCCGGCCGGCGCTACGGCCTGACCCGGGAGGCGGCGGTGCTCCCGGTGGCGGCCCGGCTGGGCTGGCCCGTGCCCCGGGTGCTCGGCACGCCGGGCGATCCGCCCGGGCTCCTGATGGACCTGGTGCCGGGGACGAGCCGCCCTGACGCCGAGGAGATCGAGCGGGTGGCACCCGAGTACCTCTCGCTGGTGGCCGCCGTCCACGCCGCCGACGCCGCCGAGTTCCCGATCGACCAGTTCGACACGATGGCCGAGGCCCTCGACGACGAGCTGCGCTGGTGGACCGGCTACGCCGCCGACCGGGGCGCGATGGAGGAGCCGATCATCCGGCTCGGCGCCCGGGTCCTGGCCGCCACCCTGCCGGCCACCGACGAGCGGCCCTCGCTCGTGCACGGCGACGCCGGCGCCGGCAACTTCATGGTCGACGGGGGCCGGGTGTCCGCCATGATCGACTGGGAGCTGGCCCATGTCGGCGACCCCCACGAGGACCTGGCCTGGCTCTGGATGCGGGGCGCCCACACGTCCTTCGGCGACCCGAAGCAGCGCCTGGAAGAGTACGAGGCCGCCGCCGGGCGGGCCCTCGACCCCGATCGGCTCCGCTGGCACCTTGCCTTCGTCATGTGGAAGAGCTCCCTCGGCATGTACGCCGACCTCCGCCGGCCGCCCACGGCCGGCGCCTTCGTGCAGTCGATGGTGATCCTCACCTTCGACGCCCTGCTCGGATCCCAGCTCCTGTCCCTCGTGGGCGGGTCGCTGCGCCTGCTCGGCCAGGTGCCGGTGAGGCGGGTCACGCCCCAGACCCAGCCCGCCGAGCGGCTCCTCGCGTCGGTCGAGCTGGATCGCGAGCCGAGCCTCGTCGTCGGCTACCTGCGGGACTCGGCGGCCCAGGCCGAATGGGAGCGCGACGGCTTCGACGACGACCTCCGCTCGCTGGGCCTGCCCCCGCGGTCGGCGCTCATGGCCCACCTCGACTCGGCTGCCGACGACGAGCTCCTGGGCGTGGCGACGGTGCTGGCCCGGGCCGCCGACCGGGCCGCCATGGCCCTCCCGAACGCCGTGCGCCGCATCGAGCGGGCGCAGCGGATCGGCCTCGGCAACGGTTCCGATCCACAATGACCGCCGATCCGATGGAGGGGACCCGATGAGCTACCTGGACGAGTGGGGCCTGACGCCCGAGGACGACATGTTCCACCCCCGCACCGACGACCGGTGGTGGACCGAGACGTGGTGGAACGCCTGGTTCGTGCCGGAGCGCAAGATGATCGGCTACTTCTATCCCGTCTTCCGCCACAACATCGGTGTGCAGTTCGGCGGCGTCGTGGTCTACGACGACCGCGGCGACCTCGAGTGGGAGGTGCCGGTGTTCGACTACGACTGGCACCAGGAGATCCCCGAGGGCCTCGACCTGCGCGACGCCGAGCTGGCCAACGGCATGACGATCAAGTGCCTCGAGCCGGCCCGCCGGTACGAGCTCGGCTACAAGAGCCGCGACCTCGAGCTGCACCTCGAGGTGGAGGGCATCATCAAGCCCCTCGTCACCAACGGCACGCCCCCCTTCAACAAGGGCCACATCGACCAGCTCTGCCGCTTCACGGGCGAGATGGTCCTCGAGGGCGAGACCATCCCCGTCGACAGCTACGCCATGCGGGACCGCTCGTGGGGGCCCCGCCAGGACGGCCGCCAGCCCACCGTCGGCTACAACTACGCCACCGGCGACCCCGACAACGCCTTCCTCGCCGTGAGCCAGTGCAAGACGGCCGGCCGCTGGGACATCACCACCGGCTTCCTGATCCGGGAGGGCGTCTGGTCGCACGTCAGCAGTGGTCGCCGCTTCGTCGAGCGCGACGACGCCGGGCACCCGACGTCGATCCGCATCGAAGCCGTCGACGACATGGGCCGCTCCTTCGAGGCCGAGGGCACCGCCGTCAACCACAACGTCTTCAAGACCTATCCGTCGATGCTGTGCTGGAACAGCCTGATGGACTGGCGCTGCGACGGCTGGCAGGGCTGGGGCGAGGACCAGGACTGCTGGCTCCCCCGCCGGTGGCGGGACTACCGGGCCGGCCTGAAGGGCTGATCGGGCCCGTCCCATCGAGCGAGCGAGACGACCGAGGAGCCTGGGGATGAAGTTCGGGATGCCGTTGATGGTGGGGCCCCGCAACTGGGTGTCGTTCACCCAGGAGGCGGAGGCGGCCGGCTTCGAGTCGGTGTGGCTGCCCGAGCACCTGATCATGCCGGTGTCGATGCACGGCCACCCCGGCCACCCCGACGACGGCGAGTCGCCGATCCCGTCGGACCTGCCGGTGTGGGACGTGTGGATGCAGATCGCCTTCCTCGCCCCCCAGACGTCGACCATCCGCTTCGGCACCAACGTCTACAACGTCGGGCTCCGCCACCCGTTCGTGACCGCCCGGGCCGTCACCACCGCCGACCTCATGACCGGTGGGCGGGTGGAGTTCGGCATCGGCTCGAGCTGGATGTCGGAGGAGTGGCAGGCGGTCCAGCTGGACTTCGCCACCCGGGGCAAGCGGGTCGACGAGTCGATCCGCATCATCCAGCGCCTCTTCACCGAGGACGTCACCGAGCACTCGGGCGAGTTCTTCGAGTTCCAGCCGGTCCAGTTCTTCCCGAAGCCGGTCCAGGACCCGTACCCGCCCATGGTGATCGGTGGCGACTCGCCGGCCGCCATGCGCCGGGCGGCCGAGCTCGGTGACGGGTGGATCCCGATGGAGCAGACCCTCGACACGCTGCCGGGCAACCTCGAGAAGGTCGCCGCCCTGCGGGAGCGCTACGGCCGCACCGGTCCGTTCGAGGTGACGCTCGGGGCGATCGCCGGCACCACCGTCGACGGCATCAAGCGCCTCGAGGACCTCGGCGTCGACCGCGTCCTCGTGGCGCCCTGGACGTCCGTGCGCGAGGCCGTGGACGGCATCCGCCGCTTCGGCGACGAGGTCGTCGCCCACTTCCCCGCCTGAGAGGCCAGCGGACCAGGCGCCGGGCGCGGGCGAGGCCCGAGCCGGAGCTCGGGCCTCGCCGGTGAGCGAACGTGGCCGTCGGACGCCGGGGCGTCCGCCGTCAGAGGTGGTAGAGCCGGGCCGCGTTGCCGTGGGTGATCTTGCGCTTCGTGGCCTCCGGGAGCCCACCGAACTGCTCGACGAGCACGTCCTGGGAGACGGGCCAGGTGCAGTCCGGGTGCGGGTAGTCCGTGGCCCACATGACGTTGTCCTCGCCGAGCTCCTCGAGGAGCTTCATGCCGACGCTGTCCTCCTCGAACGTGGCCGCCATGTTCGAGTGCCAGTACTCGCTCGGGAGCTTGGGCAGCTCGAAGCCCCGGGCCGCCCAGTTGTGGCGGTCCTTCATCTTGTCGAGGCGCATGAGGTAGTAGGGGATCCACCCGATCCCCGCCTCGACGAGGACCACGTTGAGCTTCGGGTGCTTGTCGAAGATGCCGGTGAGCACCCAGCTCCCGAGCAGCTCGGCCATGAAGATCGGCGGGAGCGACTGCATGATCGCCTTCGTGGGTGTCGGGTCCCAGTCGCTGATCTCCCGGCCCGACTTCTTCAGGTTCACGTGCTGGCTCACCGGCATCTCGAGGTCTTCCAGCGCCGACCACAGCGGGTCGTAGATCTCGTCGTGGTAGGGCGCCAGGTTGAAGTCGGTCGGGTAGGCCGGCACCATCACGGCCCGGCCGCCCTGGTTGGCGATGCGGTGGACCTCCTTGATGGCCAGGTCGATGTCGTGCAGCAGCATCGGGTACACGGGCAGGAGCCGGTTGGGATCGGGCGCGGCCACGTCGAGCGCTGCCGACGTGAAGGCCTCGAACCCGGCCGAGCAGGCTTCGTCCGAGAGGTCGTAGAAGACGTCGACGTCGCCGAAGTTGAGATAGAGGACCTCGGCGTCGACCTTGTCGATGTCCATGTCCTTGAGGCGTTCGTACGGGTCCGAGCCGCCCGGTCGCCCGGCGGCCGGGTAGAGCTGGTCCGTGAGCTTCGGCACGGCCGCCACGACGGGCGCGCCGGCAGGCTTGTTGCGCAGGGCCGGCGTCATGGCCGAGCCCCCGCCGGCCAGCGACGCCATCATCTCGGCGAGCTTGGCCTCGCGGTAGTCGGTGTACTCCTTCTTGTGCTTCTCGGGCAGGTACTCGACGATCTTCTCGACTGGGATCTCGAAGTGCGAGTCGGCGGAGATGATCCGTTCGGCCATGGTGGCGTTCCCCCTCTCGAGCGCCCCTTGGTGCCCGAGCCCTCCACGGTACGCCCGCATCGCCCGCCGTGTCGCTCGCGCTCGTTCTCTCCCCCGCTCTCGCGAGGTGCGAGATTCAGCCGGCCCCGACGGCCGCGGCGGCGGTGGCGACGAAGCGGGTGGCCGGGGAGGGGTCGCCGCCGAGGTGGAGGTGGAGGTAGGAGGCCAGCAACGAGGGCGAGGCGAAGCCGCCGGCGGCCCGGCCGGCCCGCCCCGTCAGCTCGAGGGCGGCGCCGGTCGGCTCGACCGCCGAATAGTGGAACTCGTGGCCCCGCAGCTCGGTGCCGGCCGGCGCCAGCGGGTGGTCCACGCCGCTCACGGCCCGCCGGTAGCCGAGGGTCAGCGTCGACGTCATCCGGGCCTCGGCCTCGACCACGCCGGCCATCGGGTGGCCGTCGAGCGAGCGGCACAGCCAGAGCATCCCACCGCACTCCGCCCACGTCGGCAGGCGGCGCGACCGTAGGTCGTCGAGGAGCGCCCCGTTGGCCGCCAGCGCCGGCGCGAACACCTCAGGGAACCCGCCCCCCGCGTACAGGGCCTGGCTCCCGGCCGGCAGTCGGCCGTCCTCGATCGGGTCGAACGGCAGCAGCTCGGCCCCGGCCTGCTCGAGCGCTTCGAGGTTGTCGCGGTACACGAAGTCGAAGCCGGCGCCGGCGGCCACGGCCACACGGGCGGCGCCGCCCACCGCCGGCCTCGCCGGCTCGTCCACGCCGAGCCCCGGCGCGCTGGCGGCGATCCGCACCACGGCGTCGAGGTCGATCCCGGCCGCCACCCGCGCGGCGAGCCGGTCGAGCGACCGGCGCACCTCGGCGGCCTGCTCGATCACGGGCACGAGCCCGAGATGGCGGTCGCGCCAGGTGAGGGCGTCGTCGCGGCGCAGCGCGCCGACGACCGGGATGCCGAGCGGCTCGAGCGCCGCCCGGAGCTGCTGCTCGTGGCTGTCGCTGCCGACCCGGTTGAGCACCACCCCGGCCACCCGCACGTCGGGCCGGTAGGAGGCGAACCCGTGGACGAGGGCGGCGACCGACCCGCTCATCGCCGCCGCGTCGACCACCAGCAGGACCGGCGCCGCCAGCCGGGCGGCGATCGAGGCGGTCGTCGCCGGCGGGCCCTCGATGGCGGCCCCGTCGAACAGCCCCATGACGCCCTCCACGACGAGCACGTCGGCCCCGGCCCCGGCCCGCCCGGCCAGCGGGCCGACGGCGCCCTCGCCGCAGATCCAGGCGTCGAGGTTGCGGGGCGGCCGACCCGTGGCGAGGGCGTGGTAGCCGGGGTCGATGAAGTCGGGGCCGACCTTGGCGTTCGCCACCGCCATCCCCCGCCGCCGGAGCGCGACCATGAGCCCGGTGGCGACGGTGGTCTTGCCGACGCCGGACGCGGTGCCGGCCACGACCAGCCGGGGGCCGAGGTGACCCATGTCAGTAGTCGATGCCCTTCTTGGCCCGGATGCCCTGCTTGTACGCGTGCTTCACCACGTTCATCTCGGTGACCGTGTCGGCGATCTCGACGAGCTCGGCCGGCGCGTTCCGCCCCGTGCACACGATGTTCACGTGCGGGGGCCGGTCGCGGATGGTGGCCAGCAGCTCGTCGCGGTCGATCCAGCCCCAGTTGAGCGGGTAGGTGACCTCGTCGAGGATCACGAGCTGGTGGTCGCCGGCCTCGACGAGCCGGCGGGCGTGGGCCCAGGCCCGCTGGGCCACCGCCTGGTCCTCGGTCAGGTCCTCGGAGTCCCACGTGAAGCCCTCGCCGATCGCCCACCAGTCGATGCCGAGCTCACGGCAGACCTTCTCCTCGCCCGTGTGCCATGTGCCCGACTTCAGGAACTGGACCACGCCGACCGGCCAGCCTCGGGCGTGACCCCGGATGGCGACACCGATGGCGGCCGACGTCTTGCCCTTGCCGTTGCCGGTGTTCACGAGCACCAGCGACGGAGCCCGGCGGAGGTCCTTGGGGCGGGGGTCGTCGGTGGGGATCTCGGTCGGGTTCTCGGTGCTCATGGGCGCTCCTCGGCGGTCGGTCCGGTCGGTCCGGTCGGTTCGGTCTGTGCGGTCGGTTCGGTCTGGCGCCACGGGATGACGGCGAGGCTCCCCTTGTGGCGGATGACGTCGACGCGGGCGCCGGCGTAGTGGTCGCTGAGCTGGGGGCCGGTGAACACCTGCACGGGCGTCCCGGAGATGACCACCTTCCCGCGGTCGAGCAGCACGACGTGGTCGGCGTACTGGGCGGTGAGGGTCAGGTCGTGCATCGTCGACACCACGGTGAGGCCGAGATCGTGCCGGAGCCGGTCGACGAGGTCGAGCAGCCCCTGCTGCCGGCCGATGTCGAGCGCGCTCGTCGGCTCGTCCAGGAAGAGCAGCGGCGCCCGCTGGGCGAGGGCCCGGGCCAGGACGGTCCGCTGGAGCTCGCCCCCGGAGAGCGTGTCGAGCGACCGGTCGGCGAAGGCGACCAGCTCGAGCTGGGCCAGCGCCAGGTGGGCGGCGTCGAGGTCGTCGGCGGTCTCGCCGGCGAGGGGCCCGAGGTGGGCGGTGCGGCCGAGCAGGACGTAGTGGAGGACGGTCATCCCCGCCGGGATGGTCGGGCTCTGCGGCACGAAGGCCACGAGGCGCGATCGCTCCCGGCGGGACAGCTTCGAGAGCGGGGTGCCGGTGAGCTCGATGCGACCCGTCGACGGGACGAGCCCGAGGAGCGCCCGCAGCAGGGTGGTCTTGCCCGCCCCGTTCGGCCCGACGACGGTGAACCAGTCGCCGGAGCCGACGGTGAGGTCGACGTCGTCGACGATGCGGCGGCCGCCGGCGGAGACCGTGACCCCCACGGCGTAGACGGCGGGCCTCACGGCCCGATCGTCCGGCTCGTGCGCAGGACGACGAGGAAGAAGGGGGCGCCGACGATGGCGGTGATCACGCCGATCGGGACCTCGGCCGGGGCCAGCACGGTCCGGGCCACCAGGTCGGCGAGGCAGAGGAAGGCGCCGCCGAGCACGGCCGCCAGCGGGAGGATGCGCCGGTAGCTGGCACCGGCCCGGAGCCGGATGGCGTGGGGGACGATGATCCCGACGAACCCGACCAGGCCGCTGACGGCGACGGCGGCGGCGGTGCCGAGCGACGCCGCGACGACGACGGCGAGGCGCACCCGGGCCGGGCGCAGGCCGAGGGCGTCGGCCTCCGTGTCGCCGACGCTCAGCACGTCGAGGTGGCGGGCGGCGGCGACGAGGACGGCGAGGCTCACCGCCACGTAGGGCGCGACGAGCGCGACGTCGTCCCAGTCGGCGGCGTTGAACCGGCCGAGCAGCCAGGCGTACACGTCGCGGATGGCTTCGTCGTCCTGCTGGAGGAGGAAGGTCTGCAGCGCGGTGAACAGGGCGGCCACGGCCACCCCGGCGAGGATGAGCGACGCGCCCGAGCGGGTGCGCTCGCCGCTGCGGCCGAGGGCGTAGGCGGCGCCGACGGCGAGCAGGGCGCCCAGGAAGGCTGCGGCCGGCACCGCCCCGACCGGCCCGGTGAGGCTGGCTCCGGCGCCCACGATGGCCACGGTGGCGCCGAGCCCGGCGCCGGAGGCGACACCGAGCAGGTACGGATCGGCGAGGGGGTTGCGGAACACCCCCTGGTAGGCGCCGCCGGACGTGGCCAGCACCGCGCCCACGAGCAGGGCCAGCACCACCCGGGGGAGCCGGATCTCGGTGACGATGGCGGCCTGGATCGGGGAGAGCCCCGACTCCACGTCGACGAAGGGGAGGCGGTCGACGAGCTCGACCGCCACCCGCCCGATCGGCAGCCCGACCGGGCCGAGGGCCACCGCCACCAGGGCGGCCGCGAGCGCGCCGAGCCCGCTCAGCGCCAGCCACCGCACCGGGAGCCGGGCCGGGTGCCGGCGACCGTCGAGCGCGGCCACCGGCGACCCGGACTCCGGCACCGGCAGGGTCGTCATGCGCCCGGCAACGCCTCGACGGCCTGGACGACGGCCCGCAGGAGGTCGACGATCCGGGGCCCCCATCTCGAGGCCAGGTCGGGCTCGAGGGCCACGACCCGTCCGTTGGAGACGGCGGCCAGGCGGTTCCAGCCGGCTCGGGCCGCGACCTGGTCGCTCGTCGGGTTGGCGCCGCCGGCGTGGGCCAGGAAGATCAGGTCCGGGTCGGCGTCGAGGACGAACTCGGCGGACAGCTGCGGGTAGCCACCGGCCGCCCCGCCGGCGGCGTCGGCGATGCTGGCCAGCCCGGCCAGCCGCAGCAGCTCGCCGGTGAAGGTCTGGGAGGTGACCGAGTGGTACGTGTCGCTCACCTCGAAGAAGTAGCGGAGCGGCCTGGACCGCTTCGGGAGCGCCCCGGCGAGCTCGTCGAGCTCGTCACGGATCTCGTCGACGACCTCGTCCGCCTCGGCGGCATGACCGGTGGCGGCCCCGATCGACGCCAGCTGGTCGTAGACGTCGTCGAGGTGGGCGGGGCTGCCGAGCAGGAGGGTCGGCACCCCGAGGGCGGTGAGCGCGCCCACGATCCCGTCGCGGTCGTTGGCGAGGACGACCAGGTCGGGTCGGTAGCCACCCATGGCCTCGACGTTGGGACGCAGGCCGCTCAGGTCGGTGACCGGGACGCCGTCGGGGAAGTCCGAGTTGCGGTCGACCGCCACCACCTGGTCCCCGGCGCCGACGGCGTAGAGCATCTCCGTGAGCGACGGTGACAGCGACACGACGCGCTCGGGGCGGGCCTCGATCGCCACCTCGCCCTGGTCGGCCCGCACCGACACGGGGAAGTCGGCCGCCTCCCGAGCTTCCGGCGCGGCGCCGCCACCGTCGTCGTCGCCACCGCCGTCGTCGCCACCGCAGGCGGCGAGGACGATCGCCCCCAGCAGGAGCATCGTCAACGGTCGTCGGGGGGATCGCATGCGCATCACCTGGTTCGTGGGTCGGCTTCGGCTGGGTTCGGGTGGGTTCGGGTGGGTTCGGCTCGGTCGGGGCCGGGGTCGGGGCTGGGTTCGGCGGCGGTCAGAGGGTCCGCAGGGTGGCTTCGAGGCGGCCGGCCGTGAGATCGGGCAGCCGGAGGTGCCGGGCGCCCATGGCCCGGGCCAGCGACACGGCCAGGCCGAGCCCGCCCGGACCGGGGGCCTCGACGTCGATCACCACGCTGGGCAGCCCGCGGCGGGCCACCGTGGCGGCGGCGGCCATGGCGTCGGCGACGGGGTCGGCGCCGGACGTGGCCCGCCCGTCGGTGACGAGCACGAGCAACGGCCGCAACGTGGCCGTGGTGGCCCGGGCGGCGACGTCGGCCGCCAGCCGGATGCCCTCGGCCAGCGGGGTGGCGCCACCGGTTGGGAGCGACTCGAGCCGGGTCCTCGCCACCTCGACGCTCCCCGTGGGCCGGAGGGCCACCTCGGCGGCATCGCCGGCGAAGGTGACGAGGGCGACGCGGTCACGCCGCTGGTAGGCGTCGACGAGGAGCCCGCAGAGCGCGCCCTTCACCGCCGCCATGCGGGCATCGGCTCCCATCGACCCCGAGGCGTCCACGGCGAGCACGAGGAGGTTGCCGGTCCGGGCTTCGCGTACCGCCTCGCGCAGGTCGCCTGCCGCGATCCCACCTGCCGCTATCCGTCCGGCCGCGCCGGGGTCGAGGGCGCGGCGGGCGGCGGCGGCCGCGAGCGTCGGCACCGCCGCGACCGAGGCCACCGGGCCGGACGGGGCGCGGTGGCCGATCGCCCGGCCCCGGTCGCCGATCACCGTGGACCGCCGCCCGCCCCCGCCGGACTGGGTGGCGCGGGGCGCCTCCAGCCGGGCGACCGCGGTCGGGGGACCGGCCGGCGCCACCCGGGCGCCGCCGGCGCCACGCCCGTCGCCTTCCCCGCTGCCGTCGCCATCCCCGCCCTCGTCGCCGGCCCCGCGGTCGTCGCCTTCCCGGTCACCGTCACCGTCACCGTCACCACCACCGGCACTGGCACCGGCACCGCCGGCCGGCGGATCGGACCCGCCCTCCGGCCCGAGGACACGGTCGACGGCGGCGTCGAGGTCGGGGGGCGTTCCCGGCGGCTCGAGCGGGTGCCGCCGGGCCCGGTGGACGAGCACCATGGCGGCGACGGCCCGCAGATCGTCGAGCGTGGCCGCCGCCCTGCCCGCCCAGCCGGCGTGGGCGGCGGCGGCCCGGGTCAGCACCAGGTCGGCCCGCATCCCCTCGGCCCCGGCCTCGACCGCGAGCTCGCTGGCCGCGCCCAGCACGGCGTCGTCGACGGAGGCCGGCCGGGCCGCGGCCAGCCGCTCGGCGAGCGCCCGCTGCGCGCCGGCCCAGCGCTCGGCGAAGGCGGCCGGATCGGCGTCGAAGGCCAGCCGTCGGCGGACGACCTCGACCCGGTCCTCGACGGGCGCGGGGGCCCGGACGTCGACGGCGAGGCCGAACCGGTCGAGGAGCTGGGGCCGGAGGTCGCCCTCCTCCGGGTTCATCGACCCGATCAGCACGAAGCGGGCGGCGTGCTCGTGCGAGACGTTGTCGCGCTCGACCCGGTTGTGCCCGGTGACGGCCACGTCGAGCAGCACGTCGACGAGGTGGTCGGCGAGCAGGTTCACCTCGTCGACGTAGAGCACCCCGCCGTGGGCGGCGGCGAGCAGGCCGGGCTGGAAGCGCACCTCGGCGTCTCGGAGGGCGGCGGCCAGGTCGATGGAGCCGACCACCCGCTCCTCGCTGGCGCCGAGTGGCAGCTCGGTGAAGGGCGCGGCACCGGGCAGCAGCTCGGCGAGCCCCCTCGCCAGCGTCGACTTCGCCGACCCCTTCTCGCCCCGCAGCAGCACCCCGCCGATGGCCGGGTCGACGGCGGCGAGGACGAGCGCCAGCTTGGCGTCGTCGCCGGCGACCACGGCGCTGAACGGGAAGCCGGGGCTCACCGTCGCTCCTCCATGCCCTCGGCGGCCAGGATGCCGTCCCGCAGCGCGGCCACGGCCCCGTCGCTGGCGTCCCACATCGCCCGCTCGGCGGCCTCGAGGAGCCGCTCGCAGATGCTGCGCAGGGCCCAGGGGTTCGACGCCTCGTAGAAGGCGCGCATCGCGGGGTCGGACACGTAGGCCCGCGTCACCCGCTCGTACATCCAGTCCTCGACGACGCCGGCGGTGGCGTCGTAGCCGAACAGGTAGTCGACGGTGGCGGCGATCTCGAAGGCGCCCTTGTAGCCGTGGTTGCGCATCGAGTCGATCCACTTGGGGTTGAGGACGCGCGTGCGCACCACCCGGGCCGCCTCCTCGGCGAGCGAGCGGACCTGGGGGCGGGACGGGTCGGCGCTGTCCCCGAACCAGGCGCGGGTCGGCCGCCCGGTCAGCTCGGTGACCGCCGCCACCATCCCGCCGTGGTCCTGGAAGTAGTCGTCGCTGTCGAAGATGTCGTGCTCGCGGTTGTCCTGGTTCTTCACCGCCACGTCGATGGCGGCGAACCGGCGGCGGACCTGGTCGGGGGCGGCGACGCCGGCCTCCCCCCGGCGGTAGGCGTAGCCCGACCAGGCCAGGTACACCTCCGCCAGGTCGGCGCGGGTGCGCCAGGCCCGGCCCTCGATGGCCTGGTAGATGCCCGACCCGTAGGCACCCGGCGACGGGCCGAACACCCGGGCGTCGGCGGTGCCGGCGGCCCGCACCGGGTTGTCGCCGTCGGGCTCGTCGAGGGCGCCGACGAGCTGCACCGCGTCGTCGAGCAGGTCGACCACGTCGGGGAAGGCGTCGCGGAAGAAGCCCGAGATCCGCACCGTCACGTCGACGCGGGGCCGGCCGAGCTCGGCGAGCGGGATCACCTCGAGCCCCTCCACCCGGCCCGAGTCGGCGTTCCAGCGGGGCCGGACGCCGAGGAGGGCGAGGACCTCGGCGATGTCGTCACCCTGAGTGCGCATGTTGGCCGTGCCCCACACCACCAGCCCCACCGTCCGCGGATACGCCCCCGTCTCGGCGAGGTGCCGGTCGAGGAGCCGGTCGGCGAGCGCCCGGCCCACGTCCCAGGCCAGCGCCGAGGGGATGGCCTTGGGATCGACCGAGTAGAAGTTGCGCCCCGTCGGCAGCACGTGGGCGCCGCCCCGCGTCGGCGCGCCGCTGGGGCCGGCCGGGACGTGCCGGCCGGCGAGCCCGCCGAGCAGGTTGCCGAGCTCGTCGGGTGTGCGCCGCAGGTTCGGCACCAACGTCGTGGCGATCCAGCCCATGGTCGGGTCGGCGCCAGCCCGGCCCGGGTCCCAGCCGGTGGCCGCCAGCGCGGCGATGCGCTCCCGGCAGGCCGCCTCCACCCGGTCGACGGCGGCGGTGCCGGCCCGCTCGAGGTCGACGCCCAGCTCGGCGGCCACGGTGGCCCGCAGCGAGGGGACGGCGCCCTGGGGCTGGCGGGTGATGCTCAGCACCGTGTCGAGCAGCGCGTCGCCGTCCGGTGCCGACCCGAGCACGTGCAGGCCGCCGCGGATCTGGGCGTCCTTGAGGGAGCACAGGTAGCCGTCGATGTGGCCGACCATCCCGGCGAAGTCGTCGGGATCGGGCATCTCGCCGACGCCGAGGTCCTGCGTCAGGTCGGAGGTGACGAGGAGGTCCCAGAGCTGGCCCTGGATGGCCGGGAGCTTGGCCGGGTCGAGGGCCTCGATCCTGGCGTACTCGTCGAGGAGCCGCTCCACCCGGGCCAGGTCGTCGTAGGTCTCGGCCCGGGTCATGGGGGGCGGGAGGTGGTCGACGACCACGGCGTGGGTCCGCCGCTTGGCCTGGGTGCCCTCGCCCGGGTCGTTCACCACGAACGGATAGAGGACGGGCAGGTCGCCGATGGCGGCGTCGGGCACGCACCCCCCCGACAGGCCGACGCCCTTGCCGGGCAGCCACTCGAGCGTGCCGTGCTTGCCGAGGTGGACGACGGCGTCGGCACCCCAGCCGGCGTCGAGCCAGCGGTAGAAGGCGAGGTAGTGGTGCGGGGGTGGGAGCTCGGGCGTGTGGTACACCGCGATCGGGTCCTCGCCGTAGCCCCGGGGGGGCTGCACCGCCACCAGCGCGCCGCCGGCGTCGATGCCGGCGAACACGAGGTGGTCGTCGTGCACGCAGACCTTCCCCGGCGCCGGACCCCAGGCCGCAATCACCCGGTCGCGCAGCCCGGCCGGGAGGGTCGCGAACCAGGCCGCGTAGTCGCCGACGTGCAGGCGGCCCACGGCCATGGCCTGCTCGGCCACCGACAGCGAGGGCCGGTCGTAGGTGAGCCCGTCGGCCAGCCGGCCCATCACCGCGTCGGCGTCGTCGCCGAGGTCGTCGACCCGGTAGCCGGCGGCCCGCAACCCGTCGACCACGGCGAGGAGGCTCACCGGCGTGTCGAGCCCGACGGCGTTGCCGATCCGGCTGCGCTTGGTGGGATAGGCGGACAGCACGATCGCGACCCGCTTGTCGGCCGGCGGGATGTGGCGGAGCCTGGCCAGGCGGACGGCGATGCCCGCCACCCGCTCGCACCGGTCGGGGACGGCCCGGTGGGCCGACACCGCCACGCCCAGGTCCTCGCCGTCGTCGACCACCTCCTTGAAGGCGAACGCCGGGCCGATGATCCGCCCGTCGAACTCGGGGATGGCCACGCTCAATGCCACGTCGAGGGGCGCCAGGCCCCCCGGCGAGGCGGCCCACGCCGTCGACGGGCCGGTGGCGGCGACGGCCTGGAGGACCGGGACGCCGAGGGCGTCGAGCGGCGACGCCCAGCCCTCCCCCACCGTGGCCGCCACGGCGTCGCCGGCCTGGACCGCGCCGCCCGCCGCCCACGTGGTGGTGACGACCACGTCGGCGCCGCGGAGCAGCTCGAGCGCAGCCGGTGCCACCCCTTCGGCCTCGGGTCGCAGCGAGTAGCAGTAGACGGCCCGGGCGTTGGCGCCCCTGGCCTCGATGGCGTCGCAGAGCTGCTCGATGGCCAGCGTGTTGCCGGCCAGCACGTTGGCCCGGTAGGTGACGACGGCCACCGTCGGGCGACCGGGATCGACCGGCCGGTGGCCGAGCAGGCCCACCTGCGGGACCTCGGCCGGCGGGTCGAAGCCGAAGCCCTCGAGCAGGAGGGTGTCGGCCACGAAGCGCAGCAGGTTGGCGAGGTTCACCGGGCCGCCCCGGGTCAGGTAGGCGAAGGCCTCGGTCACGATCCCGGGCGGGACGGTCGACCGCGCGGTGAGCTCGGCGTCGACCGACGCCTCCCCACCGAAGGCCAGCAGCGGGATCCCCTCCCGCTGGCAGCGCTCCCGGAGGAGGTCGAAGGGCTCCGGCCAGGCGCTGCGGCCCTTGTGCAACCGGACGAGCACGATCCGCACGCCGTCGAGGTCCGGGGGCTCGCCGGTCGGGTCGAGCGTGACGCCGCCGTGGGCCCGCACGGCGGGGAAGCCGTCGGGCAGCGACTCGGCCGCGGCCCGGAGGGCCAGGAGCTCGAGGTCGTTGTTGGCGACGAAGAGGATCACCGGGGGGCCGCCGTCCCGGCCGGGCGGAGCGAGCAGTCCTCGCACAGGGCGCCGTCGGCCGCCGTGGTCTTCCACCACAGGCAGCAGGTCCGGCGCCGGAACGACCACGTCCCTGGCGTCCACGTCCCGAGCGCCGCGATGTCGTGCGGGAGGGCGCCCGCGACCACGTCGAGCCGGTCGCGGAGGTCGGGGGCGCCGGGGGCGGTGCCCACGGCGCCGAGCGCCGAGGCGATGCCGGCGGCGGCGTCGCCCCAGACGAGCTGGGTGCCGAGGGCGTGGCGCCGGCGGAGCGCGTCGGCGACGCGGTCGAGGTGGCCGGCGAACAGCCGGTCGGCCAGCCCGGCGAGGTCGGTAAGGACCGGTGCCCCCGGGTCGACCAGCAGCGACGAGGGCCGGCTGCGGGCCATGCCCACGCCGGCGCCGGCCGCACCGGGGTCGGGCGCCGACCCGGTGAGCAGCCACGCGGCCAGCGTCGTCCCGGCCACCCGGTAGCAGTAGGCCTGCCACCAGAGCGAGCCGAGCACCTGGGGGTCGTCGCTGCCCCGTCCCTCGGCCGAGGCGGTGACGACGGCCTCGACCCGGTCGGGGTCGCCCAGCTCGGCGCCGAGGAGGTCGTCCTCTTCCGGTGGGCCGGCCCGCCACCGGAGGTGGCCGACGAGCGCGGTGACCGGTGCCAGCGAGCCCTCGATCGCGCTCACCGGGGTGTGTCCGCCAGCGGTGAGGGGGCCTGCTCGATCAGGGCGAAGAGGCGCCCGAGGTCGAGGTGCGACTCCAGGCCGTCGGCGATGCGGTCGAGGCGGTCCTCGCGCGCCGCCGCGAACGACCATTGTTCGGCCGCCGTGTGCCCACGGCCGGACCGCGAGGCCGCCCAGCGGAGGACCGCGGCCCGCAGCTCGTCGTTCTCGAACAGGGCGTGCAGGGTGGTGCCGAGCACCCGATCGCTGCGCCAGCCGAGCACCGTGCCGTCCCCGGCCACCAGCCAGGGCTCGGCGCCGGGCCCGGGATGCACCCGCCCGTGGTGGATGCGGTAGCCGGCGACCGGCGCGCCGGCGCCGACGCCGCCGGCGACGGCGCCGCTCGGCCGGTCGAGCACCTTGGACGCCTCGAAGCGGGTGGTGACCGGCAGCCACCGGAGCCCCTCGACCGACCCGGGCGGGCCTTCGACCCCGTCGGGGTCGTCGACGGACTCTCCCGCCATCTGGAGGCCGGCGCACACGGCCACGACCGCGGCGCCGGAGCGGTCGACGGCCTCGGCGAGGCCGGTGGCCCGCAGCCAGGCGAGATCGTCGCGCGTCGCCTTCGACCCGGGCAGCACGACGAGGGCCGGCCGGCCGAGCTCGGCGGCGCTGCGGACCCAGCGGACCGACACCGACGGGTCGAGCCGGAGAGGGTCGAGGTCACCGAAGTTCGCGAGCCGCGGCAGCCGCACGACGGCGACGTCGAGCGCGTCCGCCGTCGACCCGCTCGTGGCCCAGCCGTCGAGGGCGAGCGAGTCCTCGGCGTCGATGTCGGTGCCGTCCAGCATGGGCACCACCCCGAGGGTGGGGACGCCGCAGCGGGCTTCGAGCTGGTCGCAGCCGTCGTCGAGCAGGGTGGGGTCGCCCCGGAACCGGTTGATCACGAAGCCCCGCACCCAGCCCCGCAGCTCGTCGGGCAGCAGCGCCACCGTGCCGTAGAGCGAGGCGAATACCCCGCCCCGGTCGATGTCGCCGACCACGACGGCCGGCAGGCGGGCGGCCGCCGCCAGCGGGAGGTTGGAGAGGTCGCGGTGCAGGAGGTTGATCTCGGCGGCACCGCCGGCCCCTTCGCACAGCACCACGTCGAACCGGGCCCGGAGGTCGGCGAGGGCGTCGAGCACCACCGGCCGCAGCCCGTCGACGAGGTCGTGGTACTCCCGCGCCGAGTGGACCCCGATCGGCTTGCCGAGCACCACCACCTGGCTGGTCCGCTCCCCCGTCGGCTTGAGAAGCACCGGGTTCATCGCCGCCTCCGGTTCGACGCCGGCGGCCACCGCCTGCACCCACTGGGCATGGCCGATCTCGGCGCCGTCGGCGGTGACCGCCGCGTTGAGCGCCATGTTCTGTGCCTTGAAGGGCGCGACCCGCACGCCTCGGCGGTGCAGGAGCCGGCACAGGCCGGCCACCACCCACGACTTGCCGGCGTCACTGGTCGTGCCGCAGACCACCAGCCCGCCGCGCACGGCGCTCAGCGGCCGGCGACGGGCACGGCGACCCGCGCCGGGGCGTCACGCCCGTCACCGCCGGCCTCCCGCCGGTCGGCCTCGGCGACCACCCAGGCCAGCGCCAGCGTGAGCACGGCCCACAGGGTGAGGTTGGCGCCGAGCGACGCCACCCGGAACCGCCACACCAGCGTGGCCGGCACCGCCACGGCGTCCGGGGCGGGCGGCAGGACGGCGTAGGCGGCCAGCATCGCGAGGGCGACCAGGGCCGCCACGGCGGCGTGGCGGCGGTGACCGGACCAACCGGCGACGAGGAGCCGCCGGCCGAGCTGCACCGCGCCGACGCCGACGGCCAGGGCCACGCCGATGAGCAGCACGTAGAGGCGCTGGCGTTCGCCGAGCGTCTCGGGGTCGCCGACGGCCGGTGGGTTGGGCGGGTACTTGAACCACGGCGCCACCGTGAAGGCGCCGGCGAGCACCAACCCGGCCTGGACCACCCGGCGGGTGGCGTCAGCGCCACCGTGGCGGAACAGGAAGGCGACGACCGCGAGGAGGGCGCCGAAGGCCAGGCCGGTCAGCCCGTAGGCGCCGAAGAGACCGACGCCCCGTTGGGTCGACCGGGAGACGACGGCGCCGTCCTCGTCGTGGTGGTGCCCGTCGGCGGCGTGCCCGTCGCCGAGCTCCTCGCCCTCGTGGACGGTGGCGGCGTCCTCGGCGGCGGCCGCCTCGATGGCGATGGCGTCGTCGATCGAGGGCTCGCCGGCGATGCTGGCGAAGGCGCCGCCGGCAAGGCCGGCGAAGATGCCGACGAGGGCGGCGGTCACGGCCAGCGGGAGCAGGCGCGACGGATCGACGCGCTCCAGCAGCTTGGTTGTCACGGTGTCAGCTGCTCAGTGGCAGGGAACGCCGAGGAGGTGCCGGCCGTCGTGGAACACCTCGTGCAGGAAGTTGCTGGCCTGGCCGAGCCCTTCCGAGACGGGTCCGCCCTCGAAGGTGACGAGCCAGAGCACGCCGACCATCGCGGCGAGCAGGAGCACGCCCCAGCGGGGGAACGGCGTCGTGACGCCACCGGGAACCGCGGTGATCGCAGCCATGTGAACCTCCATCCTCGTGGTGTGGGCGACGTGCCCACCGGCCCTGCGACCCCGATCGGTATCCTGGCTCCCGGATCGACGCTCCCCTCGGCCTTCCCAGGCCCGGAGGCCCAGTGGCTTCGTCGAGGTTCGCTCCCCGGTCACAGTGGCGGGACCGCACCGGAATCGCACCGGCTTCCCTTCCGTGGTCGGCCCGCACCGTAGTCGAGCGGGCTCGGGGCCGTCGTCGCCAGCCCGCCGGGCCGACCGGGGACTACCGTCTGGCCGACGCCGACGCCGGCGACCCGACATGACCAGCCGCGAACCGCCAAGTCCGGGCACCAGCCCGCCCACCACCCGTTCTCTGTCGAGCGAGCCGGGATCGTCCCGCTCGAGTCGACGGAGAACGGCCTCTGGCTCGAGGTCGCCCCCGCGATGGGGCGCCCTTGGACCGTGCCGGATCGTTCGAGCGAGGAGACGTGGTGGGTGGGATCGTGCCCCAGCTGGGGTTGGTCGGCGTGCTGGTGCTGCTGAACGCGGCGTTCGCCGGCAGCGAGATGGCGCTGGTGTCGCTGCGGGAGGGCCAACTGAGCCGGCTGGAGGAGCGGGGCGGGTCGGGCGCGGTCCTGGCCGGGCTGGCCCGGGACCCGAACCGGTTCCTCGCCACCATCCAGATCGGCATCACCTTGGCCGGGTTCCTGGCCTCGGCGTCGGCGGCGGTCTCGTTGGCCGAGCCGCTCGAGTCGCCCCTCGGCTTCCTCGACGGCCTGGCCGGGCCGGCCTCCATCCTCGTGGTGACGCTCGTGCTCTCGTACGTGACGCTGGTGCTCGGCGAGCTGGCGCCCAAGCGGGTGGCGATGCAGCGGGCCGAGCGGTGGGGCCTCCTCGCCGCCCGCCCGTTGGCGTTCCTGTCGTCGGCCACGAGGCCGGCCGTCTGGCTGCTGTCGAGGTCGGCCGACGTCGCCGTGCGGCTCACGGGCGCAGACCCCGCGCTCCAGCGGGAGGACGTGACCGAGGAGGAGATCCGCGACCTGGTCGCGGCCCAGCGCACCTTCACGCCGGAGCAGCGGGCGATCATCGACGGGGCCTTCGAGATCGCCGAGCGGACGTTGCACGAGGTGCTCCGCCCCCGCCGTGACGTCCTGTCGCTCGACGCCGACGAACCCTGCGAGGTCGCGATCGACCAGCTCCTCGCGCGGGGCGTCTCCCGCGCCCCGGTGGTCCACGACCGAGACCTCGACGGGGTCGTCGGCGTCGTGCACCTCCGCGACCTCGTCGGGTCGAGGGGTCCCGTCGGGCCGAGGGCCGGGACCCCCCTCTTCCTGCCGGAGACCGTGTCGGTGCTGGACGCCCTCCACACCATGCAGCAGCACCACCAGCAGCTCGCCCTCGTCGTGAACGAGCACGGCGGCACCGAGGGGATCGTGACGGTCGAGGACCTCCTCGAGGAGCTCGTGGGCGAGATCTACGACGAGTCGGACCGGGACGTGGTCTCCGTCGTGCACGAGAGCGACGGCACGCTCGTCCTCTCCGGCGCCTTTCCGGTCCACGACCTTCCCGACATCGGGGTCACCGTGCCCGACGGCGACTACGCCACGGTCGCCGGCCTCGTCCTCGACGCCCTCGGTCGCATCCCCGACGCGCCGGGCGACACCGTCACGATCGACGGCTGGGAGGCCACCGTCCTGGCGGTCGAGCGCCGGGCCATCACCCAGGTCTCGCTCCGCCGCGTCGACGACGCCTGAAGGCCCTCCGTTCCTCGTCGACGGAAGGGAGGGACGGGTCCCTCGGCGGGCATCGTCCCGAGCCCGCGTCGGGTAGACCGGTACGGCCGCCAGCCGCCGCGACGTCGGTCCGACCGCACGAGCGGCCAGCCCAGGAGCAGAGGAGGACACCGGTGTCGATGAGCGAGAGCGAGAACCCGGCGATCGAGGCACCCACGCCGGCGCCCCACCGCCGCCCCCGGTCGAACCAGGACTGGTGGCCTGACCAGCTCGACCTGCAGGTCCTCCACCAGCACTCGCCCCGGGCCGACCCCATGGACGAGGACTTCGACTACCGGGCCGAGGTCGGCTCACTCGACGTGGAGGCGCTCAAGCGCGACCTCGTCGAGGTGATGACCACCTCGCAGGACTGGTGGCCGGCCGACTACGGCCACTACGGCCCCCTCTTCATCAGGATGACGTGGCACCAGGCGGGCACCTACCGGATCGAGGACGGCCGAGGCGGGGGTGGCGACGGCGCCCAGCGCTTCGCCCCCCTCAACAGCTGGCCCGACAACGCCAACCTCGACAAGGCCCGTCGCCTGCTCTGGCCCGTCAAGCAGAAGTACGGCCGCAAGGTCTCGTGGGCCGACCTGCTCGTCCTGGCCGGCAACGTCGCCCTCGAGTCGATGGGCTTCGAGACGTTCGGCTTCGCGTTCGGGCGGGAGGACATCTGGGAGCCCGAGGAGATCTACTGGGGCCCCGAGGACACCTGGCTCGGCGACGAGCGCTACAGCGGCGACCGCGAGCTCGGCGGGCCGTTCGGCGCCGTGCAGATGGGCCTGATCTACGTCAACCCCGAGGGTCCCAACGGCAACCCCGACCCGCTGGCGGCGGCCCGCGACATCCGCGAGACCTTCCGCCGCATGGCGATGGACGACGTGGAGACGGTGGCGCTCATCGCCGGTGGCCACACGTTCGGCAAGTGCCACGGGGCCGGCGACCCCGGCCTGGTCGGCCCCGAGCCCGAGGGCTGCCCGATCGACCACCAGGGCCTCGGCTGGAAGAGCGCTTTCGGCAGCGGCCGGGCCGGCGACACGATCACCAGCGGCCTCGAGGGCGCCTGGACCCCGACCCCGACCACGTGGGACAACACCTTCTTCGAGACGCTCTTCGGTTTCGAGTGGGAGCTGACGGCCAGCCCGGCCGGCGCCAAGCAGTGGCGCCCGAAGGACGGTGCCGGTGCCGATCTCGTGCCCGACGCCCACGACCCGGCCGTTCGCCACGCGCCGATGATGGCCACCACCGACCTGGCCCTGCGCACGGACCCCGTCTACGAGCCCATCGCACGCCGCTTCCTCGAGCACCCGGACCAGTTCGCCGACGCGTTCGCCAAGGCGTGGTTCAAGCTGCTCCACCGCGACATGGGTCCCCGCTCCCGCTACCTCGGCCCGTGGGTCCCCGACCCGCAGCTGTGGCAGGACCCGGTCCCCGACGTCGACCACGAGCTGATCGACGAGGCCGACATCGCCGGCCTCAAGGAGACGCTCCTCAGCTCGGGCCTGTCGGTCTCCCAGCTCGTCACCACCGCCTGGGCGTCGGCATCGAGCTTCCGCGGCACCGATCTCCGGGGCGGCGCCAACGGCGCCCGGATCCGGCTCGCGCCCCAGAGGGACTGGCCGGTGAACCAGCCGGCCGAGCTGGCCACCGTGCTCGGGACCCTCGAGCGCGTCCAGCAGGACTTCAACGGCTCGCAGGCGACCGGGAAGCGGGTGTCGCTCGCCGACCTGATCGTCCTCGGCGGCTGCGCGGCCGTCGAGCGGGCGGCGCGGGACGCCGGCCACGACGTCACCGTCCCGTTCGCGCCGGGCCGGACCGATGCCTCGCAGGAGCAGACCGACGTGGAGGCGTTCGCGGTGCTCGAGCCGGTGGCGGACGGGTTCCGCAACCACGCCCCGGCCGGCGACAAGCTGCCGGCGGAGACCCGGCTCCTCGACCGGGCCAACCTCCTCACGCTGACCGCGCCGGAGATGACGGTGCTCGTCGGCGGCCTGCGGGTCCTCGGCGCCAACACCGGGGGGACCGACCTCGGCGTCTTCACCGACCGCCCGGGCACGTTGACGAATGACTTCTTCGTGAACCTGCTCGACGGGCGCGTGGGTTGGCAGACGGCCACCGCCGCCGAGGGCGTGTACGAGGGCCGTGACCTCGCCTCCGGCGAGCTCCGCTGGCGGGCCACGGCCGTCGACCTCGTGTTCGGCTCGCACTCCCAGCTCCGCGCTCTCGCGGAGGTCTATGCCAGCGACGACGGGCACGAGAAGTTCGTGCGGGACTTCGTCTCGGCCTGGGACAAGGTCATGCTCCTCGACCGCTTCGACCTCGCCTGAGCACCCCGCCTCCGTTCTTTGTCGCGCCCGGCCCCTCGGAGGTGCAGGGCGCGACAGAGAACGGGGCGCGACCGTATACCCCTAGGGGTATCTGCTAGGCTGCGTCCGTGGAACTTCCCGAGGAGACCATCGCCGACGTCACCCGCCGTCTTCGGCGGGTCGAGGGCCAGGTGCGCGGCATCCAGCAGATGCTCGCAGAGGGCCGAGACTGCCGAGACGTGGTGACGCAGCTGTCGGCGGCGAACAAGGCGCTCGAGCAGGCCGGGTTCGTGCTCGTCGCCGCGGGCCTGACGTGGTGCCTCGAGGACCCGGCGCGGTCGGCCGCCGAGGGCTACGACGTGTCCGACGTCCAGAAGATGTTCACGAAGCTCGCCTGAGCCCCCCAAAGCTCCCCGCAGGTCATCCCGCTTCCCGACTCCCCGGCGCGGCCCGGCGATGCCCCGTCGCGTCCCGACACGAATCGAGCGATCCCGATGTCCAGCACCACCGTCGCCCCACCTGCGATCGCCGCCCCGGCGAGCGCGGGGCTGCTCGCCCGCACCGGTCGGGCCGCGGGGCGGCGACCCCGCCGGGTGCTCGCGGCGTGGGCCTTCGCCGTCGTCCTCGCCGCGCCGTTGGCGGTGACCCTCACCGGCGCGCTCTCGGGTGCCGGGTGGGAGGCCCAGGGCTCGACGGCGAACGAGGTCCGCGACGAGCTCCGACGTGACTTCCCGTCGCTCGGCGCCGAGGCCGCGGTCGTCGCCTACCGCCAGACCCGGCCGATCGCCGAGGATCCCTCCGGGCTCCGGGCGCTCGTCGCCGGCCTACGGGGCGGACCGGGTGTGTCCTCGGTCGTCGACCCGCTGGCGGCGCCGGCCGGGTCGGGCCTGCTCGCGGCCGACGGTCGAACCGCGCTCGTCCCCGTCGGGCTCGAGGCCGGCGACGACGCCGACCTTCCCGAGTCCGCGGGCGAGGTGATGGCCCTCGTCGACTCGATCGACCTGCCGGCGGGAGCCGAGGCGGACACCACCGGCGAGTGGGCGGTCTGGCACGACTTCAACAGCGAGAACGAGGCGGCGCTCCACCGGGCAGAGGTGCTCTCCGGCCTGCCGACGCTGCTCCTGCTGTTCGTGGCGTTCGGGTCCGCCGTCGCGGCCGGCATCCCGCTGGTCCTCGCGGTGGCCGGCATCGCCGTCGGGTTCGCCGCGCTGCACCTCGGCACCGCCGCCACCCCGCTGTCGGTGTGGTCGATGAACTTCTCGATGATGATCGGTCTGGCCGTCGGCATCGACTACAGCCTGTTCATCGTCTCCCGGTACCGGGAGGAGCGCGAGGACGGCAGGGACGCCCTCGACGGCATCGCCGCCACGCTGGCGACCGCGGGCAAGGCCGTCTTCCTCTCGGCCCTGACGGTCGTCCTCTCGCTCGCCGCGATCTTCCTGATGCCGGTGATGGTCTTCCGGGCCATGGCGCTCGGGATGATCCTCTCGCTCGTCGCCACCGCGGCGGCGTCGCTGACGCTCCTGCCGGCGATCCTCGTGGCCATGGGTGACCGGGTCCTGGTCGCGCGCGGCCACTCGGACCCCGACCGCGCCGCCGAGGGACGCTGGACCCGCTGGACGGCCGCGGCCATGCGCCGCCCCGGCGTCGCGCTCGCCGCCGGGCTCGGCATCCTCCTGCTGCTCGCCGCGCCGGCTGCGGGCATGCGGCTCGGCATGCCCGGGGCCCGGGTCGTCGACCGCGGCGAGCAGAGCCGGGACGGCTACGAGACCGTCCTCGAAGCCTTCGGGCCCGGCACCGCCGCGCCCCTCTTCGTCACCGCCCCGGCCGGGCAGCTCGACGACGTCGTCTCGCTCGCGACGGCCGACGACGGCGTCGCCGCCGCCCAGGTCGTGGCTCCTCCTGCGGACTCGGGTCGCGGTGTCGTCCGGGTCGTCCCCACCACCGCCGTCGACGACCAGGCCACCGCCGACCTCGTGGGCCGGCTCCGCGCCACCCTGCGGGGGGCCGTTCCCGACGCCGCCGTCGGTGGGCCCGGCGCCCAGAACCACGACCTGACCGCGGCGCTGACCGGCACGGCGCCGCTCGCGGTCGGGGCGATCATGCTCGTCGCCTTCCTCTTGCTGCTCGTGGTGTTCCGCAGCCTCGTCATCGCCGTGTCGTCGATCGTGCTGAACCTGGTCGGCGTGGCGGCCAGCTTCGGCTTCGCCACCCTCGTGTTCCAGCACGGCCGCGGGGCGTCGCTGCTCGGGATCGAGCACCAGGGCTTCGTCGACGCCTGGGCGCCGCTGTTCTTCTTCGCCCTGCTGTTCGGCCTGTCGATGGACTACCAGCTGTTCCTGCTCGCCGCGATCAAGGAGCGCCACGACGCCACCGGCGACGCCCGGCGGGCGGTCACGGAGGGGGTCGCCCGCACCGGGCGGCCGATCACCAACGCCGCGCTGATCATGATCGTGGTGTTCGTCGCGTTCGGCGTCACGGGTCCGATCCCGCCCACCGAGCTCGGCGTCACCCTCGCCCTCGCCGTGCTGCTCGACGCCACGGTCATCCGCATGATGCTCGTGCCGTCCCTGCTAGGGATGCTCGGCGGGCGCGCCTGGGCGATCCCGGCGTGGCTCGACCGGCGCCTGCCTCACGTCGACTTCTCCCACTGATGAAGGAGCGAAACGTGTTCTTCCGCCAGTACGACCTCGCCTGCCTGTCGCTCTACAGCTACCTGATCGGCGACACCACGACCGGGCGAGCCGTCGTGGTCGACCCGCAACGTGACATCGGCGAGTACCTCGCGGATGCCGATGCCAACGGGTTGCGCATCGAGCGGGTGCTGGAGACCCACTTCCACGCCGACTTCCTGTCGGGCCACCTCGAGCTGGCCGAGGCCACCGGCGCGGTCATCTCCTACGGCGACGTCGCCACGCCCGACTTCCCGATCGAGCCGCTCGCCGACGGCCGGCACCTCTCCCTCGGTGAGGTCGAGCTCGAGATCCGCCACACCCCCGGTCACACCCCCGAGTCGATCTCGATCGTCGTCCGCCCGACCGCCGACGCCGAACCCTGGGCGGTGCTGACCGGCGACACCCTGTTCATCGGCGACGTCGGCCGACCCGACCTCCTCACCTCGGTCGGGCGCACGGCCGACAGCCTCGCCCGCGACCTCCACCGCTCGCTGCACGAGCAGCTCCTCACCCTGCCGGACGACACCCTCGTCTATCCCGCCCACGGCGCCGGTTCGGCGTGCGGCAAGCACCTCTCGGCGGCGGCGTCCTCGACCATCGGCGAACAGCGAGCCACCAACTACGCGCTCCGACCGATGTCGGTCGACGAGTTCGTCGACGTCGTCACCGAGGGCCAGGGCGCCGCACCGCTCTACTTCGCGTTCGCGGCCGACGCCAACCGCCGCGACCGAGAGCTGCTCGACGAAGGCGAACCGCTCCGCCCGCTCGGCGTCGACGAGGCGCTCGAGCTCGCCGCCGCCGGCACGGTCCTGCTCGACACCCGATCGCCCGAGTCCTTCGCCAGCGGCCACCTCCGAGGCTCGGTGAACGTCGGGCTCGACGGTCGCTTCGCCGAGTACGCGGGCGACGTCATCAGGCCCGACCAGCAGGTCATCCTCCTCGGTGACGCCGGCCGGGCGCAGGAGGCCCGCGTCCGGCTGGCCCGCATCGGCTTCGACGGCGTCGTCGGCGAGCTGCCCGACATCGAACGGACGCTCGCCGAGCACCCCCACCTGGCCGCGGCCGCCTCGAGGCTCCCCGTTCCCGACGTGGCCGCCTGGCTCGCCGAGGATCCAGGCGTGCAGGTGGTCGACGTCCGCAACCCCGGCGAGACCGGTGTCGGTGGCGTGGTCCCCGGCGCCCGAAACCTGCCCCTCCCCCAGCTCCTCGACCACCTCGACGAGCTCGACCCGACGGCACCCGTCGTCGTCTACTGCGCCGGCGGCTACCGCTCCTCCATCGCCGCCTCCACCCTCCGCGCCCACGGCTTCACCACCGTGGCCGACGTCATCGGCGGCTACGGGGCCTGGGCCGCGCACGAACCCGCCACCCGCACCGACGTCAGCGACGTCAGCGACGTCAGCGACGACGCGGTCGGCTGAGTCGTGCGCGCCCTGCTGGCCTCGCCCCTCGGGTTCCTCATCGGCGTGTCGCTCGGCGCCCTCGGCGGCGGCGGGTCCATCCTGGCCGTCCCCGCCCTCGTCCACGCCGCCGGCCAGGACCCGAGGGCCGCCACTGCCACCAGCCTGCTGCTCGTGGGCGTGGCGTCGGTGGTCGGCATGGGCGACCACTGGCGCGCCGGGAGGGTCCGGGTCGGGACGGGCCTCGTGTTCGGCCTCACCGGGATCGGCGGCTCGCTCGCCGGCTCGGCGCTGAACCGGACGCTCGACCCCGACCTGCTCCTGCTCGCCTTCGCCGGCCTGGTGCTCGTCGCCGCCTGGCGGATGCTCACCGGCTGCCCCACCTGCACCAACGTCGGCGAGCAGATCGCCGTCGCCCGCGGCACCAGCGTCCTGGTCGCCACCCACCGCCGGGTCGACGCCGGCACCGTCGCCGTCGTCCTCCTCGCCGGCACCGCCGTGGGGTTCCTCACCGGCCTGTTCGGTGTCGGTGGCGGGTTCGTCATCGTCCCCGCCCTCACCCTCGGCCTCAAGCTGCCCATGCCCCAGGCCATCGGCACGTCACTCCTCGTCATCGCCGTGAACGCGGCGGTCGGCCTCGCCGGGCGCCTCGCCACCACCAGCATCGACTGGGCCGTCACCGCTCCGTTCACGATCGCCGCCGTCGCCGGTGTCCTCACCGGCGGCCGCCTCGCCGACCGCCTCGAGGCCGAGGGCAGCCTCCGCTGGTTCGCCGGGCTCCTCGTCGCCGTCGCCCTCTACACGGGCATCCGGGCCGGGCTGGCGCTGGCCGCCTGACCCGATCCCGGCCGGTCGGTCCCCCGGCCTCGTCGGTGTCCCGGTCGGTCGGACCCGTCCCCTCCCCCCGGGGCTGTCCGGCGCGGCGCTGTGGCCGAGCCTCTACGAGGAGCCGACGTGGCCGAGATCGCCACCAGACGCGTCCCGCGGCCGGCGGGCGATCAGCGCTCGGAACCGGGCGAGCAACGCCCGGCGGCGGAGCACCGTGAGGCCGACGCCGATCATCGGTGTGCTCTGCGCGACGCACTGCATGCACATGGCCCGGCCAGGCTACGCCTCGGGTTCGATGTCCGAGCTCCCACCCTCGCGTCCCCTTCGATCCAGGGGTTCGGTCGGCACGCTCGGTGGGCGTGGTGGGGGTCGTCGAGCAGCAGCTCGCCCGGTGACCTCGCGCAGAGCTCGTCGACCGGGTTCAAGCCGTCGTCGCACCGCTTGGACTTCATCGGGCTCTGCGCCGCCTGCGCCGCCTGAGCCGCGAGGGTGCGCCGAGAGGGCGCCCCGCTCCCCCTGGCACCGCCCTCTCGGCGTCTCGTGCCGGAGTGGTGGTCGTCAGGCGGGGGCGAAGATGCGGATCTCGACGGCACCCACGTTGCCACCGGTCGAGGTGGCGACGTCGAAGCGGAACCGTGTGCCGCTCGCTCGCAGCTCGTGGACCCGGCGGTGCCGGAGCGTGCTCGCGGCGAACGGCGTGGACGGCTCGCCGTCGTCGACGGTCACGGTGTAGCGCTCGGTCACCGCAGAGCCGTCACCCATCGACCGGGTGACGAACTCGACGGCGACGACCTCCGCCGGCCCGGGCTGCTCGACGACGATGAAGCCGTCGTCGCCGTCACCTCGCGTGGACCACTGGGTCGCCGTGTCGCCGTCGATCGCCAGCGATGCGGCGATGGCCTCCGAGAAGGTGGAGCTGACACCGGCGATCGCACCGCGCTCGGCGAGGTTGCCGCCCAGCGCGACGCCAGGCAGGTCCTCGGTCAGCTCGGCCGTCTCGATCGTGAAGGTTCCGGGCGAGGACCGGTAGAGGGTGCCGTCGGCGGTGGTCCCCTGGACGACGTAGTGGTAGGTGCGACCGGGCTCGACATCGGGCAGCTGCACGTCGTGGTCGGTGATGCCCGTCCCGTTCATGGCCAGGCTGTTGTTGAACCGCCCGTACCCGGTGTCCTCGCCCCAGACGATGGCGCAGATCATCGGCTCGGTCGTGGTGACGCGGAAGATGCCCCCGCTCGGATCGGCCGGGTCCGCCTCGAAGCGCATCGCCCCGTCCTGCACCCGGCTGAACGGCATGACGGCCCCGCCCGTCCCGCCGTCGCCGGACCCGCAGGCCCCGGCCAGGAGCAGACCGGTCACCAGCACCCCCAGGAGGCGCCGGTGGCCGGGGCGGCGTGATCCAGCCCCCGGCGTCACGCCGACGGCCGGGCGGTGAGGCTGCCGGCGTCCGACGCGACGGGCACGGGACCGGTCACGGCAGCCCCGACCCGGGACGTGCCGTGGCCCGGGCGCACGCGCCGCCCTCGCCCGGCCATCAGCGGGTGTCGTCATCGACCCCGAGTCTCGTCGGTCGCCTCGGGGCGGCGAGGTCGGGCACCCTGTTCGCTCCCCGGGCATCCGTCTCCCGTCGGGGGGGGTACACCGGGCGAGATGCGACTCCTTGCGCTCCTCCTTCTCGCGCTCCTCGTGCTGGGGGCATGCGGTGACGACGAGGACGCGACCACCACCACGTCGTCGACGGCGTCGACCACGACGACCACCGACGGCGGGGATGACGGTTCCGACCTCGCGGACGTGGCCGTGTGGATCGACGGCGAGCCGCTCGGCATCGAACGGTCCTGTGACGGCGCAGACGGCGCCGTCGTCGTGGACACGGTCGACGGGCGCCGGGTGATCCTCGTCCGCGAGGGCGGCGCGCCCGCCATCCGCCTGTTCACCGATGACGAGACGTGGGACGAGAGCGGCCAGGTCGAGATGACCAGCATCGGCGAGGTCGTGCGGCACCAGGCCCGGGTGCGGGTCGACGACACCGACTTCGATGTCCGCATGGAGGTGCGCGACGACCTCGACCTCCCGGTCTGCGAGGAGCTGCAGCGTTGAGGTGCTCGTCCCGAGACCACGATCACCGGACGCCACGATCACCGGACGCCACGATCACCGGACGCCACGATCACGCGAGGTGGACGCAGACGGAGCGCGGGCCGTGCCGGCGACCGGATCCCGACCGCTCGAGACGGCGATCGCCGCCGGACCGCCAGCCCGGCCCCCCGACCGTCGCCTCCCACCGTCGCTTCGACGGTCGCTTCCGGGGGGTTACCGTCTCGGCGGCGACACGACGATCTCGAGGCCGATGTCGAGGCCGATGTCGAGGCCGAGGCCGAGGCCGACGGTGACGCCGAGCTCGACAGCGCGCGAACGAGGACGAGAGCGACGAGATGGGCGAGGTGGTCGACGGAGGCGCGGACAACCCACCGAGCCTGAGCGCACACCCGGGCCGGCCGACGGCTGATCCGGCTGCCGGCAGGAGCCCGGTGCCTCGCTGGCTGGAGGTGGCCGCGGCCTTCTCCTGGCGTCTCGTCGTCATCGGGATCGTCGCCGTCGCGGGCCTGTGGCTCGTCGCCAAGCTGTGGGTGCCCCTCGCCGCGATCGTCATCGCCCTCTTCCTGACCCGCATCCTCGCGGCGCCGAACGAACGGCTTCGCCGCCGGGTCCCCCCCGGGCTCGCGGCCGCCACCACGCTCCTGGCCTTCCTCGCGCTCCTGGGCGCGGTGTTCGCCGGCCTCGGCGCCGTCATCGCCAGTGAGGTCAGCGACATCGGTCCGACCGTGAGCCGGGCGATCGACGACGTCGCGGACTGGTTGGTCGACGACAGCCCCTTCGACCTCAGCCGCCGTGACGTCGACGAGTTCCGCGAGAGCTTCGGCGAGCGCGTCGGGGACACCCTCCGGGACTCGAGCGGATCCCTCGTCACCGGTGCCATCCTCGTGGCCGAGACGGCGCTGAGCCTCGTCCTCGGGCTGATCATGACGTTCTTCGCGCTCAAGGACGGCGGTCGTCTGGTGGCATCCATCCGCGGCTTCGTGCCCGACCACCGCGACGACGTCGTGCGGAGGATGGGAGAGGGCGCCTGGCGCGTCCTCGGCGGCTACCTCCGAGGTGCGGCCCTCCTGGGCGTCGTCGAAGGCGTCGTCATCGGGACGACGCTGTGGCTCGTGGGGGCCGAGCTGGCCCTGCCGATGGCGGTCATCACGTTCCTCGCCGCCTTCGTGCCCTTCGTCGGCGCCATCGTCGCCGGGACGCTGTCGGTGCTCATCGCCCTCGCCACGGTCGGGCTGGTTCCGGCCTTGATCGTGCTCGCCGTCGCCTTCTTCGTCCAGCAGTTCGACAACGACCTGCTGGCGCCGGTCGTCTACGGCCGGGCGCTGCAGATGCACCCCGTGGTCGTGCTGCTCGCCATCACGGCCGGCGGCGCGCTGTTCGGCATCCCGGGCAGCCTGCTGGCGGTGCCGGTCACCGCGGTGGCCTGGAACGCCGTCGTCGAGGCCCGGGCCTGAGCAGGCCGGGCCACCCGACCCGGGGCGGGGTTCGACCGGCGGCCGAGCGGCCCGGAGCCATCAGGCCCTGACCGTCAGGCGACCTGCTCGGCGGCGCTGGCCCATCCGTCGGCCCGCATCATCCGCACGAGGAGGATCACCGGGACCAGGCCGACGAGGACGATGAGCAGGGCGGGAAGGGCGGCGGCGTCGAATCGGGTGTCCTTGGTGGCGTCCCAGACGGTGATGGCGAGCGTGTCGCCACCGAGCGGGCGGAGCAGTGCCGTGGCGGGAAGCTCCTTCATCACCTCGACGAGCACCAGGAGGGCGCCGCTCAGGATCCCGGGCCACAAGAGGGGGAGGTGCACGTCGGCCAGCATCCGGGCGCCGTCGGCTCCCAACGTCCTGGCCACGTCGTCGAGGTCGTGGCTGATCCGTCCCATGCGGGCGTCCACGGAGAAGTACGCCAGCGCGTGGAAGCGTACGACGTAGGCGACGACGAGCCCGAGCATCGTCCCCGTGAACACGAGGCCGGTGTCGAGCTGGAGCACGTCCCCGGCCCAGCCGGCCAGCCGGCGGTCGAGGCCGACGAGCGGGACGAAGACGGCGACGGCGACGACCGTGCCGGGCACGGCATAGCCCACGGTCGCGAGCCGGGCCGCCAGCTGGCCGACCCGCGACCCGTGCCGGCGCTGGCCGTAGGCGACGACCGTCGCGGTGATGACGGCCACGGTGGCGGCGATGGCGCCGAGGAGCACGGTGTTGCGGGCCGAGCGGCCCAGCTGCCCGTCGACGCCGCCGTCGACGATCGACTCCGCCGCCCAGACCCCGAGCTGCACCACGGGCACGGCGAAGACCGCCGCGAGCAGCGCCACCGCCGGCAGCGGCGCGAGCCACCGCATCGGCCCGCGGATGGGGAGGGGTACCAGCGCGTCGCCGCGACCGAGCGCCTGGTGGTAGCGGGCCCGGCCCCGCAGCACCCGCTCGACCGTCACGAGGAAGAGCGCCAGGCCGACGAGGATCGTCGCCAGCTGGAGGGCCGAGTCCTGGTCGAACGTGCCGTACCAGACCCGGTAGATCGCGCTCGTGAGGGCCTGGATGCCGAGGAGGTCGACGGTGCCGAAGTCGGCGAGCGCCTCCATCACGGCCAGCGAGGCGCCGGCGGCCAACGCCGGTCGGGCCAGCGGGACCGCCACCCGGCGGATCGCCTGGCCGTAGCTGCGCCCGAGGCAGCGGGCGGCCTCGATGGACTGGCGGGACTGCCCGATGAACGCGCTGCGCCCCAGGATGTACACGTACGGGTAGAGGACGGCGGTGAGGATGGCGATGGCGCCCGCCGTCGTGCGGATGCCGGGGATGCGCAGCCCGTCGCCGAACAGGTTGGAGTTCAGGGGGCTGGCGAGGCCGTACGAGCCGAGGACGACGAACACGAGGACGTAGCCGGGCATGGCGAGCGGCAGCACGAGCGCCCAGTCGAGCCACCGCCGTCCGGGGAAGTCGTAGAACGAGACGAGCACGGCGAGGCCGCCACCGATGGCGAGCGTGCCGGCCCCGACCCCGGCACCGAGCAGGAGGCTCTGGCGCAGCGCCCCCGGCAGGAGGGTGCGGGCGATGTCGTCGAAGGCCTGCCGGGCGCCGATGAAGCTGGCCGGGAGGACGAGCAGCGGTCCGACGACGGCCAGGGCCATCCCCACGCTGAGGAGCGACCAGGGTGGCACCCGGGGCCGGCGCCGCCGGCCGCGGACCGGGCTCGGCGCGTCGGTCAGCGCCATCCCACGGCCAACATGAGCTTGGTCGCCTCCTGGAGCAGGGGGCCCGCGCCGTTGACGGCGATGGGGTCGCGGCGCACGCCGGCCCACGTGGCGATGTGGGGCTCGGGGGGGACGGCCGGGTTGGCCGGGAACTCGCTCCCGGCGGTGAAGTACCGCTGGCCCTCCACCGAGGTCAGGAACTCGAGGAGCCGGCGGGCGTCGTCGGGCCGGTCGGATCCGGCGACCACGCCGCCGCCCGAGAGGTTGGTGTGGGCCCCGGCGCCGGCCTGGTCGGGCCATGCCGGCGCCACGGGGAAGCCCGGGTCCTCCAGCAGCGCTCGACCCAGGTAGTAGTGGTTGGTCAGCCCGACGTCGCACTCGCCGGCGGCGATGGCGGCGAGGAGCTCGCCGTCCGAGTTGATGATGTCGGGGTCGTTGTCCATCCACGTCCGGAGGAGGGCTTCCGTCGCCCCGCGGCCCCGCTTGGCGATCATGTCGGCCACCAGGGACTGGTTGTACTCGTTGGCCGACGTACGCAGGCAGGTCCGGCCGGCGAACTGCGGGTCTCCGAGCGACTCGTAGCTCGTCACGCGGGAGACGTCGACGCGACGGGTGGAGACGACCGGGATCCGCATCCGGGTGGTGAGCGCCCACCACATGTCCTCCGGGTCGTGCAGGTCCGAGGGGACGTTGGCCCGCAGCTCGCCCGAGGTCGTGGGTCGCAGCAGCCCGGCCTCCTCCGCCCGCCACAGGTTGGCCAGGTCGGTCGTGATCAGGACGTCGGCCGGGGTGTCCGACCCCTCCTGGCGGAGCCGCTCGAACAGCTCGGGCCCGGTGCCGCCCCGCAGCTCGACGGCGATGCCGGTCGCCTCGGTGAACGCTTCGAACACCTGCTCGTCGCCGTAGTGCGACCGGCCGTTGTAGACGACCAGCACCGACCCGTCCCGCCGGCTGGCCAGGACGGCGGTGGCGGCCAGCGCGAGCCCGGCCAGGACGACGAGCACGGGGATCGGCCAGCGCATGCGAATGAGGCGAGAGAGCATCGGAAGGGGTCATCCTCCGTCGGGCGACGAGTGGGAACCACCGAACGGTAGGGCACCCGAACGTCCAAGGATCTGTCAGCCGATCACGGACACCCGTCCAAGTAGGGTGCCGGCGTGACGAGGCCGGTCGCAGACGCTCCCATCGACGCCTCCGAGGCCGGCCGGCACGCACAGCCGGCCATCGCCGCCGTCGGGATCCGCAAGGTCTTCGGCGCCACCGTCGCCGTCGACGACGCGACCGTCACCGTCGAGAAGGGCCAGCTGGTCGCGCTCCTCGGCCCGAGCGGCTCGGGCAAGACGACCCTGCTGCGCATCGTGGCCGGTGTCGAGGTGCCCGACGGTGGCACCGTCACGATCAACGGTCGGACCGTGTGCGGACCGGGCACCTGGGTCGAGCCCGAGCAGCGCCGGGTCGGCATGGTGTTCCAGGACGGCGCCCTGTTCCCCCATCTCACGGTCCGGGCCAACGTCGCCTTCGGCCAGCCCCGGGCCGGCCGGGTCGAGGAGTGCCTCGAGCTCGTCGGGCTCGCCGACCGGGCCAGGTCCTACCCGCACGAGCTGTCGGGCGGCGAGCGCCAGCGCATCGCGCTGGCGCGCGCGCTGGCGCCGGAGCCCGACGTCGTGCTGCTCGACGAGCCGTTCACCGCCCTCGACGCCGCCCTCAGGGTGGCGTTGCGCGAGGAGGTCGCGGCGATCCTGGCCGACACCGGGACGACCGCGCTCCTGGTCACCCACGACCAGCAGGAGGCCCTGTCGCTCGCCGACGTCGTCGTCGTGATGCGGGACGGCGCCGTCGAGCAGATCGGTGCACCCGAGTCCGTGTATCTGTCGCCTGTCAACCGGTGGGTCGCCGAGTTCCTCGGCGCCGCCGACGTCCTGCCCGGCGCGGTCAGGGGCGGGACCGTCGAGTGCGAGCTGGGGCGGTTCCCCGCCGGCGGGGCGGCCGAGGGTCGCGTGGACGTGATCGTCCGCCCCGAGTCGCTGGCCATCGCTTCGGCCGCGCACCCGGATCCTGCGGCCGGAACCGTGCGGGCCACCGTGCTCGGCAGGTCGTACTTCGGCCACGACCAGCTCGTCCGCCTGGCCCTGGCCAGCGGGCGGGAGGTCCAGTGCCGGACGAGGGGGCTGCCCGGCTGGCCGATCGGGACGGAGACCGACCTGCGGGTGATCGGCCCGGTGCACGTGCTCGGCGCCCAACCCGCCGGGTGACGGCCGGTCCCCCCGGGTCGCGGCTGGCAGTCGACCGACGGTGGGCGGCCGGATCGGTGGCCGCCTGCGTGGCCGCGTCCGTCGCGCTCCTCCTCGTGCCGGCCACGCTCGCCTACGACGCGTGGGCGTGGCTGGTGTGGGGTCGGGAGCTGCTCCACCTCGAGCTCGACACCACCGGGGGGCCCTCGTGGAAGCCGCTCCCGGTGATCCTCGCCGTCCCGCTCGCCGGCCTGGGCTCGCTGGCGCCGGTGGCCTGGCTCGTGCTGACCCGCACCCTCGGCCTCCTGAGCGTGCTCGGCGCGTACCGCCTGGCCCGGACCTTCGGCGGCCGCTCGGCCGGGATCCTCGCCGCCGGGCTGCTCCTGCTCACGCCGGACCGTGGACCGCGGTTCGTCCGCCTGGTGCTCGAGGGTCACAGCGCGCCCGTGACCGCCGGGCTCGCGCTCTGGGCCGTCGATCGCCACCTGGCCGCACGACCCGGGCAGGCGCTGGGGCTGCTGACGCTGCTGGCGCTCGACCGGCCCGAGAGCTGGCCCTTCCTCGTCCTCTACGGGCTCTGGACGTGGCGGCGGCATCCGCGGTCGCGACCCCTCGTGGCGGCCTGTGTCGCCGCGATCCCCCTCCTGTGGTTCGGCGTCGACTGGTGGGGCTCCGGGTCACCGCTCCACGGGGCCGACGCCGCCCAGGTGGTCACGGGTTCCGGCCGCCTCGGCGAGGCGCTCGACCGGGCCCTGGCGTCCGTGATCCTCCCCGCCTGGATCGCAGCGGGGGTCGCGCTCGTCCTGTCGGTCCGGGCCGGCAGGTCCGGCGTCGCTCCCGGCCCGACGGTTCCGGGTCGTCGCCCCCTCGCGCCCACGGTGCCGGTGCTGGCCGCCGCCGCGCTGGGCTGGTCGATCGTCGCGGTCGCTATGAGCGCGACCCTCGGCTACGCCGCCCTGGCCCGCTTCTTCCTCCCGGCCGCGGCGCTCATCGTGGTGGTGGCTGCCGTCGGGGTGGTCCTCGCGGTCGAGTCGACACCTCGTGGCTGGAGGCGGGCGATCGCGGTCGCCGCCATCGCGGGGCTCTCGCTGCCGTCGGTCGCGGCCCGGACGTCGAACCTCGGCCGCCTCGTCGAGGAGATCGACCGGCGGGCCGTCGCCGACCGCGACCTCGCGGCCGTCGTCCGGGAGGCGGACATCGCCACCCGCCTCATCGGGTGCCCACCGCTGTCCATGGACGGGGCCCTCGTCCCCCGGCCGGCCCTGGCCTGGAGAGCGGGCCTGCCGCTGTCGGCGGTGCGGAGCCTGCCGGCGAGCCCGGCGGGGATCCTCGTGGTGCGCACCGGGAGCGAGGACGACACCCGGCTCTCGGTCTCGGAGGTGCCCGTCACCCGGCTGGCCCAGCAGGGGGGTTGGGTCGTCGCCGCCGCCGACTGCTCGTCACCCGACCGACCATGAGCGATAAGGGTTGCCGAACAGATACGGTTCGGGCCCGTGGCGCTGACCCTCTCGCTGGTCGTCCCCGCGACGGACGGTCCCCCGACGCTGCGGGGCTGCCTGGCCGCCGTGGCCAGGGCCGCGGACGGGCCGGACGAGGTCATCGCGGTGACCGACCCGACGGTGGGGTCGGCAGCGGCGGCCCGGAACGACGGGGCGGCCCGAGCCAACGGCGACGTGCTCGTCTTCGTCGACGCCGACGTCGAGGTGCACCCGGACGCCTTCAGCCGGATCCGCGCCGCCTTCGACGCGGACCCGGCGCTCACGGCCGTGCTGGGCTCCTACGACGACCGACCCAGGGCGCACGGCACCGTCTCGTCCTTCCGGAACCTGCTGCACCACCACGTGCACCAGGGCGCCGCCGGGGAGGCCGAGACGTTCTGGACCGGCGTGGGCGCCGTCCGCCGGGACGCGTTCCTCGCCGTCGGCGGCTTCGACCAGGAGCGCTACCCGAACCCCTCCATCGAGGACATCGAGCTCGGCCACCGGCTGGCGGCCTCCGGCGGTCGGCTGTGGCTCGACCCGGCGATCCAGGGCACCCATCTCAAGCGGTGGACGCTCTCGTCCATGGTGCGGACCGACTTCGGCCGCCGGGGCGTCCCCTGGGTCGCCCTCCAGGTCCGCTCCCGACGCTTCGCCGACACGCTCAACCTGGGCTGGCGACACCGGATCAGCGCCCTCCTCTGCCTGGCCCTGCCGGTGGTCGCGCTGCTCGGGCCGCCGGCCGCGCTGCCGGGGGCGACCGCCGCGCTCATCGCGCTGAACCGGGCGTTCTACGGGCTCCTCCTCCGCCAGCTCGGCATCTTCCGGGGGGTCGCCGGCATGACCCTGCACTGGGTCCACCACCTGACCGCGGTGGCCGCCGTCCCGGTGGGCGTGCTCGTGGCGGCGCGCTCCCCGGGGACGAGGCCCGGCCCGCTCCTCCGGGTGGTCGACCGTCCCGGGACGCGGGCCGAGCCCGAGGCTGTGCGGCCGTGAGCGTCACCCCGGTGCGGGTCGGCATCGTCGGCTGCGGCCGACTGGCCGAGCGCGGCTACCTGCCGGCCCTGTCGGGACTGGACGCGATCCGGCTCGTCGCCGTCGCCGACCCCGACGGGAGCCGGCGGGCCGCGGTGGTCGCCGCCGCCGGTCCGGTGGCCACCTACGGCGATGCCGCCGAGCTGCTCGACGGCACGGAGGTCGACGGCCTCCTCGTCGCCTCGCCCGTCGCCCGCCACGTGGCGGACGCCACGCTGGCCGCCGAAGCCGGTGTCGTCGCCCTCGTCGAGAAGCCCCCCGCCGCGGATGCGGCCACGGCCGCGGTGCTGGGCGCGCTGTCCCCCGCGCCGTTCCTCGGCTTCAACCGTCGCTTCGACGGCGCCGCGCTGGCCGCCCGCTCCGGTGTGCATCCCCTCGGCGACGTCGAGCTGGACCTGGCCCTGCGCTACCGCCGCCGCCGCTGGGCTGCCCACGCCGTCGTGGACGACGCAATGCTGGACCTCGGACCCCACCTCGTCGACTGGGCCCGGTGGATCAGTGGCCGGGAGGTGCGCTCGGTCGCCGCCGAGGAGCTCTCGACCGACCGGGCCGTCCTCCGCCTGGCGCTCGCCGGCGGTCGGGCCCGCCTCGAAGCGGCGACGAACCGCCCCCACGAGGAGCGGCTCCGTCTGCGGGTCGACGGGCGACGGGTGACCGACCACCGCGTCGGCGGGGCCGCCGCCGGCCTGGCGGCGCGGCTCCCCCTCCGCCGGTCGCCTGACCGGTTGGTGGGGACACTGCGGGCCGAGCTGGCCGCGTTCGCCCACGCGCTCCGCACCGGATGCCGCGGCGCCCTCGGGACGCCGGCCGACGGCGTCGCCGTGATGGCCGTCCTCGACGCGGCCAGGGCCAGCGCCGCCACCGGGGGCCGACGGATCGACGTTCCCACGCCAGACGAGGTCGCACCCTGATGCTCGCGATCCTCCAGTTCGACGCGGCCAGCGCCCGCCTTCTCGACGCCCTCCTCGCGGAGCAGCGGCTGCCGAACCTGGCCTCCCTCCGGGACCGGGGCGCGTGGCTCGACCTCGACGCGCCCGCCACGCAGTTCGCGGCCGGCGCCCAGCACTCCCTCTACAGCGGCCACGAGCTCGGCGAGCACGGCCTCTTCTACCCCTTCCAGTGGTCGGCACCGGAGCAACGGGCCCGCTACATGGGCGACCTCCACGCCCCGCCGCCGGTGTGGGAGCAGCTGGCCGGCACCGGGTCCCGCACCCTCGCCGTCGACCCCTACGAGAGCCGGCCGCCGACGGGCCCGTCTCCCGGCACGCAGGTTTGCGGCTGGCAGCTCCACGACCGGGTCGTGCTGCGGCGGTGGGACCGACCGGCCGGCGTCCATCGCCGGCTCCGCCGGGTCTTCGGACCGCCCCAAGTGGTCGACGAGGTGTTCGGCACCCACACCGTCAAGGAGATGCTGGGCTTGCGCCAGCGGCTGCTCTCGGCACCGGGCCGGGTCGCCGATGCCACCGCGCTGCTGCTGGCGGAGGCGCCCTACGACCTCGCCTGGGTGACCTTCTGCGCGGCACACATCGCCGGCCACCAGTTCTGGGACCTCTCCCAGCTCGACCCCGACCAGCTCGACGGCGAAAGCGAGCACCTGCTCGGCGGCACGCTCGCCGACGTCTACGTCGCCGTCGACGCCGCGCTCGGCCGGGTCGTCTCGGCGCTGCCTCCGGGCACCGACCTGATGGTGATCTCGCCGGTCGGCATGGACGTCAACACCAGCCGGGCCGACATGCTCCCCGAGATGCTCCGGGCCATCCTCGAGCCGGGCTGGACCCAGGCCGGCGCCAGGAGGAGCTCCATCTGGCGGCTGCGGGCCGCCGTGCCGAGCGGGCTGCGGGCCAAGGTCGGCGGCGTCCTCCCGGAGAGGGTCGCCCTCGACCTGACGGCCCGCCTGGAGCTCCGGGGCATCGACTGGAGCCGGACGCGCGCCTTCGCCCACCCCGCCGAGAACCAGGGCTACGTCCGGCTGAACCTCCGGGGCCGCGAGCGCGACGGCATCGTCGACCCGGCCCATGCCCCGGCCCTCATGGACGAGATCGCCGACGGCATCCGCACCTTCACCGACCTCGACGGCCAGCCGGCCGTCCGAGCCGTCGAACGGGTGGCCGACCGGTTCGGCACGGGAGAGCGGGCCCATCAGCTCCCCGACCTGATCGTGCACTGGACCGACCGGCCGGCCACCCGGCTGGAGGGGGTGCGATCCGAGCGCTACGGGACGATCCGTCGCCACGGCGTGGGCAGCGGCCGCTCGGGCAACCACACCGACGGTGACGCCTGGGCCCTGGTGATCCCGGCGAAGGCGTCGCTTGCACCGCTGGACCGGGCGCCGCGGCTCGAGGACATCGCCGCGACCGTCCTCGCCCTGCACGGCGGCGACCCGGCGACGACGGCCGGCGAACCGCTCCTCGTCCGCTGAGCCAGCCGCTCACCTGGCGGCGCGGTCGCGCCCGTCGCCCGCCCGGGCCTCGGCGACGACGCCGACGACCGTGGCCACCTGGGCCAGCGCGACCAGGAGGCCCACCGACGGGCCGCCGCGGAACCCGGCCCGGAGCAGGTCCAGATAGAACCCGATCGGCGGACGGGGGCGGTCACCGGCGGCCCGGTAGCGGTGCGCCCCGCGCCCGTAGCGCACCTGCTGGCGCCAGTACCGCCGCAGCGAGAGGTCGGGGTGGTGGTCCACCACGGCGGTCGGCTCGAAGGCGATGGTGCCTCCCGTCGACGTGTAGCGATCGCACCAGTCCCGGTCCTCGCCCGCAGCCGAGGGATAGCGCTCGTCGAAGGGCAGGGCGGCGAAGACGTCGGCCCGCCCGGCCAGGTTGCTGGTCGGGGCGAAGGCGACCGTGCCCGCGCCAGGCGGGGCCGCGACGAGGAGGTTGGTCACCACCTGCGCGGCCCGAGCCGGGGCCGCCGCTCCCGGGCCGGCCAGCGTCGGGCCGGCCACGACCGCCGCTCCCCGTTCGATCCGGGCGAGGTGGGCGGCGACCCAGCCCTGTTCGGGGCGGCAGTCGTCGTCGGTGAACAGCACCGCGTCGGCACCGGCGGCACCGGCGGCCCGGGCGCCGAGGTTGCGGGCCGCGGCCGGGCCCCGTCCTTCACCGGCCACCACCCGCGCCCTCCCGGCGGCCACCGCCCGGACGGCATCCGGGTCGGCGGAGGCGTCGTCGACGACGAGGATCGCCAGGTCTCCGACCAAGGGGACGGCGCCGAGGTCCTGGGCCGCCAGAGCGTCGAGGCAACGGGCCAGGGCGACGGGCCGGTCCCGGGTCGGGACGACGACGGCCGCCCTCAAGGGTGCACCGTCCGGGCGCCCGTCGCCGCCGACGTGGGGCCCTCGACCGACACCCGGGTGACGGTAGTCCGGCCCGCTGAGGTCCCCCGGCGGCGGGACCGCACCTGGTGATCGAGGAGATGGCCCGCCCGGGGCGCAGGGCCCGTTCGGCCGCCGACCCGGCGCCCGGCGGCCCCGGGACGGTCCCAACGAGCGCCTCCCGCGGCGAACGGCCTCGCCCCACCCGCGCCGCCCTGACCTCGGGGCCCGTCGCGGCTGCTGGACGCCATCTGGATGAGGCAGCGTGGAGGCCATGCCTCTCGCTCACCCGATGCGCCTCGCCACCGCCCTCGTCGCCCTGACCCTCTCGTTCACCGCCTGTGGCGGCGACGACGACGCACCGGGCTCCAGCGGCTCGACGTCGTCCACGTCGTCCACGTCGTCGACGTCGTCGCCCGGACCGCTCCCCGGCGAGCGGGTGGAGCTGTTCCCCTATGCCGACGCCGCCCTGGTGGTCGTGGGCGTGGCCGCCGACGACGTGCTCAACGTGCGGAGCCGCCCCGGCACCGACGGGGACGTCGTGGTCGAGCTCGAACCGCTCGCCGACGACCTCGTCGCCACCGGGCACAACCGCCAGCTGGGCGACGGCAGCTTCTGGTCCGAGATCCGGACCGGCGGCCACACGGGGTGGGCGAACATGCGGTTCCTGCTGCAGCCCGGTGCGGTCGACGACATCACCGCCGCCCTCTGGCCCGACCCGGCCGGCCGGCCCTCGGCCGACACCATGGTCGAGCTCGGCCGGCTCGTCGCCGGGCTCGTGGCCAGCACCGACCCGCCGTCGCGGATCGTCGTCGTGGACGGCCCGACCGTGGGGGACCTCGGTCAGGTCACGCTCGACGTGATCGGCCTGGGCGACGACTCCGTCGGGGGCCAGCGGCTGTTCGTCTTCGGCCAACCGGGGGGCGGCCGCTTCACGGCCCGCACCGTGGAGGCCATGACCCTCTGCAGCCGGGGCGTGACGGCCGACGGGCTCTGCCTCTGACCCGGCCAGCCCCGAGCCGGCCCGACGGACCGGCTGTTCGGTCGTCGCCTTCCCTGCCCAACCGGCGACCCGACCCGGGACCCTCCCGACGGACGATCATGGGCGTGGCCGAAGGAGGGGGGGGTCCCGCCGTGGAGCTCGAGCTGTCGCCGGACCAGGAGCTGTTCCAGGAGACGACCCGGAAGTTCCTCGGGTCGGCGAGCCCGGTGACCGCGGTGCGGGCCCTGCGCCACGACGCCCGGGGCTTCGACGCCGGGTCCTGGCGCCAGGGTGCCGAGCTCGGCTGGACGTCGCTGCTCGTCCCGGAGGAGGAGGGTGGCGGCAGCGTGAGCGGCCGGGGCCTGGTCGACCTGACCCTCGTGGCCCACGAGTTCGGCCGCCACGCGGCCCCGGGCCCGCTGCTGCCGGCCAACGTCGTGGCCGCCGCGCTCGGGCGGTCCGGATCGGCCGGCCAGCGGGCCGACGCCCTGCCCGGGCTGCTGGCCGGTGAGACGGTGGCGGCGTGGGCGCACGCCGAGCCGGCGCCGAACGCCCGGCTCGGGGCGGTCTCGCTGGAGGCCCGCCGAGACGGCGGCGACTACGTGCTCACCGGCGTGAAGGCACCCGTCGAGGCGGCCAACGCGGCTCAGCTGCTCCTGGTGTCGGCGCTCGAGGGCGGCCGCCTCACCCAGCTGCTGGTGCCCACCGACACGGCCGGCCTGCGCGTCGAGCCCATGGCGGGCCTCGACCTCTCCCGCCGCTTCGCCCGGGTGACCTTCGACCGGGCGAGGGTGCCGGCCGATGCCGTGCTCGGCGCGCCCGGCGAGGCCGACGAGGACGTCGAGCGCCAGCTCCGGGACGGGCTGGCGATCCAGCTGGCCGAGACCGCCGGGGCCATGGACACCGCCTTCGAGATGACCGTGGAGTGGGCCTTCAACCGGTACTCGTTCGGGCGCCCGCTGGCCTCGTACCAGGAGCTGAAGCACCGCTTCGCGGACATGAAGGTATGGCTGGAGGCCAGCCACGCCGTCGCCGGGCGGGCCGCCCGAGCCGTCCAGGAGGACGCCGACGACGCCGGGGAATGGGTGAGCGTCGCGAAGTCCTACATCGGCCAGTACGGCCCGGAGCTGGCCCACGACTGCGTCCAGCTCCACGGCGGGATCGGCGTCACCTACGACCACGACCTGCACCTGTTCCTCCGCCGCATCACGGTGAACCGCCAGCTCCTGGGCACGCCCCACGAGCACCGCGATCGCCTGGTGACCATCGTGCGGTCCCGCATGCAACCCGTAGGAGGTGCCCGATGAACACCGTCGACGAGATCGAGGACCTCGACGCCTTCCGCCAGCGGGCCCGGGCGTACATCCGCGAGCACCTCCCGCCGGCCCGGCCCGCCCGCGAGCGCGACCTCGGCGACGAGGAGGAGCTGGCCGAGATCGCCCACAGCCGCAGGATCCAGCGCCTCCTGTACGACGGGGGGCTGGCCGGCCTGCTCTTCCCGAAGGAGTACGGCGGCCAGGGCCTCACCGCCGCCCACCAGCAGGTGCTCAACGAGGAGATCGTCGGCTACGACCACCCCTCGCGGATGGGCGTCACCTTCGCGCCGTGCGGCGCCATCGTCGACGAGTTCGGATCGCACGAGATGAAGCGCCGGCACATCCCGGCCATGCTCAAGGGCGAGCACATCTGGATGCAGCTGCTGTCCGAGCCCAGCGGCGGCTCCGACCTGGCCGGCGCCCAGACGACCGCTATCCGCGACGGCGACGAGTGGGTGCTCAACGGCTCGAAGATCTGGTCGTCCGGAGCCTGGTACGCCGACTTCGGGCTGTGCCTGGCCCGGACGAACTGGGACGTGGAGAAGCACCGCGGCCTGACCGTCTTCGGGGTCGATCTGCACCAGCCCGGCATCGAGATCCACCGCATCGAGATGCTCAACGGCGCCAAGGACTTCTGCCAGGTCTTCATCACCGACGCCCGGGTGCCCGACGTCGACCGGGTGGGCCAGGTGGACGACGGCTGGACCGTCGGCATCCGGTGGCTCTTCCACGAGCGCTCCCTCGCGTCGGGCTCGCCCTACGCCACCCGCCCGGCCACCCAGGACCGAGTCCCGCTGCGGGGCACCGCCGTCGACGACCTGGTGCGGATCGCGGCCGAGGCGGAGCTGCTCGACGACCCGTGGATCCGGGATCTCGTGGGCGAGGCCCACACGCTGTCGATGGTCGGCCCGGAGCTGGCGGCGCGCATCTTCCACCTGATCGGGAAGCGACAGATCACGGACCAGGCGGCCGCCGTGAGCCGGCTCTTCTCGGGTGTCTCCCGGGCCCGGAACAACACGATCGGCATGGAGCTGGCGGGACTCGGCGGCGTGGCCTGGGCCGAGGAGGACGCCGACGTGGGCCAGCTCGGCGTCGACTACCTCACCCGCCAGGCCGGCTCGATCGGCGGCGGCACCGTGGAGATGGCGAGGAACGTGATCAGCGAGCGCGTCCTCGGGATGCCCCGCGAGCGCACCGCCGACCGCGACATCGCGTTCCGGGACGTACCCCGGAGTGCGCCGAGCCGGTGAGCGGTGTGCTGGTGGGGCCCGAAGCACCGGACCCGGCCCCGAGGAGCGAGGAGCGAGCGTGACGTTCACGATCACCAAGAACTTCCACGTCATCCACATGACCGACGACCTCAAGGCGCTCGACGCCTGGTACTACGACGTCTTCTCGGTCCAGCGCTTCATGCCCGACAGCTACATGCCGGCGGAGGTCCGTGACGCCTCGCTCGTGCTGATCGGCACGCTCTGCGTCGAGCCGCTCGCCCCCGCCTTCCACGTCGAGGGTTGGGACCGGATGCCGCTCGGCCGCTTCCAGCGCCGCTTCGGCGAGCGCTGGCACTCGATCGCCTGGTACGTGCCCGAGGGCATGGGCGAGCTGTACCGGGGGCTGGTGGCCGCCGGGGTGCGGACCTACGGGACCGGCGGGGTGAAGCAGGAGGGCGACGAGCCGGTCGGGGCCCTGTTCACGCACCCGCGGGACACGATCACGCAGCTGGAGTTCGTCCCCGGACCCCGGCCGGGGCAGCCCGAGCTGCGACCCTCCCAGTCCGACCCGCGGCTCAAGCCGGGGTTCAGCCCGGCGTGGTGGGGCCGCCACCATCCCCTGCACATCCAGAACGTCTCGAGCGTCACGCTGGCGGTGAACGACCTCGACCGGGCCCGCCACGTCTACGAGGACCTGCTCGGCGGCCGGCTGCTCCACGAGGGCGAGGTGGAGGCCACCGGGACGCACAGCGCCTTCGTGGCCGTGGGCGAGGACCTGGTAGTGGAGCTGGCCCGACCGCTCGACGACTCCTCGGCGATCGCCGCCGACCTCGCGGCGAACGGCGAGAGCCTCTACGCGGTCACGTTCAAGGTGGCCGACCTGGCGTCGGCCGAGGAGCACCTCCACCGCAAGGGGGTCGGGCTGGCCCACGCCGACGGCACCACGCTGCTCACCGATCCAGCCTCCAGCCACGGCGTGGTGTTCGGCTTCACCACCTGGAGCATCCCGAACGACCCCCGGCCCGACTGGTGGGACGGGGCGGCATAGACCGGGCGACGGCGGACCCGGCGCACACGGGATCGGTCGCAATGCGACGGTGGGTAAGGCGCTGCCATGTGCTCCCGGGACGTCTCCGTCGTCCGACGCCACGTCGGATGGCCTTCGTGGCCCGCCGCGACCGGGGGGCTCCCCGATGGAGCGTGAGGCGGAGCTTCCGGGTCAGGGCGGGCCCGAGGGCGACGAGGACGGCGTCAGGACCACCCGGACGGCGACCGCGCTCGTGTCCGTCGCCGTCGGCATGGTCGTGGTGATCCTCATGCTCATCTTCGTCGTGCAGAACAGCGAGCGCGTCCGGTACGAGTTCCTCTGGACCGGATTCACGATCGGTGCCGGCGTCGGGCTGCTCCTCGCCGCGCTCGCCGGTGGGCTCGTCGTCTCGCTGCTCGGCCTGGGCCGGGTGATGCAGCTGCGGCTCGCGGCACGCCGACACCGAGACGCCGCGCACGGCATCAGCCGCTCGCCGTGAACCTGCCGCGGGCCTCGAGCACCGCGGCTCCCGATCGCCGTTGGGACCGACACCGGTGGTGACAGCGATCCACAGTCGACGCTGCTCGCGGCCGAGGTCGACTGTTGTCTCCCGGTCGATCCGGGATAGCGCCGGGGAGATGCGACGACCGACCGTCACCGGTTGGCCCGTCGAGGAGCGAGCCATCCGAAGCTCGACTCGTCCGGCAGCGATCGGTTCTCGAGGGTGACGTGCGGCGGTGACGCCGCGACGCGGTGAAGGCGATGCCCCGAGAGGGCATGCGTTGAGCGTCGTCCTGTTCCTGGCTGCGGTCGGCGCGGTGCTCGTGGTCGGACCGCGCATGGCGCGGGTGGCCGACCGTCTCGGTGAGGTCACCGGTATGGGAGGCGGCCTCTTCGGGCTCGTGTTCCTCGCACTGGCGACCGACCTTCCGGAGGTCGCGCTGGCGCCGACCGCCGTCGTGACCGGCACGCCAGGCATCGCGGTCGGCAACCTCGTCGGGAGCGCCGCCGTGCAGCTCACCCTGCTGGCCGTCGTCGACATCGCGGTCCGGAAGGGGCGCCTGTACGAGAAGCTTCCCCTACGAGCCACGCTCGGCCAGTGCGCACTGATGCTGTCGGTGGTGGCGGTCCCGCTCGTGGCTGCCGCCGGCGTGCCGGCCCTCGGCAACGTGAGCATCGCCACGTTCGCCCTCCCCACCGTGTACTTCGGCGTGCTCGCCCTCGTTCGGGGGATCGATGCCGAGCCGCCCATCGGCGAGGGCCCCTCGGCCGTCGACGATGCCACCGAGGACGGAGAGCACACGGGTGGCAGTGGCGATCATCAGCGTGCCCTCTGGACCCGCTTCGCGTCGTTCGCCGTCGTGCTGGCCGCTGCCGGCGTGGCGCTCGAGTCCTCTTCCGAGGCGCTCGGCTCGCGGCTCGGCCTCGGCGAGACTGCTGCCGGCGCGCTTCTCGCGTCCGCCGTCACTCCCCTGCCGGAGCTCGTCACGGCGGTGGCGGCGGCCCGGCAAGGCGCCCTGGAGCTGGCCGTCGGCGACCTGGTCGGCAGCAGCGCGCTGGACGTGATGCTGCTGTCTTGGGCCGACGTGTTCTACTCCGGCTCGATCTTCGACCTGTTCGGCCGAGCCGAGATCGCCCTGCTCGGGGTCACGCTCGGCGTCACGGCACTCCTGGTCGTGGGTCTGGCGCGTGGTGAGCGCGCTCGCCAGGCGCGCATTTCCCTGGAGAGCTACCTGATGCTGGCGGTGTACGGGGTCGGGGTCGTGGTCATGCTCACCGCACCCGGCTGACGCGCGCCCGTTCGGGGAGGCCGCCGCCGGACCAATCGTCGGCCGGGTGGCCCGTTCCAGCGCCACCGGTGACACGGCTCCAGCGGGCGACGAGCGCGATCCCGGCGGCGACGTAGACGAACCCGGCCGGCACCCACATGATCACCCCGGCCAGCTGCTGGTCGGCGACCGGGTCGAGACCCCACGCCGCCGTCGTCTCGCGGTAGCCGTCGTACCAAGCGCTGGACGCGAAGGTGAGCAGGGCGCCGAGGAACACGCCCTGCATCGCCATCGTGAAGACGAGCAGTGCGGCGTACCCCTCCGACACCCGCCGCGCCGCGCCGGCACGCAAGACCGACGACCAGAAGAACAGGGCGGTCACCAGGAACGTCGCGTGCTCGCCGGCGTGGATGGCGTCGTGCTCGAGCGCGCCGCCGTAGGGAACGGCGGCGTGCCAGAACCACAGGGTGCCGGCGTGCAGGAACCAGGCGACGCCGGGTCGGCGCAGCTGCTCGAGCACCGGCGAGCGCCGCGCGGCGCGATGGGCCCGCCGGAGCCAGGATCGCAGTGCCGGCGGTGATCCGCCGATGAGGTGAGCGATCGGTGCGCTGAGGACCAGCAGCGGCGCCGCCACCACGACCAGCAGCACGTGCTGGACCATGTGCGCGCTGGCGAGGTCACCGGCGAGCGCGTCGAGCGGTGACACGAGCGCCACCGCGACGGCGAGGAGGCCCAGCCAGAGCGAGCGGACCCGCCCCGGCGACGGGCGTCTGCGCCCGTGGCTGCCCCGCTGATACGTCAACGCGACGACGCCGAGGCCGACGAGCACCAGGGGGTCGGTGCTCCAGTGCGACCACAGCCCGGTGTGCGCACCCGATCCCTGATGGGCGAGGGCGCTCAGCACGGCTCGAGGAACGCCGCAGGAACACCGACGAAGCCAATGGCGGCGATGAAGACGACGCCGAGGATGAAGCCGGCGAAGGCGAGCCCGGCGTTGCGATCGGTGACGTCGACCCAGTCGTCACGGCCGGCGGCAGCGCGCCAGCGCCGGTAGGCGAGCACGGTGGTGACGAGCGTGACCACGACCGCCGCGGCCGTCGCGGCGAGAGTCACCGTCGACAGCACGGAGAGGCCGAGGAGGTCGCCGTCGAAGACGTCGGCCGCGCACGCCGCCTCGGCGAGGAGGTAGACGGCCATGAAGTGACCGAACCAGAGCACCGGTCCCGCGAGGAAGAGCACCCAGATCGACGGGCCTGGAGTACGGAGGTCGGTGCTCATGTCAGACGGGGAGCGAGGTAGAGGACGCCGAAGCCGATGACCCACATCGCGGTCGCCGCGCCCCAGAAGCGCGCCGCGTTGAGCGGGACCGTGTGGCGGCGGGCCGTGTAGCAGCCGCGCATCGACCAGTACAGGGTCATCGTGGCCAAGATCGAAGCCGCGACCAGCGCGGCCAGGCAGAAGCCGGCGAGCAGGAAGAAGATCGACCCGTAGGCGTGCTCGGTCCAACCGACATCGAGCTCGGCCAGCTCGCGGACCTGGAGCACCATGGCGAGCGCCCCGATGCCGAGGGCGGCGCCGATGCCCCGGCGGAGCCCGGCGGCGTCGCCCTCCTTGATGCGCCGTAGCGCTCCCACCATCGCCAGCGCGCTCGTGACGACCAGTGCCCCTGGGACGGCGCCACCCACCAGGCCCGATGCGCTGATGCCGGGCGGGGGCCAGGCGTCGGCGTCGATGCGCAGGTAGTAGTAGCTGAGGAGGATCGCCGAGAACGCGATTGCGGCGAAGAGGATCGCCAGTCCCATGCCCCACCGGGCGACGACCACGCTGCCGCCGGCGTGCACCGGCACCCCGTACGCCGCTTCGAACGCCGCTTCCTCGTCCTCGCTCATCGGCGCCGGGTCGGGCCAGTTCCACCCGATGACACCGACGACGACCACGAGGGCACCGGCGACGGCGCCCCAACGCAGCTTCAAGAGCTCGGCGGCGAAGATCGCCACCGCGCCGAGACCGGTGACGAGTGGCCACAGGGAAGGGCCGGCGACGCGGAACACCTCCTCGGGCTGGGCGTCGGCGGTGCGGATGATCAGCGCCGCCCGCCAACCGAGCGGCCATTCGCTGATGCCGTGCACGAAGCGCTCGAGCGCGGGTTCTCCCTTGTGGAGGTCGTCCTGGTCCCAGAGCGGGTGGCGGCTGTGCACGATCGGCAGGGCTGACCAGCCGTGCTCGGCCGGCGGTGACGCGACCGCCCATTCGAGGGTGTCCGCGTCCCACGGATTGTTCCCGGCGTGTTCGCCTTTGCGGTAGCTGCGCACCACGTTGACCACGAAGACGGCGATGCCGGGGACGATGATGAGCACGCCGATCGTCGAGATCAGGTTCCAGATCCCCCAGCCGAGGTCGTCGGCATAGGTGTAGATGCGTCGGGGCATGCCGAGGAGGCCGACGATGTGCATCGGGAAGAAGGCCACGTTGACGCCGACGAACAGGAGCCAGAAGTTCCACCGGCCGAGGCGCTCGTCCATCATCCGGCCGGTGAACTTCGGGAACCAGTAGTACACGCCGGCGAAGATCGGGAACGCGACGCCACCGATGAGCACGTAGTGGAGGTGGGCGACGACGAAGTAGGAGTCGTGCGCCTGCAGGTCGAACGGCACGGCCGCGACCATGATTCCGGTGATGCCGCCGATGACGAACGTGACGAGGAACCCGATGACGAACAGCATCGGCGTGTCGAAGCGGGGCCGGCCGGCCCACAACGTGGCCAGCCAGGCGTAGATCTGCACCCCCGCCGGGATGCCGATGACCATGCTCGCCCCGGCGAAGAACGCAAGGACCAGCGGCGGGAGCCCGGTGGTGAACATGTGGTGCGCCCACAAGCCGAAGGACAGGAACCCGATGGCCACCATCGAGCCGACCAGCCACGTGTAGCCGACGATTCGCCGACGGGCGAACACGGGCAGCACCATCGAGACGATGCCGGTGGCCGGCAGGAACTGGATGTAGACCTCGGGGTGGCCGAAGATCCAGAACAGGTGCTGCCACAACAGCGAGCTGCCACCGCGCTCGACGTCGAAGAAGGCGGTGTCGAACCCGCGGTCCAGCTCGAGCAGCAGGCTGGCGACGATGAGCGTCGTGAAGGCGAACAGGATCATGAACGCCGTCACCAGCATCGCCCACGCGAACAGCGGCATCCGGCCGAGCGTCATGCCCGGTGCCCGCATCTTGAGGATGCCGATGATGATCTCCATGGCCGCCGCGATGGCGCCGACCTCGGCGACGCCCAGGCCGAGCACCCAGAAGTCGAGCGCCAGGTCGGGCGAGAACTCCATGGTGCTCAGCGGCGTGTAGGCGAACCAGCCGGCGTCGGGCACGAGCTGGAACAGCGTGCTCGAGTAGTAGAGGAGACCACCGAGGAGGAAGGTCCAGTACGCGAACGCGCCGAGGCGAGGGAACGGCATCTCCCTCGTGCCGAGGACCTGCGGCAGCAGCAGGATGGCGAAGCCCTCGAAGATCGGGAGGATGACGAGGAACATCGTCACCGACCCGTGGTTCGTGAACAGCTCGTTGAACAGCTGCGGCGGGATCAGCTCCAGCTCGGGCTGGGCGAGCTGCAGGCGCATGAGCACCGAGTCGAAGCTGCCGCCGAGCAGCAGGAAGAAGAAGCCGGTCAGCAGCAGCCGCTTGCCGATGGCATCGTTCTGCACCGCCCGAAGCTGCCCCCGCCACCCCGGCGGATCGGCCCACAGCGCGTCGAGCTCGTCGTGGCTCTCGGTCCGCTCCGCCGTCGGCGGCGAGCCCGTGGAGCCGTCGCTCATCGCAGCGTCTCCAGGTACGCGAGCAAGGCGTCCATCTCTTCGCCACTGAGCTCGGTGGCCGGCATGAGCACGCCGTCCTTGAACGTGTGCGGATCCGCGATCCAGCCACGCAGGTTGGACCGTGTCCGTTCGAGCGTGACGGCACCGATCGTGGCTCGGCTCGCCAGATGGGTGAGGTCAGGGCCGTCGGCACCGGCGAAGTCGGTGCCCTGCACCGTGTGACACGAGGCGCAACCGGCGTCGCCGAAGACCTCCCTCCCCCGCCGCGCTGCGGGGGTGCTCACCTCACCGGCGCGCTCACCGTTGGCGTCGAGCCACGCCTCGAAGTCCTCGTCGGTCTCGACGATGGTCAGCAACCGCATCCGGGCGTGCTGCAGCCCGCAGAACTCAGCGCACTGGGTGCGGTGCTCACCGAGCTCGTCGGCCTGCAGCACCAGCGTGTTGGTCCTGTCGGGCAGCATGTCGAGCTTCCCGGCCAGCCCGGGCACCCAGAAGCTGTGGATCACGTCGTCCGAGCTGAGCTCCAGCTCGATGGGCCGGCCCACCGGAAGGTGCAGCTCGTTCGCCGTCACGACGCCTTCCTCGGGATACCGGATCTCGTACCACCACTGGTGGCCCACGACCTCCACCCGAAGCGCACCCGGCGGTGCTTCGGCCGGCAACGCACGCATCGAGACGACCGTGACCACGAGCACGCCCACGAGCACGACCGCCGGCGCCACTGCGCCCCAGCCGACCACCCACCGGCGGAGCGACCGCGCCGTCGGCGCCGGCCGACTCCCTTCCCCGGTGCGGCCGCGGCGCAGCGCGATCACGAGCGCGGCGCAGAAGACGACGAACATCACGGTGCCGACCACGAGGAGGAACCACCAGAGCCCGGCGATCTCCTCGGCGACCGGTCCGTCAGTGTCGAACATCGCCCCTCCTGTTGGGCGTCACGGGGTGCGGCCGCCCGCCGTGCCGGCGGACGAGGACCCCGTCCTGACGGTCGGCCCGGAGGTCGTCACCGTCGCCCCCTTCTGTTCGCCAGGACCCGCGCCAGCGCCCCCCGCACGCCGTCGAGACCGGGCAGCTGCAGCGACAGCTCGGTCAGGAGGCTGCGGTCCCTGGCCCGGTCGTCGAAGGCACCGTGGGTGCGGTGCAGACCTGCCACCGGCTCCCACAGGTTGGACGGCCGGTCGGGGTCTGCCGGCTGATCGGTCTGCTGCGATGCCACGCCCGTGGCGCCGAGATACACGTCGAGGACGCCCGGAACGAGCTTGTCGGCCAGGATCGCCCGCACCGTCGGCCAGCCCACGGAGAGCTCGCGCTTGGGGTTGTCGGCCACGTCGACGATCGCCTCGGCTGGCACCTCGGGCTGGAAGATGGGCGGGACCGGCTGCGGCCGATTCGGCAGCCGCGACAGCACCCAGTCGAACTGCGGCGTGTTGACGGCTGGGAGCTGCACGGTCGACACCCGGACCCGGCTCCCCTGGTGGAACAGCTCGCACCGGACCGATTCGGTGAATCCTTGGATGGCGTGCTTCGCGCCGCAGTACGCCGACTGCAGCGGGATGCCGCGAGCGGCGAGAGCCGAGCCGACCTGGACCACGACTCCGCGATCCCGGGGCAGCATGTGTCGCAGCGCGGCACGGGTCCCGTTCACGAAGCCGTGATACGTGACGTCGGTGACCCGTCGGAACTCGTCCGCCGTGATCTCGGTGAACGGTGCGAACACCGACGTCATGGCGTTGTTCACCCACACGTCGATGGGGCCGAGCTCGGCTTCGACCGACGCGGCTGCGTCGTCGACGCTCGCGGCGTCGGCGACGTCGACCTGCAGCCCCAGTGCCGTCCCGCCCGCTGCCTCGATCTCTGCCGCGGTCGCGTCGAGCCCCTCCGCGCCACGTGCGAGCACGGCGACGCGGTCGCCCCGCTCAGCGAAGATCCGGGCGGTAGCGCGACCGACGCCCGCCGTGCCGCCGGTGACGACGACGGTCCTCGCCATCGATCGGTGCCGCGTCAGCCGTAGAGGCCCGCCGCGAGCAGCTGCCTGCCCGGTTCGGCGCCCTTGCGGCTCTCGGCCTGCGCCTTGCGGAAGGAGCTCGCCAGCTCCTCGTCTCCGGCCCGCTCCTCGTCGCTGACGAGGACCTCGAGGCGCAGCCCGTTCCTGAGGCCGGCTCCGGTCAACCAGAGGTTGTCGTCGTCCCTGTCGGCCGTGCCGGAGATCCCGCCGGTCTCGGCGTCTCGCAGGTCCGTCATCGGCTTCTCCTCCATGTCGTTGGCACTGCCGGTCGCTGGCACTGCCGGTCGCTGGCACTGCTGCGCGGCAACCGACGTTCCCTACCCGGCCGCACGGTCCGCAGTCAGCGCGTTTTCCGATGACGACGGGGCGGCAAGACCGCCGCCGGGCTGAGGCGCCTCCGCCGGAGTCAGGCCGTGCCGGTGGCGCTGGCGCCGGTCCAGCCAACGGCAGCTCCTCCACGAGGTGTGGGGGCCCGGCTACGACCGCGAGACGAACTACCTGCGGGTGTACATGGCCCAGCTCC
>JBFWQW010000003.1:52898-73799 GCA_050249235.1 Acidimicrobiia bacterium | reverse complement strand
GAGGACCCCGCCGGCCGGCGAAGGGACCTCGGAGTCGACCTTGTCGGTCGACACCTCGAAGAGCACCTCGTCGGCGGCCACCTGCTCGCCCACCTGCTTGAACCAGCGGGTGATCGTGCCCTCGGTGACGGTCTCGCCCAGCTGGGGCATCGTGATGTCGGCCATCGTGGTGCGAGGTCCTCTCCTGCTGGCGCCCGGGGCGCCGGAAGCGTGGGTTCGTGAACGGGTGGGTGGGCCGGCTCAGCCGTGGAGGCTGCGGCCGGTGAGCGACAGGACGGTCTCGCCGAAGAGCTCGGAGAGCGTGGGGTGGGGCTGGATGAAGGCCGCCACCTCGTCGACGGTCGCCTCCCAGTTGACGGCGAGGTAGCCCTGGCCGAGCTGCTCCGTGACCCAGGGGCCCACCATGTGGACCCCGAGGATCCGCCCGGCCCGGCCGTCGGGGCCACGCTCGGCGATCACCTTCACCAGGCCCTCGACCTCGCCGAGGATGTGGGCCCGGCCGTTGGCGCGGAACTGGTGCTTGGAGGCCACCACGTCGAACCCGGCGGCCCGGGCCGACTCCTCGGAGTGGCCGGCGAAGGCCACCTCGGGGCGGCAGTAGATGGCCCAGGGCACCTTGTCGTAGGCCACCGGCACCGGGGCCTCGCCGAGGATGTCGCGGATCGCCACCATGCCCTCGGCGAAGCCGATGTGGGCGAGGGCGGGCGTGGCGACCACGTCACCGACGGCCCACACCCCCGGCACGGTGGTGCGGCAGGTGTCGCCCACCTTCACGAAGCCCCGCTCGTCGACCTCGACGCCGGTGCCGGCCAGGCCCATCGACTCGGCGAAGGGCCGGCGGCCGACCGACACGATGACCACGTCGACGGCGACCGGCTCGGCCCCCTCGATCTGCACCCGGGTGACCTCGCCGTCGGGCTGGTGGCCGGTGATGCGGACACCGGTGCGCACGTCGACCCCCCGCTTGGCGAAGCTCCGGGCCACCACCCGAGCCACGTCCTCGTCGCAGCCCGGCAGGATCTTGGGGAGCCCCTCGAGCAGGGTGACGGTGACGCCGAGGTCGGCGAGCATCGACACGAACTCGCAGCCGATGGCCCCGCCGCCGATCACCGCCGCCGTCCGGGGCAGGGCCGGCATCGACAGGACCTCGTCGGACGTGAGGACGTAGCGGCCGTCGACCTCGAAGCCGGGGATCGTCCGGGGCACCGACCCGGCCGCCAGGATCACGTTGGTGCCGGTCAGGGTGACCGACTCCCCGTCGGCCCCGTCGACGGCGACCCGGCCGCCACCCAGGTAGCGGCCGGTGCCGGCGTAGGTCTCGATGCCACGGCCCTTGATGACGCCGGCCAGGCCCTTCCACTGGGCGTCGACCACCTGCTGCTTGCGCTGCATGGCGACGCCGAAGTCGATGGTGGGCGCGCCGGCGCCGATGCCGAACTGGCCGGCCTCGCCGACGGTGCGGAAGACGTGGGCCGTCTCGAGCAGCTCCTTGGCGGGGATGCAGCCCCGGTGGAGGCAGGTGCCGCCGACCTTGTCCTTCTCCACCAGGGCGATCGAGAGACCGGCCGAGGCTCCGTACAGGGCTGCGGCGTAGCCGCCGGGTCCCCCTCCGATGACGACGACGTCGAACTGCTCCGGCACCACTTCCTCCTGGTCGGGCTCACCCTACCGGGCGGGTCCCAGGGCCCCGGGCGACCTCGACAGGTGTCACATCCCGCGCCGCAGGGGGACCGCTCGGTCGCGACCGCTCAGGGGGCGAGGACGACCTGGACGGTAAAGGCGAGGAGGATCGCCAGCCCGCACAGCAGGGCGGCGAGGATCAGGCCCCGGGTGCTCACGGACGCGACGGTAGCGGCGAGCCCCCGGCCGGCCCCCTCTCGGCCCGGCCCGCCCCGGCCCCGGAGCGCTTGGCCGGCTCGCGATCGACGGCGTGGCGACGGGCCGGCCGCCGTAGAGTCGGCGCACGCAGGGGAGCCCGCCGGATGGGGCTGAGAGGCGGCGGGGCCGCGACCCTCTGGAGACCGGTCCGGTCATGCGGACCAGGGAGCGTTGCGAGATGGACGAAGGAACGATCGACGAGCCGGCGACCGGCGACCCGCTGGTGATCGCCGGCCGGGCCTTCGGCTCCCGACTCTTCCTCGGCACCGGCAAGTTCCCGTCCAACCGCTCGCTGGCCGACGCCGTCGCGGCCAGCGGCACCGAGATGGTGACCGTGGCGCTGCGCCGGGTCGACCTGGAGGCCGATCCGGGCGACGGCGACATCCTCGACGCACTCCCGGACGGCGTGCTGCTGCTCACGAACACCTCGGGCGCGGTCGACGCCGACGAGGCCGTCCGGCTGGCCCGGCTGGCCCGGGCCGCCGGGCTCCCCACCTGGATCAAGCTCGAGATCACCCCCGACCCCCGCTGGCTGCTCCCCGATCCGATCGAGACGCTCCGGGCCGCCGAGGTGCTCGTCGGCGAGGGCTTCACCGTCCTTCCCTACTGCCCGGCCGATCCGGTCCTGTGCCGCCGCCTCGAGGAGGTCGGCTGCGCCACCGTCATGCCCCTGGGGAGCTGGATCGGCTCGAACCAGGGGTTGCGCACCCGCCCGGCGGTGGAGCTCATCGTCGAGCAGGCCGGCGTGCCGGTCGTGGTCGACGCCGGCATCGGCGCCCCCTCCCAGGCGGCCGAGGCGATGGAGCTCGGCGCCGACGCCGTGCTCGTCAACACCGCCATCGGCACCGCCGGCGACCCGGCGGCCATGGCCGCCGCCTTCCGGGGAGCGGTGGTGGCCGGCCGGGCCGGGCGCCTGGCCGGGCTGCCCCGCGTGTCGACGGGAGCCTCGGCGTCGTCGCCGCTCACCGGCTTCCTGGCCGCCACGTGAGCGGGCCCGCCGACGCCGACCGCGACGGGCCGGCCCGGCCCGTCGCCCTCGAGTCCCGCCCCGACCGCCCGCCCCCCGGCTCGGCCGCCGAGCGCCTCCTCCGCACCGACCTGGCCGGGCTGCGGGCCCGGACCGAGCGGGCCACCGCGTCCGACGTCGAGCGGGCCCTCTCGGTCGAGCGGCCCGGCCTCGCCGAGCTCGCCGTCCTGCTCTCCGACGCCGCCGGAGACCGGCTGGAGGACCTGGCGCAGGCCGCCCACCGGCTCACGATCCGGCGCTTCGGCCGGGCCGTGCGGCTCTTCGCCCCCCTCTACCTCTCGAACGAGTGCGTCTCCACCTGCACCTACTGCGGCTTCTCCGCCGGCAACGACATCGCCCGCCGCACCCTCTCGCCGGACGAGCTCCGAGCCGAGGCCGAGGCCCTCGTGGCGACCGGCTTCCGCCACCTGCTGCTCGTCGCCGGCGAGCACCCCCGCCTCGTCTCGAAGGACTACCTCGTCGCCTGCGTCGAGGCACTGGCCCCGATCGTCCCCGAGCTCAGCCTCGAGGTGCAGGTCTGGGACGAGGCCACCTACCGCCGCCTGGTGGCGGCCGGGTGCGACGGGCTCGTCGTCTACCAGGAGACCTACGACCGCCGCACCTACGCCGACGTCCACCGCAAGGGCAAGAAGCGCAACTACGAGTGGCGGCTCGCCGCGCCCGACCGGGGCGCCGCCGGCGGCATGCGCCGGCTCGGCATCGGCGCCCTCCTCGGCCTGCACGGCGACTGGCGGGCGGAGGCGCTCGCCCTCGGTGCCCACGCCCAGGCCCTGGTGCAGCGCTGGTGGCGGTCGGAGGTGTCGGTCGCCCTCCCCCGCCTCAAGCCGGCGGCCGGCGACTACGAGCCGGCCGAGCCGGTGGGCGACGCCGAGCTGGCCCAGCTCGTCTGCGCCCTGCGACTCTGCCTCCCCGACGTCGGCATCACCCTCTCGACCCGGGAGCCGCCGGCCCTGCGGGACGGCCTTCTCCGCCTCGGCGTCACGACCATGTCGGCCGGTTCCCACACCGAGCCCGGTGGCTATGCGGCGCCGAGCGACGCCGAGCCCCAGTTCGCGATCGCCGACGAACGGTCACCGGCGGAGGTGGCCGCCATGCTCCGAGCCGCCGGTTACGACCCGGTCTGGAAGGACTGGCAGCGCGTGCATGCGCTCTAGGTTGTCGCCGTGATGACCTTCGCCAAGCGGGTCCTGATCGGACGCCCGCTGGCCAGCTCCGAGCTCGACCACCAGCGGCTGCCGAAGCGGATCGCGCTGTCGACGTTCTCCTCCGACGCCATCTCGTCCACGGCCTACGCCACCGAGGAGATCCTCTTCGTCACCGCCGTCGGTGGCTCGAGCCTGGCGCTCGGGCTCTCGAAGATGGTGCCGATCTCGATGGCGGTGGCCGCGCTGCTGGTCATCGTCATCTTCTCGTACCGGCAGACGATCTTCGCCTACCCGAACGGCGGCGGCTCCTACATCGTGAGCAAGGAGAACCTCGGCGAGCTGCCGTCGCTCACCGCGGGCGCCTCCCTGCTCGTGGACTACATCCTCACCGTCGCCGTCTCGATCTCGTCGGGCGTGGCCGCGGTCATCTCGATCCCGAGCCTCCGCGGCCTGGCCGACCAGCGGGTCCTGCTGTGCCTGGGCTTCGTGGCCCTCGTGACGCTCGCGAACCTCCGGGGCGTGAAGGAGTCGGGGAAGATCTTCGCCTTCCCCACCTACCTCTACATCGTCACGCTCTCGGCGATGCTGCTGATCGGCCTCGCCCGGTCGCTGTTCGGCGACATCGACCCCGTGGTCTTCGATCCCGAGCACGCCGAGGACATCGCCCAGGCGGGTGGGACGCTCAGCCTGTTCGTGCTCCTGCGGGGCTTCTCGTCCGGCGCCGTCGCCTTGACGGGGGTCGAGGCCATCTCCGACGGGGTGCCCGCCTTCCAGGAGCCGGCGTCGAAGAACGCAGCCACCACGCTCGTGATGATGGGCGCCATCCTCGGGACGCTCTTCTTCGGGACGGCGGTGCTGGCCCACCACCTGCAGCCGTACCCGAGCCACGACGAGACGGTGCTCTCGCAGATGGGCCACGTCGTGTTCGGCGGCGGCGTCATGTACTGGGTCCTCCAGCTCGCCACCGTCGGGATCCTCGTCCTCGCGGCGAACACCGCCTACGCCGACTTCCCCCGGCTGTCGTCGATCATCGCCAGCGACGGCTACCTCCCGAAGCAGTTCGCGAACCGGGGCGACCGGCTGGTGTTCTCCAACGGCGTCGTCTTCCTCGGCGTCGCCGCCTCGGTCCTCCTCGTCGCCTTCGGCGGGATCACCAGCGCCCTCATCCCGCTCTACGCCATCGGTGTGTTCACGTCGTTCACGATCAGCCAGGCCGGCATGTTCTCGTTGCTCCGAAAGCGCGGGCACCGGGGGCGGTCACTCATCAGCGGGCTGGGCGCGCTGGCCACGTTCGGCGTGGCGATGGTCATCGCCGTCACCAAGTTCAGGCAGGGCGCCTACCTGCCGATCGTGGTCGTGCCCGCCGTCATCTGGACCTTCCGCTCGATCCGCCGCCACTACGAGCGCATGGACACGGTCCTCGCCCTCGACATGGAGGCGCTCCCCCTCCCGCCCGGGCGGCACACGTTCGTGGTCCTCGTCAGCCGGGTCCACCGGGGCGTCGTCGAGGCCATCAACTACGCCAGCTCCCTGCGCCCCGACCACCTCACCGCCCTGCACGTCGCCGACGGGTCCGACCACACCAAGATCCAGAAGGAGTGGGAGGACCTCGGCTTCGAAGTGCCGCTCGACATCATCGACTCCCCCTACCGGGAGCTGACCGAGCCGGTCGAGGCCTACCTCGAGTCGCTCGACCGGCGCTGGGCCACCGACCGCATCACGGTCATCATCCCCGAGTTCGTGGTCGGCGTCACGAGCGTCGCCAACCTCCTGCACGGCCAGAGCGCGCTCGGGCTGAAGCTGGCCCTGCTCGACCGGCCGAACACCGTCGTGACGTCCGTGCCCTTCCATGTCACCGATCCGACCGCCAAGCCCGACCACCCGCCGGTGACGGCCCCGCCGACGGGCGGCTCGGCCCCCAAGCCGGGGCTGCACGCCTCGATCGACGAGCTCGAGCGGGCCCGGCTCACCAACCGCTTCGAGGCCGGTGCCCACGGCCAGACGGCGATCACGACCGCCCCGGCCCGCGTGCCGGTCCGCGTCGCCGGCGAGGTCACCGCCAGCCGGGTCGTGCCCAGGGCGGGGAGCCCCTCGCTCGAGGTCACCGTCAGCGACGGCTCGGGAACCGTGCTCGCCGTCTTCAACGGCCGCCGCCGCATCCTCGGGATCGAACCCGGCCGAGCCATCGTGATCGAAGGGGTCGGCCGCCGCGACGGCGACCAGCTCGTCCTGGTCAACCCCTCCTACACGTTGTTGTAGGCGCAGCTCCGGCTCGCCCAGGGGGCTCGCCTGCGCAGCTGGGCGTGCACGCAGCCGTACGGTCCGGGGAGGCTCGCTTCGCTGGCGCTCCGCAGCGTCACCAACTTGATGCGCAGCTCCGGCTCGCCCAGGGGGCTCGCCTTCGCAGCTGGGCGTGCACGCAGCCGTACGGTCCGGGGAGGCTCGCTCCGCTGGCGCTCCGCAGCGTCGCTGTGTTGATGCGCAGCTCCGGCTCGCCCAGGGGGCGCGCCTGCGCAGCTGGGCGTGCACGCAGCCGTACGGTCCGGGGAGGCTCGCTCCGGCTGGCGCCTCCGCAGCGTCACCAGGTTGATGCGCAGCTTTGCGTGCACGCAGCCGTACGGTCCGGGGACGCTCGCTTCGCTGGCGCTCCGCAGCGTCGCCAGCGGTGCTGATGTTGGGACCCGGTCAGCCGATGAAGGCGGCCTGGAGCTCGGCGTCGTCGTCGGCCGTGACGAGGACGAGGACCTCGTCGCCGGCCTCGAGGGTGGTGTCGCCCCGGGGGACGATCACGTGCTCGTCGCGGATGATGGCCACCACCGAGCAGGAGCGGGGCAGGGGGAGCTGGGAGAGGTTCATGCCCACGGCCGGGGAGGCGTTGGCCAGGCGGACCTCCTCGAGGCGGGCCCGGCCGCCCTCGAACTGGAGGAGCCGCACGAGCGTCCCGACGGTGACGGCCTCCTCGACCAGGGCGGTGAGGAGCTGCGGGGTGGAGACGGAGACGTCGACGCCCCAGGTCTCGTTGAAGAGCCAGTCGTTCTTGGGGTGGTTCACCCGGGCGACCACGCGCGGGACGGCGAACTCCTGCTTGGCCAGGAGCGACACGACGAGGTTGTCCTCGTCGTCACCGGTGACGGCGGCGACGACGTCGGCCGTCTCCAGCTTGGCCGCGGCCAGCGCGCCGAGCTCGCAAGCGTCGGCCGCCCGCACCTCGACGCCTTCAAGCCAGGGCTCGGCGGACACCCGGGCGACGACCTCCCGCTCCTTCTCGAGGAGCAGCACGTCGTGGCCGTTGCGGGCCAGGTCGCTCGCCATGTTCGTGCCGACGTTGCCGGCACCGACCACCACCACCCGCATCAGTGGCCGCCTTCCGTCGTGCTCGCGAGGAACGTGTCGAGCTCGTCGAGCTGGTCGCCACCGACGGCCAGCAGCAGGACGTCGTCCTCCTGGCCGATCGTGCCCGGCGACGGGACCGAGGCTTTGCCCAGGCGGGTCAGGCCGACCAGGCGCCACCGGCCCTCCTGCTCGATCGCCCCGAGCGGCCGGCCCACCCGCGCCACCGGCAGCCGGCGCTCGACGACCGCGACACCGGCGGTGCGGTGCACCCACTCGGCCCGGGTGACGTCGGGAGCGATCCGGCGCATGGCCTGGTCGGCGGTCCACTCGACGGTGGCCACGGTGGCGATGCCGAGTCGCTCGTAGACCGTGGCCCGCCGGGGGTCGTAGATGCGGGCCATCACGTTGGCGACCTGGTAGGTCTCCTTGGCGATCCGGGCCACGATGATGTTCGAGTTGTCGCCGCTCGTCACCGCGGCCAGGGCGTCGGCCTTCTCGATGCCGGCCTCGGCCAGGCGGTCGCGGTCGAAGCCGTAGCCCACGATCTTCGTGCCAGGCCAGTCCGACAGGAACCGGTCGAAGGCCTGGGCCCGCTTGTCGATGATCGAGACCGTGTGGGACTCGGACGTCAGGCGGCGGGCCAGCGACGATCCCACACGACCACAGCCGACGACGACGACGTGCACGGCGGGCGAGCGTAGGCGACGGGTCCGGCCGACTCCGCAGCCGGCGCGTGCCGGCAGGGGGCGGTCGGGTCAGAGCCGGTCGAGGACCTCGATGCCGAGGAGGGCGAGGCCGGCCTCGAGCACGTCGGCGGTGGCCCGGCACAGCACCAGGCGTGATGACCGGATCGGCTCGGGGGCCTTCAGCACCGGGCAGGCCTCGTAGAAGCGGCTGAACACCTGGGCCACGTCGTAGAGGTGGGCGCACAGGTGGTTGGGCTCGTAGTCCTCGGCCACCCGGGCCACGACGTCGGCGGTGCCGACGAGCACCTTGGCCAGGTCTCGCTCGGCCGGGTCGTCGAGCACCACCGCGCCGGGCCCGTCCCCGGTCGGCGCCGCGGCGCCGTCGCTGCGGAGGATCGACCGGATGCGGGCGTAGGCGTACTGGAGGTAGGGCGCGGTGTTGCCCTTCAGGCTGAGCATCCGCTCGAACGAGAACACGTAGTTGCTCTGGCGGTTCTGGCTCAGGTCGGCGTACTTCACCGCGCCCACGCCGATCACCCGGGCCACGTGGTCGAGGTCGTCGGGTGGGGCCTCGCCCCGCTCCTCGGCCCGGGCCACGACGAAGGCGCGCGACCGCTCCACCGCCTCGGTGAGCAGCTCGTCGAGGCGCACGTTCTCGCCCGACCGGGTCCGCAGCCGCTTCCCGTCCTCGCCGAGCACCAGGCCGAACCCGACGTGGACGACCTCGTGGTCGTCGGTCACCCAGCCGGCCACCCGGGCCACCGCGAACACCATGGCCAGGTGCTGGCTCTGGCCGGCGTCGACGACGTAGACGACGCGGTCGGCGCCCATCGCCGTGAGGCGGTGGCGCAGGGCGGCGAGATCGGTGACGGCGTACCCGTAGCCGCCGTGGCGGTTCTGGACGATGAGCGGGAGGGGGTCGCCCTCCCGGTTGGTGAAGCCGTCGACGAAGACCACCTTGGCACCCTGGTCCTCGACCAGGAGGCCGCGGTCGGCCAGGTCGGCCACGACCTCGTCGAGGAAGGGCTGGTAGAAGGACTCGCCCCGGTCGACCAGGTCGCGGATGGCGAGCAGCTCGAACACCTCCTGGTTCGACCGCTTCGTGAGGTCGACCAGCTCGGCCCACGCCGCCCGGGCCCCCGGCTCGCCGGCCTGGAGCTCGACGACCTTGCGGCGGGCCCGGTCGTGGAACGCCTCGTCCTCCTCGTCCCGCCGGTTGGCCTCGCGATAGAAGGCCTCGACGTCGGCGATGGCGAGGTCGCCCGACGGCCGCTCGGACCCCGACCGCACGTCCTCCAGGTGGGCGAGGAGCTTCCCGAACTGGGCGCCCCAGTCGCCCAGGTGGTTGAGGCGGTCCACGTGGTGGCCGAGCGCGGCCAGCACGTTGGCGAGGCCGTCGCCGATGATCGTCGAGCGCAGATGGCCGACGTGCATGCGCCGGGCGACGTTGATGCCCGAGTAGTCGACGACCACCCGCTGGTGCCGTTGGTCGGGGACGACGACCAGCCCGCCGGCCGAGACCCGCGTCGCCAGCCAGCCGTCCCGGAGCCGCAGGTTCACGAAGCCGGGTGCCACCACCTCGGGCCGGTCGCAGAGGTCGTCGACCTGCAGGGCGGCGACCAGCCGCTCGGCCACCGCCACCGGCGCCTGGCCGAGGGACTTGGCCAGGCTCATGGCGACCGGCGAGGAGTAGTCGCCGTGGCGGGCGTCCCGGGCGGGGAGGACGAGCGCGGCGGGGAGCGCCACGCCGTCGCCGAAGGCCCGGCGGGCGGCGGCGGCGATCCGGTCGGCGAGCTCGACGAGGAGTGTCTGCGGCATGGGTCTCGCATTGTCGCAGGCGACACCGCAGACTCCCCACATGGATGTCGCCGTCACGGGGTCGAGCGGGATGATCGGGACGGCGCTCGTCGCCGAGCTGCGGGCCGCCGGCCACCGGGTCCGCCCGCTCGTGCGCCGCGAGCCGGTCGGGCCGGACGAGCTCCGCTGGGACCCCGCGGCGGGCACCATCGACGCCGCCGGCCTGGCCGGCATCGACGCCGCCGTGCACCTGGCCGGCGAGGGCATCGGCGACAGGCGGTGGACCGCCGCCCAGAAGCGCCGGATCATGGAGAGCCGCACCAGGGGCACCGCCGTCCTCACCGAGGCCCTGGCCGACCTCGACCCGAAGCCGGCCGTGCTCCTGTCCGGCTCGGCCATCGGCATCTACGGCGACGGCGGCGACGAGGTCCTCACCGAGGACAGCCCGAGCCGGGGCGAGGGCTTCGACGCCCAGGTCGCCCGGGCCTGGGAGGCCGCCGCCCGACCGGCCGTCGACGCCGGCATCCGCACTGCCTTCCTGCGCACCGGCATCGTGCAGTCCCCCACCGGCGGCGCGCTGGCCCGGATGCTCCCGCTGTTCCGCCTCGGCCTCGGCGGCCCCATCGGCGGCGGCCACCAGTGGTGGCCCTGGATCTCGATCGACGACGAGGTCGGCGCCATCCGCCACCTCCTCACCGCCGACGTGCACGGGCCCGTCAACCTGGTGTCGCCCAACCCGGTCACCAACGCCGAGTTCACGAAGACCCTGGCCCGGGTCCTCCACCGCCCTGCCGTCCTCCCCATCCCCCTGCTCGGGCCGGCCGTGCTGCTCGGTCGCGAGCTGGCCACCTCCCTGCTCGGCGACAGCGCCCGGCTCCAGCCCGCCCGCCTCCTCGCCTCCGGCTACGAGTTCCGCCACCCCGAGCTGGAGGGCGCCCTGCGCCACCTCCTCGACCGGCCCGCCTGACGCGGCCGGCTCGGCGTCGCGTCGATGTTCAGGCGGCCCCGGCACCCTCTTTACGCGGCACCGCCTGACCTTCTACCGGGGACGGCTGCTACGGCATCAACGCCGCCATCAGCAGCCCCCCTCGAAGGCGGGACCGGCCCCCCGGGCCCGCTATCAGAGGCAGCCGTGCTCGTCGGCCGGGATCGTCTGGACCCGCTCGAAGCGCCACCGCCCGCCAGCCGCGTCGATCGTGAAGAGGAGACCGACGCGTTCGTCCTCGCCGTCGCACGGGCTCTCGAGACCAAGGTCGCCCAGGACCGGCCGGGCGGGGATCAGAGGGTGCCGGTGCGGCCCGACTGGGTGAGGGCGGCCTCGACGGCGAGCTTGTCGACGAGGTCGTTCATGGCGTCGTTGGAGTGGCCCTTCACCCAGCGGAACGTGACGTCGCCCCGCTCCCGGTAGAGCCCGATCATCGGCTCCCAGAGGTCGCGGTTGGCCACCGGCTTCTTGGCGCTGTTGGTCCACCCCCGGCGCAGCCATCCCTCCCACCACCGGTCGCGGAAGCAGTGCACGACGTAGGTCGAGTCGCTCACGATCTCCAGCCGGCCGGCGAGCGACCGCATGGCCTCGTAGGCGGCGTGGATCTCCATGCGCTGGTTCGTGGTGCGCGCCGCGGCGCCCGACGCGTACGGGCCCTCGGGCACGGCCCAGGCCCAGCCCCCCGGGCCCGGGTTCCCCGAGCAGGCGCCGTCGGTGTAGGCCACCATCGGGGGCGGGGTCGACGGGGGCGGGAGGGTCACGGTCGGCGACCGTAGCTGCGAGGATGGGAGGGTGATCTTCGACGGATTCGTGCACTCCCTGCCTGACGTCGACCCCACCGAGACGCGGGAGTGGCTCGACAGCCTCGACGCCGTCGTCGACGCCCACGGACGGACGCGGGCCCGCTACCTCATCTCCGCCCTCCTCGAGCGGGCGCGCGAGCTCCAGGTCGGCATCCCGGCCACCATCTCCACCCCCTACGTCAACACCATCCCCGTCGACCACCAGGCCTGGTTCCCCGGCGACGCCCACCTCGAGCGCCGCATCCGGGCCTTCATCCGCTGGAACGCGGCGGTGATGGTGGTGCGGGCCAACAAGCACTCCGACGGCATCGGCGGGCACCTCGCCACCTTCGCCAGCTCGGCGTCGCTCTACGAGGTGGGCTTCAACCACTTCTTCCGGGGCAAGGACGACGGGCTGGCCGGCGACCAGGTCTACTTCCAGGGCCACGCCGCGCCGGGCATCTACGCCCGGGCCTTCCTCGAGGGCCGACTCACCGAGGCCCAGCTCGACAACTTCCGCCAGGAGGTGGGCGGCAACGGCCTGTCGTCGTACCCCCACCCCCGGCTGATGCCGGACTTCTGGGAGTTCCCCACGGTGTCGATGGGCCTGGGCCCGATCAACGCCATCTACCAGGCCCGCTTCAACCGCTACCTGCTCAACCGCGAGATCGCCGACACCAGCCAGTCGAAGGTGTGGTGCTTCGTCGGCGACGGCGAGTGCGACGAGCCCGAGTCGCTCGGGGCACTGTCGATCGCGGCCCGGGAGGGTCTCGACAACCTGATCTTCGTCGTCAACTGCAACCTCCAGCGCCTCGACGGGCCGGTGCGGGGCAACGGCAAGATTATCCAGGAGCTCGAGGCGGTCTTCCGGGGCGCCGGGTGGAACGTGCTCAAGGTCATCTGGGGCTCGAAGTGGGACGAGCTGCTGGCCCAGGACAAGGACGGCGTCCTGCTCAACAAGATGAACACCACCGTCGACGGCCAGTTCCAGAAGTACTCGGTCGAGTCGGGGTCGTACATCCGTGAGCACTTCTTCGGCCCCGATCCCCGCCTCCGCCAGATGGTGGCCCACCTGTCCGACGACGACCTCCGCAACCTCCCCCGCGGCGGCCACGACCACCACAAGCTCTACGCCGCCTACAAGGCCGCGGTCGAGCACGAGGGCGCGCCGACGGTGATCCTCGCCAAGACGATCAAGGGCTGGACCCTCGGTCCCGACGTCGAGGCCCGCAACGCCACCCACCAGATCAAGAAGATGGAGCTCGAGCAGCTGAAGCGGTTCCGCGACCGGCTCTACATGCAGGAGGAGGTGCCGGACGAGGCCTTCGAGGAGGGCACCGCGCCCTACTACCTCCCGCCCGAGGGGTCGCCCGAGCTCGAGTACATGCGCCAGCGCCGCCAGGGCCTCGACGGCTCGTTGCCGAGGCGGCTGGTGCGGCACCGCCGCACCGCCGACGCCCCGGAGGACAAGGCGTTCGCCGACTTCCTCGGCGGGTCCGGCAACCAGGCAGCTTCCACCACGATGGCCTTCGCCCGCCTGCTGCGGAACCTGGTGCGCGACGAGAAGGTCGGGAGCCGGGTCGTGCCCATCATCCCCGACGAGGCCCGCACCTTCGGGCTCGACGCCCTCTTCCGCGAGATCGGCATCTACGCCGCCATGGGCCAGCTCTACGAGCCGGTCGATGCCGGGATGCAGCTGTCCTACCGGGAGGCCCAGAACGGCCAGATCCTGGAGGAGGGCATCACCGAGGCCGGCGCGCTCGCCAGCTTCACCGCCGCCAGCACCGCCTACGCCACCCACGGCGTCGGGATGCTGCCCTTCTACATCTTCTATTCGATGTTCGGGTTCCAGCGGGTGGGCGACCTCATCTGGTCGGTCGCCGACCAGCGGGGCCGGGGCTTCCTGCTCGGCGCCACCGCCGGGCGCACCACCCTGAACGGCGAGGGTCTCCAGCACGAGGACGGCCACAGCCTGCTGGTGGCCTCGGCCTACCCGACCGTGCAGGCCTACGACCCCGCCTTCGCCTACGAGCTGGCGACGATCGTCAAGGCCGGCTGCAGGCGGATGTTCGTCGAGGGCGAGGACGTCATCTACTACCTCACGCTCTACAACGAGAACTACGCCATGCCGCCGATGCCCGACGGCGTCGAGGACGAGCTCCTGGCCGGGCTCTACCGGTTCCAGACCGCGCCGGCCGGCCCCTCCACGAAGGCGACCATCCTGTTCTCCGGGCCGTCGTGGCAGTGGGCGGCCACCGCCCGAGACGAGCTGGCCACCCACTACGACGTGGGCGCCGAGCTCTGGTCCGCCACGTCCTACAAGGCGCTGCGCGAGGACGCCCTCGACGCCGAGCGCTGGAACCGCCTCCACCCCGCCCAGCCGCCCCGCACGCCCTTCGTCACCACCCAGCTGGCCCGGGCCGAGGGCCCGTTCGTGGCCGTCAGCGACTACGTCAAGGCCGTCCCCGACCAGATCGCCCGGTGGGTGCCGGGGAGCTGGTCGACGCTCGGCACCGACGGCTTCGGCCGCAGCGACACCCGCGAGGCGCTCCGCCGCTTCTTCGAGGTGGACGCCGGCCACGTGGTGGTCGCCGTGCTGGCCGCCCTCGCCGCCGACGGCCAGGGCAAGGAGGAAGCCGTCGCCGATGCCATCGCCCGCTACGGCATCGACCCCGACACCCTGGCCCCCCGCCTCGCCTGAGCGATCCCAACCCTTCCGGGTTCGAGGTTCCTGCACATGCGTGGATCGTCGAACCCGGAACGGTCTCTGGGCGTCCCGCTACCGTGAGCCCATGACCGGCACCTTCTTCATCACCGGCGACGCGGAGGCGGACCGGCTCCTGCACGACGATCCGCTGGCCCTGCTCCTCGGGATGCTGCTCGACCAGCAGGTGCCGATGGAGTGGGCCTTCGCCTCCCCGGCCCGGCTGCGCGAGCGCCTCGGCGGCTCGCTCGACGCCGCCACCGTGGCGGCGATGGACCCCGAGCTCGTCGAGGCCACCTTCAAGGAGCGGCCCGCACTGCACCGCTACCCCGGTTCGATGGCCAAGCGGGCCCACGAGCTGTGCCGGGTCGTCGTCGACCAGTACGGCGGCGACGCGGCCAACGTGTGGACCGGCGTCGCCAGCGGCGACGAGCTGCTCGCCCGGCTCAAGGCGCTCCCCGGCTTCGGCGGCGAGAAGGCCAAGATCTTCCTGGCCGTGCTGGCCAAGCGGCTCGGCGTCCGGCCGCCCGGCTGGGAGGCGGCTGCGGCCCCGTTCTCCGACGCCGTCCGGCGCTCCGTGGCGGACGCCGACTCGCCCGAGCACCTCGAGGAGGTCCGGGCCTTCAAGAAGGCCATGAAGGCCGCCGGCAAGGGCAAGACCGACGCACCCGCCTGACCCCGCCACCGTGGCCGAGCCAGCTGCCACCGTGCACGTCACGGTCAACGGCACCGACACGGAGGTCGCCCGGGGCACCTCCGTCGACGACCTGCTCGTCCAGCTCGGCCTCGACGGGCGCTGGGTGGTGGTGGAGCGCAACCGGGAGCCGATGCTGCGCCGCGACCTGGCCACGACCGTCCTCGTCGACGGCGACCGGGTCGAGCTGGTCCGGGCCGTCGCCGGCGGCTGAGCCCACCCCGCGCCGGCCGAGGGGGCCGGCCCGCGGACGGATCAGGGCACGCCGACCGTGACCCGGCCCCGCCCGGCCCGCTTGGCCTCGTACATGGCCAGGTCGGCGGCGTGCACGGCGGCGGCGAAGGCCTCGTCGCCCTCGTCGGTGAGCTCCACCACCCCGGCCGAGAAGGAGAGCACGACCTCGCCGACGGCGATCGTCGCGCCGGCGTCGACCAGGTAGCGGCGCAGGGCCGCGGCGGCGCCCTCGGGGCTCGTGCCCGGCATCACGACGACGAGCTCCTCGCCGCCCCACCGGGCCACGAGGTCGACCGACCGTCCGCCGAGGCGGAGCAGGTCGGCCAGCGCCACCAGCATGCGGTCGCCCACCCGGTGCCCGTAGCGGTCGTTGACGGCCTTGAAGTGGTCGATGTCGACCACGGCGATCGAGCACGGGCGGGCGACCGCGTCCATGGCCCGGGCCAGGCCGTCCCGGTTGAGGAGGCCGGTCAGCGCGTCGCGCCGGGCCCGGTGCTCCGTCTCCTCCAGCTCCAGGCCGCGCTCGACGGCCCGGGCGACGGACGTGAGCCCTTCTTCGAGCGTGGTCCGATGGGGCGCGCCGCGACGCCCCCACCACAGGAACCGTCCGACCGAGCGGGCCCCGGTCCACAGCGCCCAGGCGCCGTCCGGCGGCCGACCGGGTCGCTCGTCGCCCTCCGGCCCGACCGAGCGCACCCAGGTGCGGTCGCCGACCTCGATGGCGGCGGCGTCGAGGCCGTACCCGGCCAGGCTGTGCTCGAGGACGCGGGGGATGAGCACGTCGAGCTGCGGATCGCGGCCCATCGTGGCGCCCATGGCGGCGTGGCTGATGTTCGACCGGGCCCGCATGGCCCGGATGCAGGTGTCCCACAGCAGGTCGCCGGTGGCGATCTGGTCGTCCGGGACCCGCGTCCAGGCCGCCGCCTGCAGCACCTGCTCGGCGCCGAGGTCGAAGGAGCCGGGGAGCAGGGCGCTGATGCGGCGGCGGAGGGCCCGCGCCTCGTCGGGTGACCCCCGGAAGAACAGGGCGATCTCGAACTCGCCGATCTGCTCCACCTCGCCGTCGGGTGGGACCTCGTCCAGGATCAGGCCGTGGAGCTCCTGCATCAGCACCCGGACCGCAACCGGGCCCTCCCGCTGCCAGAGCCCGGTGAGCCCGAGGAAGGACGCGACGTAGACGATCAGGTCGCCGCCGCCCCGCCCGGCCGTCTCCGCCGCCTCGGCGAGGCGGACGCGGAAGGCCCGGCGGGCGGCGCCGTATGACTGCACCTCGGGCATCAATACAACCTTCGGCCTGTTCGTGGGCCGGGTGTAGCACTTGTCACGCGATCGACCCCCGGTAGGTTCGCCCTGTGCCGAGCCTGGGCGACCGCCGCCTCTACCTGTGCACGCCCGACCGCCCCGACCTGGAGTGGTTCGTCGAGGCGTGCGTCGCCGGGGGCGTCGACCTGGTGCAGCTCCGCGACAAGCACCTCGAGGCCCGGCCGCTGCTCGACCGGGCCCGCCGGCTGCTCCGGGTGTGCCGGGGCCTGGGCGTGCCCTTCGTCCTGAACGACCGGCCCGACCTGGCCCTCGAGGTCGGCGCCGACGGCGTCCACGTCGGCCAGGACGACGCCCCGCCAGCGCTGTGCCGGCGGATCCTCGGGCCCGACGCCATCGTCGGGCTGTCGACCCACTCGCCCGCCGAGTGGGACGCAGCCGGGGACGAGCCCGTCGACTACCTGTCGGCCGGACCGGTGCTGGCCACCCTGACCCATCCCACCCGGCCCGCCACGGGCCTCGACTACCTGGCCCATGCGGCCGGATCGGGTGAGGCCCTGCCCTGGTTCGTCACCGGCGGCGCCGCGCCCGACACCGTCGCCGCCATGGCCGCGGCCGGCGCCCGCCGGTTCGTGGCCGTGCGGTGGCTCACGGAGGCCGACGACCCCCGGGAGGCGGCCCACCGCCTCCGGGCCGCCGTCGACGACGCCCTCGCGGCCACGCCCGGCCCGCGTCCCTAGACCGGGCCGGGCCCTTCGAGGCGGCGCGGACGGCGGACATCGGCTCTGGTTCTCGGCCCCTGCCGTCGCCGAGCGCCCGCGGCGTTCCGCTCGCGACGCCTTCGGCGGCGGGATGCTCGGGCCACGGGAGCGCCCATCGGCGCGCCCTCGCACGACCCCGACGAGCCCGGGGGACGGTCAGGCGGGAGGCGGGGCCTGGCGCTCGAGCCAGCCGAGCAGGACGGCGATGGCCCGGGGGTCGTGCCGGAGCCGGTGACCGGCGCCGGGGATGATGCGCAGCTCGGCCGAGGCGTGCCAGTCGGCGAGAGCGCGGGCGTCGAACGACGGCACCGTGTCGTCCTCGCTGCCCTGGACCAGCAGGAGCGGTCGGGGCGCCAGCTTGGCCACCAGGTTGAGGGGCCGCACCTCCCGCAGCTCCCGCACCCACTGCTCGGGATCGGGTGGGAACCGGGGGTCGCGGATCACCCCGATCTCGCGGGCGTGCTCGAGGAACCGGCGGGGGTGCGACGCCCAGTCGTCGAAGTCGGCCCGGGCCGAGAGCGCGGCCACGCCCCGAACCCGCTCGTCCTCGGCCGCGGCGCAGATGGCGAGCGAGCCGCCGGTGCTCGAGCCGCACAGCCAGACGTCGCCGACCTCGTCCAGGGCGAGGAGGTGGTCGACCGCGGCACGGAGGTCGGTCAGCCAGCCACCGAGCGAGAAGTTGCCGCCGGACTCCCCGGTGCCCCGGAAGTCGAGGCTCAACACCACCCACCCGGCCTCGGCGGCCAGCCGGTCGGCCAGCTCCGGGTAGGTCTGGCCCGACGCCGACGCCGACTTGGGGCCGCTCGGGAAGCCGTGGCAGAGCACGAGGCCGGGCCGACCCGCCGCCGCCGCGCCCGGCTCGGGACGGGCCAGGTGGCCGACGAGCAGCACGTCGCCCGACGGGAACGAGACCCGGTCCGGATCCGGCCGGTGGCTGCCCTGCTCCCCCTCGTCGGCCATCCGGCCGGTCAGGGTACCGACCGGCGCGCCCGGTCCGGCCGCGGGCCCCGGCGTCGGATCCGCCGGCGGCCCGAGGAGGGACGGCGCCGACCTCGTAGGGTCGCGACGTGAACTGGTCCGAGACCCTCGAGCGCGAGGGCCGACTCCTCATCGAGACCGCCCTCCGTTCACCCGATGCCGCCGTCCCGGCCTGCCCGGACTTCGACGTGCGGAAGCTGGTCCGCCACCTCGCCTTCGTCCATGGCCGCACCGCCGTCGCCCTGGCCGGCACCGCCGAGACGCCGTTCCGCCGGGACGACGCCCTCCCTCAGCCGCCGGCACCGGAGAAGGCGCTCGACGTGTACCCGGCCGCGCTGGCCGCCCTCCTCGCCGCCTTCGACACCGCCGATCCCCGCGACCCGACCTGGACCATGACGGACCCGGACGGCCAGAAGGCGTTCTGGCTCCGGCGGGGAACCCACGAGACGACCGTGCACCGCGTCGACGTCGAGCAGGCCGTCGGTGGGCCGCTCACCCCGGTCCCGGCCGAGTTGGCCGTCGACGGCATCGGCGAGCTCCTCGAGCTGGCGTCGTCCCGCTGGACCGGCCAGGGCAGCCAGCCGGTCACCGTCCACGTACACGCCACCGACACCGAAGGCGAGTGGCTCGTCGGGGTGGGCCCCACCGGCATGACCGTCGCGACCGGCCATGCCAAGGGCGACGCCGCGGTGCGTGGCCCGGCGGCCGACCTCTACCTCTGGCTGTGGGGCCGGCGCCCGCTCGAGGGCCTCGAGGTCTTCGGCGACGCCGACGCCGTCGACCGCCTCCGAGCCGCCGTCAGGATCTGAGCCGGATCGCGCCGGCGGTCACCCGGTGACCAGGCCGGGGCACGGGCCACCACGGGTGGACCGTGCCCCGGCTCGACCGGTGGGTCAGATGGCGTCCTCGCCGTGCTCGCCGGTGCGGATGCGGAGGACCTGCTCGACCGGCGTGATCCAGATCTTGCCGTCACCGATCTTGCCGGTCTGGGCCGAGGCGGCCAGGGCGGCCGTGACCGCGTCCAGCTCGCCCTCGCTGACGAGGATCTCCAGCCGGACCTTCGGCACGAAGTCGATCGTGTACTCCGTGCCCCGGTAGGTCTCGGTGTGCCCGGCCTGGCGGCCGAAGCCCTGCACCTCGGTCACGGTCATCCCGTGGACGCCCGCCGCCTTCACGGCCGCCTTGACGTCGTCGAGCTTGGACGGCTTCACGACTGCGGTGATGAGCTTCATCAGTTCGTCCCTCCGACATACGCGGTCTCGGCATGCAGGGCGAGGTCGAGGCCGGTGTCTTCGTCGTCCTCACTGATGCGCATCCCGATCACCATATCGATGACCTTGGCGATGATCAGGCTGACCACGAAGGAGTAGGCCAACGTCACTCCCGCGGCCAGCAGCTGGTCGCCGAGGAGGGCGGCACCGCCGCCGTCGATGAAGAGGCCCGGGTCGACGACGGCGGCGTTGATGGCCGGGTCGGCGAAGAGGCCGAGCAGCAGCGATCCGACGAGCCCGCCCACGAGGTGGACGGCGATCACGTCGAGGCTGTCGTCGAGCTTGAACGCCTTCTTCAGGCCGATGGCGAGGAAGCAGACGATGCCGGTGACGAAGCCGATGATGAGCGCCGGCATGCTGCCGACGAAACCGGCGCAGGGGGTGATGGCGACCAGACCGGCCACCGCACCCGAGGCCGCCCCGAGGGTGGTGGCGTGGCCGCCCTTGACCTTCTCGATCACGAGCCAGCCGAGCATCGCCGCCGACGCCGCGCCGAAGGTGTTGAAGAGCGCCTGGGCGGCGAGGCCGTTGGCCCCGAGGGCGGAGCCGGCGTTGAACCCGGCCCAGCCGAACCACAGGATGCCGGTTCCGAGCAGCGTCAGCGGCAGCGAGTGGGGCGGCATCGGCGTGTTCGGGTAGCCCTTGCGGACGCCGAGCACGATGATCACCGCGACCGCTGCGGCCCCGGCGTTCATGTGCACCACCGCGCCGCCGGCGAAGTCGAGGGCACCCTGCTCGAACAGCCACCCACCGCCGAAGACCATGTGGGCGAGGGGCCCGTACACGAGCACCAGCCAGAGGCCGATGAACCAGGCGTAGGCGGAGAACTTCATCCGGTCCGCCGTCGCACCCGTGATGAGCGCCGGCGTGATGATGGCGAACGTCATCTGGTAGGTGGCGAAGAGGATGAACGGGATGGTGAGGAAGCCGAGGAAGTCGCCGTTCCCACCGCCGAGCAGCCCCACGTCCTTCAGGCCGATGTGGTCGAGGTTGCCGATGAAGCCGCCGTCACCGGCGTTGCCGAAGGCGAGGCTGAAGACGACCAGCGCCCACAGCACGGCCAGGAGGCCCATCGCGAAGAAGTTCTGCATCAGCATCGCGAGGACGTTCTTCGAGCGGACCATCCCGCCGTAGAAGAACGCCAGCCCCGGTGTCATGAAGAGCACCAAGGCCGTCGAGATGAGGATCCAGGCGGTATCGCCCGAGTTGAGCTCCACGCCATTCCTTTCGGTCGGTACCCCGGGTCGGTGGGATACGAGGCCGTCAGGTTCCTGCGCGCGTGTTTCGGGAGAATTTCAGGGTGAGTGCGCCTACATGAACAGTGAGGCCGGCGGAGCGCCGGTGGTGGCGCCGGATCGGCGTGGAT
>JBFWQW010000003.1:0-52888 GCA_050249235.1 Acidimicrobiia bacterium | reverse complement strand
CCCCACCACCGGGTCGCTCAGACGGCTTCCGAGCCGGTCTCCCCGGTCCGGATCCGCACCAGGTGGGACAGGGGGAACGCCCAGACCTTCCCGTCGCCGATCTTGCCCGTCTTGGCCGATGCGGTCAGCACCTCGACGACGGTGCCCGCCGAGGCGTCGTCGCAGATGACCTCCACCTTCAGCTTCGGGAGGAAGGAGATCACGTACTCGGCACCCCGGTAGGTCTCCGTCTGACCTCCCTGGCGCCCGAAGCCCTTCACCTCGGTCACCGTCATGCCCTGGACCCCCGCCGCCTTCAGGGACGCCTGGACGTCGTCGAGCTTCGACGGCTTGATCACTGCTGTCACGAGCACGGGCATCGTTCAGACCTCCACGGGAGAAGCGGCGTGAGCGGACGACAGGCTCGGCGTGAACAGCTCGGGGCCGTAGCCGGCGGTCCCGTGCTCCTCCACGTCGAGACCGGCCAGCTCCTCCTCGGCGCTGACCCGCAGACCCACCGTCTTCTTGATGGCGAGGAACAGGAGCCCGGCGGCGCCGCAGACCCAGACCGCGTGCACGAGCACGAAGATGACCTGGGTCACGAGCTGGTCCAGACCGCCGCCGTAGAACAGGCCGGCGTCCTCGCGGCCGAGGAAGGCGTCGTCCCACTTGGCGAACAGGCCGATCGAGAGGGTGCCCCACGTGCCGCAGACCCCGTGGACGGAGATCGCACCCACGGGGTCGTCGATGTGTATCCGGTCGAAGAACCGGACGGCGAAGACGACGATCGCCCCTCCGATGGCACCGATGACCACCGCGTACGACGTGGTGACGGCGCCGACCGGCGCGGTGATCGAGACCAGCCCGGCCAGCAGGCCGTTGGCGGCCATCGACACGTCCGGCTTCTTGTCCATCATCCAGTTCACGAGCATGGCCACGACCGCACCGGCGGCTCCTGCGACCAGGGTCTTCACCGCGATCTGCATCACGAACTCGTCGGCGGCGAGCTCCGAGCCGGGGTTGAACCCGAACCAGCCGACGAAGAGGATCAGCGCACCGAGCACGACGAACGGGATGCTGTGGCCTGGGATGGCCCTCGGCTTGCCGTCCGCCCCGTACTTGCCGATGCGGGGACCGAGGATCATCGCGCCCATGAGGGCGGCCCACCCGCCGGTGGCGTGCACGATGGTCGAGCCGGCGAAGTCGGAGAAGGGGAACTCCCGCTGCGCCAGCCAACCTCCGCCCCAGGTCCAGCTGAGGACGACCGGGTAGATGACGGCCGTGATGACGAGCGAGTAGATGAAGTAGGACTTGAACTTCGTCCGCTCGGCCATCGCGCCGGAGACGATCGTCGCCGCGGTCGCCGCGAACGCGGCCTGGAAGAAGAACGTGGTGGAGGTCCACAGGCCGTCGCCATCGGCGGCGTCGATGCCGTCGACGCCGATGCCGCCCCACGAGAACCAGCCACCCAGCGCCTCGTCCCCGAACCCGATCGAGTAGCCGATCAGGAGGAAGGCGAGGACCCCGGCGCAGCAGTCCATCATGTTCTTCATCATGATGTTGCCGACGTTCTTGGCCCTGGTGAGGCCGGCTTCGACCAGGGCGAACCCGGCCTGCATGAAGAAGACCAGCACGCCGGCGAGGAAGACCCAGGTGTTGTTGAGGACCTGCTGCACCTGTTCGGGCAGCAGCTCCGCCTCCTGGGCCGCCGCCGGAGCGGCCGAGGCCAGCCCGAGGGCCGCCATGCCGCCGGTGACGGCGAGGGCTCGCCACTTCCAACGGCTTCGCAGTTCAGACGGTGTGGTCACGGGCATGGGCTCTCCTTCGTTGGTGTGGCGTACATGAGACGGTCGTGCCCCCGGCCCGGGTCGTCGCCGGTCGCACGGGTCGTGACCAGGCACGCACTCGCCGCCGGGAGGCTCGCCTCCCGGGGCGCCACCACGGCGGCCACCACCCCGTGGCACGAGGGGGGGAGGCGGGAGCCCGCCGAGGGCACCGCCGTGACGCCGAACCGGGCGGCGAGGGACCGGACCGCGGCCCTCGTTCGGCGGCCTGCCCGCCCGACTCCTCCTGGCACGAGGGCGGACAATAAAGAGGTCAGGTTCCCGGCCGGTGTGGCCGGCATTACTGCTCCGTCTCCTCCTGCTGACCGCTTTCTGACCGCCCCCTGCCCGGGCCCCCCGGTCGGGCGCCGAGCCCGATCGGGCCGGACGGGCCCTGGCCGGGCGCCCTGTCCCGGCGCCCGGTCCGTCCAGGGATGGGGGTCGCACGGCCCCCCGGCGACGTCGGGTGGGGCGAGCGGCCGGACGGAGCGGCCGGGCCGCCGGCGGCGTAGCCGGGCGGCCGGCGGCGTAGCCGGGCGGGTCAGGTCGTGGGCGGCCCGGGACGCCTTCCCGACCTCCCGGACGCCGGGCGGGTCAGGTCGTGGGCGGCCCGCAACGGCGGCAGGGCCGGTAGCCCCGGTTCGACGCCTCGACCAGCGTGTCGGGCCCGAACGACACGTAGGTCTCGGCCCGGAGCAGGTCGTCGAGGCCGCAGGCCTCGGTCACCCGGTCGAGGTCGTGCACCACCTGGTTTCGCTTGTCGCCGACGTAGCGGCGGTCCTCGAACTGCTTCGGTCGCGACATCGCCCGCACCCTAGACAGCCCGGACGCGGAGAGCGGGAGCGCTGGTGGCGCTCCCGCTCTCTTCGATTTCCTTACCGGTGTGTCCCGAGGGGCGTTTGGTTTGCTGAGGGGACCGGTCTCAGCCGCTGGTCCTCGGGGGTGGTTGGCGGGTACTCGCCAGGTGGTCCGGCGGCCGTCTAGCGGCCAACCACCTCCAGGGTCCTACAGTGAATCTTCAGCTGGACCACCTCCTCTCTCTGGTGAGAGGGAGCGTACCGCTCCGATCGCCTCCAGGTACGCGGTTTGCTGGGTCAGGACGGCCGTCACCTGCGGCCCGGTGCAGTCGAGCCCGGCCGCGGCCGCCCGCTCCAGCACGAAGGCCACCGCGTCCTCGTCCTCGACCAGGGACTCGCCACCGGGGAGGCTCCGGTCGGGCTCGGCGGTGGCGAAGCACTCGAGCGACCAGTCGAGGATGCGGGCCACGTCGTCGGGGCTGAGGGCGGCCGTGACCTCGGGCGGCAGGCGGTCCGCGACCCAGGCGACGGCCTCGTCGAGGTCGAAGACGGGGCGGGGCGCCTCGTTGTCGAGCCGGTGGGCCTCCCGACCCACGACGACCGCGGCGATGACGAAGACCGCGGCCCCCGCCAGCGCGAGGAGCACGACGGCGAGCGCCATGGCCGAAGCCTCAGAGGCCCAGGCGCTGCGCGAGGAGCTCGCGGTGGTAGGCCGGGTCGCCGAAGAGCAGCTCGGACGACTTGGCCCGCTTGAAGTAGAGGTGGGCCGAGTGCTCCCACGTGAAGCCGATCCCCCCGTGGATCTGGATGTTCTCGGCGGCGGCGTGGAAGTAGGCCTCGCCCACGTAGGCCTTGGCCAGGCAGGCGGTGGTGGCGAGCTCGTCGTTGCGCTCGGCCGCGCAGGCCGCCGCGTAGTAGGCCGCCGACTTCGACGACTCGACCTCGAGGAGCATGTCGGCGCACTTGTGCTTGATCGCCTGGAACGAGCCGATCGGGCGCCCGAACTGCACGCGGTCCTTGGCGTACTGCACGGCCGTCTCGAGGACCTCCTGGGCGCCGCCGACGGACTCGTTGACCAGGGCCACGTTCACCAGGTCGAGCACCGTCTCCAGCACGGCCCAGCCGCCGCCGTCGGTGCCGACCAGCCGGGCTGGGGTGTCGGCCAGGTCGAGGCGGGCCTGCTTGCGGGTGAGGTCCATCGTCGCCAGCCGGGTGCGGGTGAGGCCGGGGGCGTCGCCCTGCACGGCGAAGAGGCTCACGCCGGCGTCGGTGCGGGCCGCCACGAGGATCAGGTCGGCCAGGGCACCGTCGAGCACGAAGCTCTTCGAGCCGGAGATCGTCCAGCCGTCGCCGGCCTTCGTCGCCCGAGCGGTGATGCCCGATTCGTCCCAGCGACCGTTGTCCTCGGTGAGGGCGAGAGTGGCCTTGGTCTCACCGGAGGCGATGCCCGGGAGCAGCTCCTTCTTGGCCGCGTCGTCGCCCGACTCGAGCAACGTGTTGGCGGCCAGCACCACCGAGGAGAAGAACGGCGCCACCAGCAGGCGGCGGCCCATCTCCTCGAGGACGATGCAGAGCTCGACGTAGCTGAACCCCGACCCCCCGAACTCCTCGGGGATGTGGAGGCCCTGGAGGCCGAGCTGCTCCCCCATCTGGGACCAGACCGCCTCGTCGAGCCCGTCCTCGGTCTCCATCAGGCGACGGACCTCCGTCTCGGGCGACTTCTGCTCGAGGAAGGCCCGGACGGTGCGACGGAGCTCTTCCTGCTCCTCGGAGTAGGCGAAGTTCACCTGGTTCCCCCTGCTGGCGGCTGGCTGCGGATCGAGCCTGTTTACTAGACCCACACCGTGACACTCCAAGAGCAGACCCTCCACTGGCGTGACAGCCGGGCCGAGATCCACAAGGTGGTCGTCGGCCCGTACGAGAACAACGTGTTCGTCCTGCGCTGCCGCGAGACGGGCGACGCCGTCCTGCTCGACGCCGCCAACGAGCACGAGCGCCTGCTCGAGCTGTGCCGGGACCTCGGCGTGCGCCGCGTCCTCGAGACCCACGGCCACGCCGACCACATCCAGGCCGTGCCGGCCGTCCGCGACGCCGGCTACCGGGTGGGCGTCACCGCCGACGACGCCGCCATGCTCCCGTCCTACGACGACATCCTCGAGGACGACACCGTCATCGAGGTGGGCCGGCTGCGGCTGTCGACCCTGCACACGCCCGGCCACACGCCGGGTTCGATGTGCTTCCTGCTCGAGGGCAGCCCGATCCTGTTCAGCGGCGACACCCTCTTCCCCGGTGGTCCCGGCAACACCTTCGGCAGCGACGCCGCCTTCGACCAGATCATCGAGCAGATCGACCGCCGTCTCTTCGTCCTCCCGAAGGACACGGTCGTCCTCCCCGGCCACGGGCTCGACACCACCATCGGCGACGAGCGGCCCCACCTCGACGAGTGGATCGCCAGGCGCTGGTAGCAGCTGGTGGCCGCCGCCGCGGGCGCCGCCCTCGATCCCGGCGCCCACGACGTGCGACCCCCGGATCGTCGGCACCGGATGTGAGCGTCCGGTGTGGCGCCGGTCAGGGCTCGGTGAGCGACACCGGCGGGGGCCCGGTCCGTGCGAGCAGGTAGTCGCGGAGGGCGAGGAAGCGGCCCCGGCGGTGCCAGAACAGGGGCTGGCGCCCTCCCAGGCTGGCCCGCACGGTGATCCAGCTGGCCGCCACGAGCTGCAGGGCGGCCGGCCACCGACCGAAGTGCCAGCGGACGAGGTGCAGGCTGTTGCGGAGCATGAGGTACTCGGGGACGCCCCGGCCCGAGCCCATGCCGGGGTTGCGCACCACCGCCCCCCACACGATCCCGATCTCCCAACCGGCAGCCGACGCCCGGATGCCGAGGTCGGTCTCCTCGCAATAGGCGAAGTAGCGCTCGTCGAAGAGGCCGATGTCCTCGAGGCAGGCCCGGTTGGCGAGCAGCAGCGTGCCGTGCGGGTAGTCGCAGTCCTCCCAGCCCGGGCGCCGCTCGGACGGACCGATGATCCCGCCCGCGAACCGGCTCACGACCGGGCGCAGGTTGAGCTCGCCGTCGCCGTACTCGGCGCAGGCCAGGCCGGCCCGGGGCCGCGCCGCGGCGGCGGCCACGAGGGTGGCGACGCAGCCCGGCTGAGGGTCGGCGTCGTGGGGAGCGACGAGCACCCAGTCGCCCTCGCCGCCCTCGAGCCAGCGCCGCAGGCCGGCGTTGGCACCCGGACCGAAGCCGGAGTTGGTCCCGAGCTCGAGCACCTCCGCCTCGGGCAGGCCGGCCCGCACGGCGTCGACCGACGCCGCCGGCGAGCCGTTGTCGACCACGATCAGGCGGTCGACGCCCTGGCCCAGCAGGTTCCGTCCGGTCGAGACGCACGCCTCGGGCCGGTCGCGGTGGATCACGACCGCCGTCAGCACCCGGCTCCTCCTCCGGCCCGGTCGGACATCACACCGCGGCTTCGGCCGCGTCGAGCTGGGCCTCGACGATGGCGAGGCCGCCGTCCCAGAACCCGGGATCGGCGAGGTCGCAGCCGACGATCCGGCCGAGGTCCTCGGGGGCCATCGAGCCGCCCGAGGCCAGGAGGTGGAGGTAGCGGGGCACGAAGTCGGCGCCCTGCTGCTCGTACTGGCGGTAGACGGACAGGGCGAGGAGCTGCCCGTAGGCGTAGGCGTACACGTAGCCGGGCGTGCCGATGAAGTGGGGCACGTAGGACCACCAGCTCCGGTAGCCGTCGGTGAGCTCGACGGCGTCGCCGAGCATCTCCGTCTGGCTGTCGAACCACAGCTGGCCGAGGCGGTCGACCGAGAGCTCGCCCTCGCCCCGGCGGGCGGTGTGGGCGGCGTCCTCGAAGCGGTTCATCGCCGTCTGGCGGAAGACCGTGGCGATGGCGCCCTCGATGTTCTCGGCGAGGAGCGAGAGGCGGGCGGCCCGGTCGTCGGTGGCCTCCAGCAGCCGCCCGAACGTGACGGTCTCGCCGAAGACCGAGGCGGTCTCGGCCAGCGTGAGCGGCGTGCCCTGGTGGAACACGCCCTGCTCACGGGCCAGGTAGGCGTGCAGGCCGTGGCCGAGCTCGTGGGCCAGGGTCAGCACGTCGCGGCGGCGCGACGTCCAGTTGAGGAAGACGTAGGGGTGGACGCTCGGGACGGTGTAGGCGCAGAAGGCACCGGGCCGCTTGCCCGGCCGGGCCGGCGCGTCGATCCATCGCTCGTCGAAGAAGCGGCGGGCGACGTCGGCGAGCCCGGGCGAGAACGAGTGGTAGCTGTCGAGCACCAGGTCGCGGGCTTCGTCGAAGCCGAACCGGGTGTCCTCCGCTGCCAGACCGGCCATCCGGTCGTAGTCCTTCAATCGGTCGACGCCGAGCAGCTTGGCCTTGAGGCGGTACCAGCGCTGCGGGATGTCGTAGCGCGCCCGAACCGCCGCCACCAGCGCCTCGACCGACTCGTCGCTGGCCTCATTGGAGAGGTTGCGGCTCGAGATCCACGACGGGAACCGGCGGAGGCGGTCGTCCACGGCCTTGTCGTGGATGAGGGTGTTGTAGATGAAGGCCCGGGTGCGCAGCCCCGGCCGCAGCGCCTCCGTGACGGCCTCCGCCGCCTGGCGGCGGACCTCGGCATCGCCGGAGGCCAGCCTGGAGAGGCCCTCCTCGAGGGTGGTGACCCGGCCGTCGAGGCCGACCTCGATCGTCGACGTCAGCTCGCTGAAGAGCCGGGACCAGGCCGACCGCCCGGTGACGCCCTTCTCGGTGAGGAGGACCTCCTCCGGCTCGGACAGCAGGTGGGGGCGGTAGCGGCGGGCGGTGCGCAGGTGGTGGGCGGCGAAGGCGAGCCGGCCGTCGGCCAGCAGGGCGTCGGCCCGATCGTCGTCGAGCTCGGCCCATTCCAGCTCGAACCACACCAGCGCGGTCTGGATGGCGGTGGCCCGCTCCTCGACCCGCTGCATCAGGGCCCCCCGGGCCGGGTCGTTGACGTCGGCGGCGAACCGCAGCGACGCCCACGAGTCGGCCCGGCCGATCAGCTCGGCCAGCTCGGCCTGCCCGCCCATGAAGGCGGCCAGCTCGCCCGGGCCGAACGACGCCACCCGACCCCGCTGCCCGGCCAGCTCGGCACCCAGCACCTCGGCCCGCTCGACCAGCTCGAGGACGGCGGCCTCGTCGTCCCGGCCGTCGAGCAGGTCGGACAGGTCCCAGACGACGTCGGCGGCGTCGAGCTCGTGCGCTTCCGTCTCCAACGAGGGCCTCCTGTCGTGCCGCCGGATGCGGGGGTGGAGTGCGGCCTGGCTCACCCTAAGAGGCCGGGCCGGCGGGCGCACCAGCCCATTTCCACTACGGCCATAGGTGGAATCGGGAGCACCGCTTACACTCGGACCCGATGAGCGCGACCCCGGAGCACACACCGACGCCCGCCGGGCCCCTGCTCGAGATCGCGGACCTCCACGTGGTCGTCGAGCCCGGCGAGGACGCCGGCTTCGCCCGGCCCGACGGAGACGCCATCCTCCGGGGCCTGAGCCTGCAGGTCGGACCGGGCGAGATCCACGCCGTGATGGGCCCCAACGGCTCGGGCAAGTCCACCCTCGCCAACACCCTGCTCGGTAACCCCGACTACCGGGTCACCGCCGGGAGCATCCGCTACAAGGGCGAGGACATCACCGACTGGCCCACCGACGTGCGGGCCAAGGCCGGCATCTTCCTCGCCTTCCAGTACCCCCAGGAGATCGCGGGCGTGCCGGTCCGGTCGTTCCTCCAGCAGGCCCTCGCCGCCCGCAAGGGCATCGACGACCTGTCGGCCCTCGAGACCCGCCTGGCGATCATGGAGTGGATGGCCCGGCTCGAGATGGATCCGGCCTTCGCCGACCGGTACCTCAACGAGGGCTTCTCAGGCGGCGAGAAGAAGCGCAACGAGATCCTCCAGATGGCCATCCTCGAGCCCGACCTCGCCATCCTCGACGAGACCGACTCGGGCCTCGACATCGACGCGCTGCGCGTCGTCGCCCGGGGGGTGCAGGAGGTCCGCCGCGACCGCCCCGAGCTGGGCGTGCTGCTGATCACCCACTACCAGCGGATCCTGGAGCACCTCACTCCCGACGTGGTCCACATCCTGGTGGCCGGCCGGGTCGTCGAGAGCGGCGGTCCCGACCTGGCCGGGCGGCTCGAGCGCGAGGGCTTCGAGCCGTGGCTCGGCCGATGAGGAGGCAGGCACCATGACCGGCATCGACGTCGCCGCCGTCCGCAAGGACTTCCCGATCTTCGAGGCCCACCGGGACGGGCCCTTCGTGTTCCTCGACTCGGCCGCCTCGTCGCAGAAGCCACGGGCCGTCATCGACGCGATGTCGGGCTACTACGAGACGACGCACGCCAACGTCCACCGCGGCGTCTACGCCCTCGCCGAGGCGGCCACCGCCGCGTTCGAGCGGGCTCGTGAGCGCATCGCCCGCTTCGTGAACGCGCCGGCCAGCAACGAGATCCTGTTCTCGAAGAACGTCACCGAGTCGCTCAACCTCGTCGCCCACAGCTGGGGCCGGTCCAACCTCGGTCCGGGCGACGCCGTCGTGCTCACCGAGATGGAGCACCACGCCAACATCGTCCCGTGGCTGATCCTTCGGGAGCAGCTCGGCTTCGAGATCCGCTACATCCCGGTCACCGCCGACGGCCTGCTCGACCTCGGCGACCTCGACCGGTTGCTCGACGGCGCCAAGCTCCTCGGCGTCACCGGCGTCTCCAACGTGCTCGGCACCATCAACCCGCTGCACCACCTGGTCGAGGCGGCCCACGCCGCCGGGGCGCTGGCCCTGGTGGACGCGGCCCAGTTCACGCCCCATCTGGCCACGGACGTCCAGGCCATCGGCGCCGACTTCCTGGCCTTCACCGGCCACAAGATGCTCGGGCCGACGGGCATCGGCGTGCTCTGGGGCCGGGCCGAGCTGCTCGAGGCGATGCCGCCGTTCCTCGGGGGCGGCGGGATGATCCGCGACGTCCGGCTCGACGGCTTCGTCGCCGACGAGCTGCCGCACAAGTTCGAGGCCGGCACCCCCCCCATCGCCGAGGCCATCGGCCTGGGCGTGGCCTGCGACGAGCTCGAGCGCTACGGCATGGCGAACGTGCGGGCCCACGAGATCCAGGTGACCCGATACGCGCTCGACGTGCTGCGCGACCGGTTCGGCGACGACCTCGTCGTGCACGGGCCGCCCGACGCGGAGTCGAAGGGCGGCGTCCTGTCGTTCACCTTCAAGACCCTCCACCCCCACGACGTCACCCAGGTGCTCGACCAGTCAGGCGTCTGCGTGCGGGCCGGCCACCACTGCGCCAAGCCGCTCATGCGCTGCCTCGGCGTGGGCGCCGTCGTCCGGGCGTCGTTCTACGTCTACAACGACGAGGCCGACGTCGACGCCCTCGCCGACGCCCTGCAGCGCTGCGCGGCATTCTTCGGGTAGCGCCGAGTTCTCGGATAGGAAGTGAGCTGATGCCCGGCCTCGAAGACCTCTACCGCGAGATCATCCTCGACCACTACCGCAACCCGCGGAACCGTGGCGAGCTCGAGGTGCCCCCGGCTCACCGCGCCGAGGGCTTCAACCCGCTGTGCGGCGACGAGATCGTCGTGTACCTGGCGCTCGACGGCGACGGCCGCATCGACGAGATCAAGATCGGCGGCCAGGGCTGCTCGATCAGCCAGTCCTCGGCCTCGATGATGTCGGCGGCCGTGAAGGGCCGCACCGTCGACGAGGCCCGCCGGCTCACCCGGGCGTTCAAGGCGCTCATGACGATCCACGAGTCGCGGCTCGGCAGCGACGGCGACGGGTCGGGCACCGACACGCCCACGCCCGACCCCGAGGTCAAGCTGGGCGACCTCGAGGCGCTCCAGGGCGTCGTGAAGTTCCCCGTGCGCATCAAGTGCGCCACCCTCTCGTGGAACACCCTGGCCCAGGGCCTCGACGAGGCGACGTCGGCCCCGTCCTGACAGGCGCGGCGCGGCCTCCCCGCGACGCCCTGACCCTGCAACGCCCTGACCCGGCCGTCAGTTCGGCGAACGGGGCAGCATCCGGGGTGGGTCGACCACGACGATCGTGTCGGCCGGGACGTCCCGGGTGACGACGGCGTTCGGGCCGATGTGCACGTTGCCGCCGATGGTGACGTTGCCGAGCGTGGTAGCCGGGCAGCGTGTAGCCGTAGCCGTTGGCGTGCCGTCCTCCTTCAGGAGCTCCAGGAAGCTGATGCCGGTCGGTAGCGAGCTGATGATCGGACCCTCCTTCCGGCTCGCCGGACGCGAAGGCGCCACCAGGGTCGCGCCGGGACGCCCCCTTCCTGCCCACCCCTCCGCCCTCGACAGGGTGCGGGCGCGATCCGCCCACCGTCGAGCGGGGCCGCGGGGCCGGCTCACTCCAGGCCGGCGCGACCCGGACCCGGACGGTCCGACCAGGACCTTCACCCGGGGCAGAGCGGGCTGGCCCCGTCGGGTCAGCGGCGCCGGGCCCGCACCATCGCCGCACCGGCGACGAGGATGGCCAGCCCCGTGCCGGCCAGGAGCCACGTGGGGACGCCCTCGCCCTCGCCCTCGTCTCCTTCGATGCCGGACGCCGTCGAGGCCTGCGCCTCGACGGGCGCCCCGAAGAGTGCCACCGTGCTCGTCGCCCCCGCTGCGGCCGGCTGGTCGAGCACCGTGAGGCTCCGTCGCACCACCCCGGTCCTCGGGTCGGACGACCTCGCCACCAGCTCGGCCGGACCGGGGACCAGGGCCACGGGCAGCACCACGTCGACGGTGAACCCGTAGTCCGAGCCGGCCGACCCGAGGGCCACCACCACCGAACGGTCGGCCTGCTCCACGACGAGCTCGAGGTCGGCCGCCGGTTCACCGAGCGCTCCCTGTCCGGCCGGAGGCGGACCCGTGTCGTAGCACGCGGTCCCGAAAGCCTCGCCGGTCACGGTGAAGGTCGCTCCACGACCCACCCGGTCACTGCTGACGAAGATGTCCGGACCGGCGCATTGGGCGCCGGCGGGCGAGCCCGCCCAGGCCAGCGCCAGACCCATCCCGAGGAGCCCGACCGCGGCAGCCCACGCCTTCCGCTTCATGCACTCATCAGAGCACCGCGGCCGGCGCCCGTCGGGACAGGCTCGCGGCGTCAGGCCGGGTCGGTGAGGGCGCTGATCGCCTCGGCGAAGCGGGTGTCGCGAGGCGTGACGTGGCCGACGTCGTGGCTGACGAGGTCGACGACCACCCGGTTCCAGGCGTTCGACCAGTCGGGATGGTGGTCGAGCTTCTCGGCCAGGAGCGCCACCCGGGCCATGAACGCGAACGCAGCCGAGAAGTCGGCGAACACCCACTCGCGGTGGAGCCGCCCGTCGCGGAGCTCCCAGCCCGGGGGCGGCGAAGGGTCGCTCATGCGAGCGGGTCGGCGAAGGGGTCGGCCGGGGCCGGGGCCGGGGCCGGCGGGGCGTCGGCGCCGTCGAGGTCGCCGAGGTCGTCGGGGCCGAGGTAGGCGGCGTAGCCCGACCGCTCCAGCTCGTCGACCAGCTCGGGGCCCCCGTTGGCGACGAGGCGGCCCCGCACGAGGATGTGCACGGCGTCGGCACGGAGCTCGGTGAGCAGCCGCCGGTAGTGGGTGATGGCCAGCACGCCGAGCCCGGACTCGTTGGTGAGCCCCTCGACCCGGCGACTCACCGCCCGCAGGGCGTCGATGTCGAGGCCCGAGTCGATCTCGTCGAGCACGGCGATGCGGGGCCGGAGCACGGCCAGCTGGAGGGTCTCGTTGCGCTTCTTCTCGCCGCCCGACAGGTCGACGTTGAGGGGGCGGGCGAGGAAGCGCTCGTCGAAGCCGATGCGCTCGGCTTCGGCGACCATGGTGGCGCGCACGTCGCTCCCGCCCCTGCCCGCGGCCACGAGGGCCTCGGTGAGCAGCGTCTCCACGGCCACGCCCGGCACCTCGGTCGGGTACTGCATGGCGAGGAAGAGGCCGGCCGCGGCCCGCTTCCAGGTGGGCAGGCCGAGGAGCTCGACCCCGTCGAGGGTGACCGAGCCGCCGAGCACCTCGTAGCCGGGTCGGCCCATCAGCACGTGGGAGAGCGTGGACTTCCCGGATCCGTTGGGACCCATGACGGCGTGGACCTCGCCGCTGCGCACGGTCAGGTCGATGCCGCGGAGGATCTCCCGCCCGGCCACGCCGGCCCGCAGGCCGCTGATGACGAGCTCGCTCATGCGCCCTGCTCTCCGGGGTCGCGGGCGGGATCGACGAGCAGGTCGTCGCCCTCGGCCCAGATGGCGTAGACCCGCACCGGCTTGACCGCGGGCAGGACGTCGGGATGGCCGTCGACGAGCGAGAAGCAGCTGCCGTGCTTCCAACACTCGATCATCCGGCCGTCGACGTCGAGCTCGCCCTCGGACAGGGACACGTCGGCGTGGGTGCAGGTGTCGTGGACGGCGAAGAAGTCGTCGCCGATCCGCACGACGCACACCGGCTCGCCGTCCACCTCGAAGCGGGTGGGCTCCTCGGGCTTCACGTCGTCGACGGCGGCGATCCGCTGGGCGGCCATCAGTCGTCGCCCCGGCGGTCGAGCTTGGCGCCGATCTCGGCCCGAACGGCCGGCACCGCCACCTGACCGGGCAGGCGCTCGAGCACCTCCTCGAAGAACCCGAGCACGACCAGGCGCTCGGCGACCGGCGTTGGCAGGCCGCGGCTCTCGAGGTAGAAGAGCTGCTCCTCGTCGACCGGGCCGACGGCCGAGGCGTGACTGCACTTCACGTCGTCGTTCTCGATCTCGAGGTTGGGCACCGACTCGGCCCACGCCCCCTCCGAGAGCTTGACGTTGCGGTTCGTCTGGAAGGCCCGCGAGCCCTTGGCGCCCTTCCCGATGTGGATGAGCCCGGTGTAGACGGCCCGGGACCGGTCCTCGACGGCGCCCTTGAAGAGCATGTTGGACGTGGTGCTCGGTGCCACGTGGTCCTCCAGGGTGCGGAAGTCGTGCATCTGGCTCCCTTCGCCGAAGGACACCGCGAGGAGCTCGCCGGACGCGCCCCGGCCGGCCAGCGTGGAGTCGATGGCGAGCCGGGCGTAGTCGCCGCCGAGGGCCACCATGCCGGCGGTGAAGCTGGCGTCGGCGCCGACCCGGCTGGACTGCCGCCCGAGCTGCCACACCCGGTGGCCGAGCTCCTGGACCTCGAGCAGCCGGACCCGGGCCGCGTCGCCCACCTCGAGCTCGATCTGGGGCACGACGAGGGCGTGCACGTCGGCGGAGCGGTGGTGGAGGACGACGGTGGCCTCGCTGTCGGCACCGGCCCGGACGACGACGTGGGGGAACGAGGCCCGACCGTCGGCGACCGCGTCGAGCACCACCACGATGGGCAGGCCCACCACCGCACCGGCCGCGATCGTGACCACGGCCGCCTGTCCGAAGAGCGCGTCGTGGAGCTGGTCGAGACCGTCGGCGGCCGGGCCCCTGACCGCGCCGGCCTCGGCCTCGGTGGTCACCGACACCGATCGGTCACCGACCTCGATCGAGGCCACCCGCCCGTCGACCACCACGACGGTGGCGGCCCAACGTTCGCCGCTCGGCACCGGCCCGGGCTCCGGCCCGCCGGGCGGCGAGGTCGGGTCGGCCAGCTCGTAGGCGCCGAGGTCGAGGGCGTCGATGCGCCCGTAGCGCCAGTCCTCGAGCTCGCTCGTGGGCAGGGGGAGGGTGGCGTGGGCGGCCAGCAGCCCGTCGAGGCCGCTCATCGGGTGGCGCTGTCGTGGTCGGGGGGCATCACGAGGGTTCCTACTTTCGCCGGCGGCGGAAGAGCTTCCTGAGTCGGCCGCCGGCTCCGTCTCTGGTCCGTTGGGCATGGATCTCGGCGAGGATCGACGGCCCGGCGGCGTTGACGATCTCCTCGGCCGCCTCGAGCAGCTCGGCGATCCCCTGGGCCTCCGGCTCGGGCGGCGTGGGCGGGGCGACGGCCGAGCCCCACGACCAGGCGACGTCGGTCCGCCGCTCGAAGCTCGGGCAGTCGGCCGGGCAGCGCCAGGGTGCCTCGGGCGCGAGGTCGAGGTCGCACTTCCGCACGGCGTCGCCGCTCGGGTAGGTCCGGCTCTCGTAGTGGCGGCACTCCGTGCGCATCATGCGCCGGCTACCCCACCGAGCCTTCCATCTGCAGCTCGATCAGCCGGCTCCACTCCACCGCGTACTCCATCGGCAGGGTGCGGGTGACCGGCTCGATGAAGCCGTTGACGATCATGCCCATGGCCTGCTCGGCCGAGAGGCCGCGGCTCATCAGGTAGAAGAGCTGCTCGTCGCCCACCTTCGAGACCGTGGCCTCGTGGCCGACCACGGCGTCGCGCTCGCCGATCTCCATGTAGGGATAGGTGTCGCTCACCGAGTGGTCGTCGAGGATGAGGGCGTCGCACTGCACGTGGCTCTTGCAGCCGTAAGCCCCCTCCTCGACGCGGACCAGGCCGCGGTAGGAGGTGCGGCCGCCGTCCTTCGAGATGGACTTCGAGACGATGCGGCTGGTGGTCTCCGGCGCGGCGTGGGTCATCTTGGCCCCGGCGTCCTGGTGCTGGCCGGCGCCGGCGTAGGCCACCGAGAGCACCTCACCCGACGCCTTCGGGCCCACCATCACGACGGCGGGATACTTCATGGTCAGCCGCGAGCCGATGTTGCCGTCGATCCACTCCATGTGGCCCTCGGCCTCGACCCGGGCCCGCTTGGTGACCAGGTTGTAGACGTTGTTCGACCAGTTCTGGATGGTCGTGTAGGTGACCCGGGCCGACTTGCCGACGGCGATCTCGACCACGGCCGAGTGCAGCGAGTCGGTGGTGTACACCGGCGCCGAGCAGCCCTCGATGTAGTGCACCTTCGAGCCCTCGTCGGCGATGATCAGCGTGCGCTCGAACTGGCCCATGTTCTCCGCGTTGATGCGGAAGTAGGCCTGGAGCGGCATCTCCACCTCGACGCCGGGGGGCACGTAGATGAACGAACCGCCCGACCAGACGGCCGAGTTGAGGGCGGCGAACTTGTTGTCGTTCGGCGGGATGATGCGCCCGAACCAGGACCGCACCAGCTCGGGGTGCTCCCGGAGGGCGGTGTCCATGTCCGTGAAGATGACGCCCTGGGCCTCGAGGTCCTCGCGGTTGCGGTGGTACACGACCTCGGACTCGTACTGGGCGGTCACGCCGGCGAGGTACTTGCGCTCGGCCTCGGGGATGCCGAGCTTCTCGTAGGTCGCCTTCACCGAGTCGGGGAGCTCGTCCCAGGCGTCGACCTGCTTCTCGGTGGGCTTGATGTAGTAGTAGATGTCGTCGAAGTAGATGCCCGAGGTGTCGCCGCCCCAGCTGGGCATGGGCCGCTTCAGGAAGCGCTGGTAGGACTTGAGGCGGAAGTCCCGCATCCAGTCGGGCTCCCCCTTCATCCACGACATCTCGCGGATGATGTCCTCGTTCAGGCCCCGCTTGGGCTTGAACACGTACTCCTCGACGTCGCTCCAGCCGAGCTTGTACTTCCCGAGATCGAGATCGGCGACGGCCATGCGAGAACCCTTCGGTCGGCGTGCGTGCTGGGGTCCCGGTCCCGCCGGGGGCCGGGGGGATTTCCCCTACGGCCATGGTAACAATCCGACCCGCCCACCCCACCCCCGACGGCGGTCAGGCTGGGTCCGACGGCGGTCAGGCTGGGTCCGACGGCGGTCAGGCTGGGTCCGACGGCGGTCAGGCTGGGTCCGACGGCGGTCAGGCTGGCTGCGAGCCGGCCCAGGCCGAGAACAGCGCGGCGTAGTGGCCGCCCAGGGCCACCAGCTCGGCGTGGGTACCCAGCTCCACCAGCCGCCCGCCTGCGACGACGCCCACCCGGTCGGCCCGCTCGGCCGTCGTGAGGCGGTGGGCGATGGCCACCACGGTCCGGCCCTCCATGAGCCGCCCGAGGGCGTGCTCGACGAGGAGCTCGGTGCCGGGGTCGAGGCTGGAGGTCGCCTCGTCGAGCACCAGCAGGGCCGGGTCGACCACCGCGGCCCTGGCCAGCGACACCAGCTGCTTCTCGCCGGCGGAGAAGCGGGAGCCCCGCTCCTGCACCTCGGTGTGGAGGCCGTCGGGGAGCGCCTCGAAGCGGGGGGCCACCCCGATGTCGCGCAGGGCCGCCCAGACGTCGTCCTCGGTGGCGCCCCAGCGGGCCATGCGGATGTTGTCGAGCACCGTCCCGTTGAAGAGGAAGCCCTCCTGGGGCACGACGACCACCCGCTCCCGGAGCGAGGTCAGCGACGCGTCACGGAGGTCGACGCCGGCGAAGGTCACCCGCCCGGCGGTCGGGTCGTACAGGCGGGCCACGAGCTTGGCCAGCGTGGACTTGCCGGCGCCGGTCGGCCCGACCAGGGCCAGCCGCTCCCCGGGCCGGATCTCGAGGTCGACGTCCTCGAGGACGGGCGGGCCGCCGGCGTACGCGAAGGAGACGCCTTCGACCCGCACCGGGCCCTGCGCCGGCAGGTCGACGGCGCCCATCCGCTCCGGGACGTCGACCACCACGTCGAGGACGCCGTAGATCTTGTTCAGCGACGCCCCTGACGACTGGAAGACGTTGAGCTGCTGGCTCAGCTGCTCGAGCGGGGCGAACGCGGTGTTGAGGAGCAGGACGAACGCGGCCAACGTCCCCACCGAGACGTCGCCCCGGGCGACGAGCCAGCCGCCGTAGCCGATGACCGTGCCGATGGTGGCGTAGGTGGCGAACTCGATGAGCGGCACGTACCAGCACTGGATGGCGGTCGAGCGCATGTGGGCGTCGTAGAGGCGGCGGCTGCGCCGGTTGAACGACACGACCTCGGTCCGCTCCCGCACGAAGGCCTGCACCACCCGGACGCCGGCGATGCCCTCCTGGAGGTGGGAGAGGGTCTGGCCGATGCCGTCGCGGATCTCGAGGTAGGCGGTGTTGGAGTCGCGACTGAACTTCACGGTGGCCACGGCCACGACGGCGAACGTGGCCAGGCACACCAGGCTCAGGGCGGGTGACAGCACCACCAGGAAGGCGAGCGATCCCGCCACCAGGAGGCCGTTGGCGAGGAACACGAGCAGGCCGAACTGCACCAGCTCGGCCAGCGAGTCGATGTCCGAGGTCATGCGGGAGACGACCACGCCGGCCTTCTCCCGGTCGTAGAACGGCATCGAGAGGCGCTGGAGGTGGTGGAAGAGCCCCACCCGGAGGTCGCGGAGGAAGGCCTCGCCGGCCCGGCTGACCAGCACGATCTGGGCCCGGAACGTCACGTAGGACACCACGGACACGACCACGTAGAGGATCACGGCCAGGTCGAGGGCGCCGGTGTCGCGCTCCCCGATGCCGTGGTCGATGCCGTAGCGCACGAGGGCCGGGCCGGCCAGCATCGACGCCGTCCACACGACGACCATGGCGAAGGCCGCCCCGATGCGGCCGGCCTGCGGGCGGAGCCGGGCCACCGTGCGGCGCACGACCCGGCGGCGCTGCTCGGGCGTGAGGCGATCCTCGGCGTCGACCGCCGACGGCACCCAGCCCATCAGCCCACCACCTCGGGCTCCGGCTCGGGCTCGCCGGCCCGGGCCTCGGCGACCGCGGCCGCCGCCAGGACCTGGCGGTACCGGGCCGAGCTGCGCAGGAGCGACCGGTGGTCGCCGTCGGCTGCGATCCGGCCCCCGTCGAGGAGCACCACCCGGTCGGCCAGCGCGATGGTGGCCGGCCGGTGGGCGATGACGAGGGTGGTCCGGCCCTGCATCACGCCCACGAGGGCGTCACGGATCTCGTGCTCCTTCGTGGGGTCGACCGCCGACGTGGCGTCGTCGAGCACGAGGACCCGCGGGTCGGCGACCACGGCCCGGGCGATGGCGACGCGCTGGCGCTGGCCACCGGACAGCGAGAAGCCCCGCTCGCCGAGCTCGGTCCCGTACCCCTCGGGCAGGCCGGCCACGAACTCGTCGGCGCCGGCCAGGCGAGCCGCCCGGGCCACCACGTCGTGGGGCGCCCCGGCGTCGGCGAAGGCCATGTTGGCGGCGACGGTGTCCGAGAAGAGGAACGTCTCCTGGAACACCGTGGCCACCGCCCGGCGGAGGTCCGCCAGGGCCAGGTCGCGGACGTCGACGCCGTCCAGGAGCACCCGACCGCCGGTCACGTCGTAGAAGCGACACAGCAGCGCGGCCATCGTCGTCTTGCCGCTGCCGGTCGAGCCGACGATCGCCACCGAGGTGCCGGCCTCGATCGTGAGGTCGAGGCCGTCGAGCACCGGCCCGCCGCCCGCGTAGGCGAACGTGACGCCCTCGAAGCGAACCGCCCCGCCGGTGGCCGGCAGCGGTACGGGCCGGTCGGGGTCGGCGACGTCCTCCGGGGCGTCGAGGACGTCGCGGATCCGGTCGGCCGACGTGACCGACCGCTGGAACTGGGCGACGATCGAGCCCAGCGACCGGAGCGGCCAGAGCATCAGCTGGAGGTAGACGTTGAAGGCCACGAGGTCGCCGACACTCAGCTGGCCGCCGATCACGCGGTGCCCGCCCACCCCCAGGACGGCCACCAGCCCGAGGTTGGGCAGCAGCTCCATGGCGGGCATGAAGCGGGCCCGCACCATGGCCGCCTCCATGGAGGCGTCGAAGACGTCGTCGGCCTCGACCCGCAGCCGGGCCTCCTGCACCCGCTCGGCCCCCAGGCCCTTCACGACCCGCACCCCCGCCACCGACTCCTCGACGACCGCGGCGACCTGGGCCGACTCCTCCTGGATGGCCGTGACGGCCGGGTGCAGCCGCTCCGCGAACCGCTTGCCCATGACGTTGACGAGCGGCAGCCCGACGACCGAGACGAGCGTGAGGAAGGGGTCGATCACGACGAGCACGACCGCGCTGGACAGGACCGTGAGGAAGTTCGAGAGCGTCATCGGGACGAAGGCGAAGAGGAGCTGGACCTGCTGTGCGTCGGTGTTGGCCCGGCTCATGAGCTCGCCGGTCGGCATGCGGTCGTGATAGGCGAACGGCAGCCGCTGGATCTTGGCGAAGACCCGCTCCCGCAGCTCGGCCTCGACCCGGCGGGCCACGCCGAGCGCGAACCACTTGCGGCCGCCGGAGACGAGCGACGACGCGAGCCCGACCACGAGGATGGCGACGGTCCACGACCACACCGACTCCCTGGCAACGGCGGCGTCGATGCCGCCGCTCACCAGCCGGGGGACCGTGACCTTGCCGAGCGTCCACAGGCCACCGAGCACGACGCCGAGCGCGATGCCGCGCCACTGGGCCCGCACCAGCTCCAGCAGGAGCGCCCGCCCACCCCCGCGTGATCGGCTCACCCGTCCCTTGTAGCAGGGCCGGCCGCTCGCCCCCCTGCGATTCGCAGTTCGCGATTCACGACCCGGGACCCGGCGATCCCGCGATCAGTCGGCTCGAACGCCCGGCCGGTCCCGCGCGTCGCGGCCACCGCCAGGCTTCGCCCGGTCCCTCAGTCGAGCCGGCGGAGCTGCTCGCGGTAGAGGCGGCCCCGGCTGACGTAGATCGCGGCCGTGGCCCGGATCATCTCGAGGTCGGGCGCCTTCTCCCGGATGCGGGCCGGCACGCCGAGGGCCATCGTGCCGGACGGCACCTCCATGCCGTCGGGCAGCATCGCCGCCGAGCCGACCAGCGCGCCGGTGCGCACCACCACGCCGTGCAGGAGGATGGAGCCGTTCCCGACCAGGCAGTCGGCCTCGACCGTGCTGCCCTCGAGATGCACGAGGTGGCCGACGACGCAGCCGTCGCCGACCTCCGTCGGCCGGGTCGGGATGCAGTGGATGACCGAGCCGTCCTGGATGGACGTGCGGGCCCCGATCACGATCCGGCCGTTGTCGCCCCGGAGGACCGCGCCGGGCCACACGGTCGACTCGGCGCCGATGGTCACGTCACCGATCAGGACCGCGTCGGGGTGCACGAACGCGTCGGGATGGATGTCCGGCTCGAGATCGCCCAGCGCGTAGATCGGCACGGCGCCGACCGTACTGTGGCCCCGATGACGAGCGCCCCTCCCACCGCCACCGGCGCCGACGGCGGGGCGGGCTCCCCGCCCGTCGCCAAGCGGGTGCCGACCACCCGGTCCCGCCACGGCGACACCACCGTCGACGAGTACGCCTGGCTCCGCGATCGCGACGACCCGGACACCGTCGCCTACCTCGAGGCCGAGAACGCCCACACCGAGGCCTCCCTCGCCCGGCTGGCTCCGCTCCGGGAGGAGCTCTTCCAGGAGATCAGGGGCCGGATCCAGGAGACCGACCTGAGCGTGCCGACGCGGCGGCGGGGCTGGTGGTACTACAGCCGCACCGAGGAGGGCCGCCAGTACCCGACCCACTGCCGGAAGCGGGCGAGCGAAGCCGACGACGGCCCCGACGGCCGGGCCCACCGCCCCGCCGAGGGGACCCCCGAGGAGATCGTCCTCGACGTCGGCGCCGAGGCCGGCGAGGCCGACTTCTTCTCGCTCGGCACCCTCGACGTCAGCCCGGACGGCTCCCTCCTCGCCTGGTCGAGCGACCGGGCCGGGGCCGAGGTGTACGAGCTGCGGTTCCGCGACCTCGCCAGCGGAACCGACCTCGACGACGTCGTGGCCGGCACCTACTACGGCAGCGCCTGGGCCGCCGACGGCCGCACGTTCTTCTACGTCAGGCCCGACGAGGCCATGCGCCCCCACCAGCTCTGGCGCCACGTCCTCGGCACCGATCCGGCCACGGACGTGCTGGTCCACCAGGAGGACGACGAGCGCTTCCACCTCGGCGTCGGCACGACCAAGGACGAGCGCTTCGTGCTCGTCCACCTCGGCTCGAAGGTCACCGACGAGGTGCGCTTCCTCGACGCCGCCGACCCCACCGGGCCGCTCCGGGTCGTGCAGGCCCGGGAGCAGGACCTCGAGTACGGCGTCGAGCACCACAGCGGCCGGTTCTTCATCGTCACCAACGCCGACGGGGCCGAGGACTTCAAGCTCGTGAGCGCACCGGTCGAGGAGCCTGGCCGGGACTCGTGGACCGAGGTCGTGCCGCACCGGCCCGGTGTGAAGCTGTCGGGGATCGACGTGTTCGTCGACCACCTGGTGCTGTTCGAGCGGGCCGACGGCACCCGCCGCATCCGGGTCCTCCACCTCGCCGGCGGCCTCCCGGACGGCGACGAGCACGTGATCGAGCAGCCCGAGGCGGTGTCGACCTCGGGCGGTGGGTCGGCGGAGTTCCACACCGACCAGCTCCGGTACTCGTACACGTCGATGGTGACGCCCTCGTCGGTCTTCGACTACGACCTGAACACCCACGATCGGGTGCTCCTGAAGCAGCAGCCGGTGCTGGGCGGCTACGACCCCTCCCTCTACGCGACCGAGCGGCTCTGGGCGGTGGCCGGCGACGGCACGAGGGTGCCGATGTCGATCGTGTACCGGCGGGACCGGCGCCGCGACCGGCCCGGTCCGGCCTTCCTGTACGGCTACGGCTCCTACGAGGCGTCGATGGACCCGACGTTCTCGTCGGTGCGGCTCTCGCTGCTCGACCGCGGCTTCGTCTACGCCATCGCCCACGTGCGGGGCGGGGGCGAGCTCGGTCGCCGCTGGTACCTCGACGGCAAGCTGCTCGCCAAGCGCAACACGTTCACGGACTTCGTGGCCTGCGCCGAGCACCTCGTCGCCACCGGCTGGACCGAGCCGGCGCAGCTCGCCATCCGGGGCGGCTCGGCCGGAGGCCTGCTCATGGGCGCGGTCGTGAACCTGCGACCCGACCTGTTCGGCGCGGTCGTGGCCGAGGTCCCCTTCGTCGACGCCCTGAACACCATCCTCGACCCGAGCCTCCCCCTCACGGTGATGGAGTGGGAGGAGTGGGGCAACCCGGTCGACTCGGCCGAGGTCTACCGCTACATGCGGTCGTACGCCCCCTACGAGAACGTGACCGCGGCCGCCTTCCCGCCCATGCTCGTGACCGCCGGCCTCAACGACCCCCGGGTGTCCTACTGGGAGCCGGCCAAGTGGGTGGCCCGGATGCGGGCCACCGCTCCCGACGCCGGGCCGATCTACCTCAAGACCGAGATGGGCGCCGGGCACATGGGTCCCTCCGGGCGCTACGACGCCTGGCGGGACGAGGCCTTCGTGCTCGCCTTCGTGCTCGACCGGCTCGGGGCCGGCGGGGGTGCGCCGGCAGGCGCCCGCCCCTGAGCCCGTCGGGCCTTCAGCCCACCTGGTCGTGGGTGACGACGTGGGCGTCGCGGAGGTCGATGAGGTGGCCCTCGGCCTCGGCGATGACGTCGAGGATCTCCTGGCCGACGAGCTCGTCGTTGGCCAGGAGGGCGTCACGCAGCGCGTCGAGCACGTGGCGCCGCTCGTGGAGGATCGCCGCGGCCCGGGCCTTGGCCCCGTCGAGCAGCTGCTCGACCTGCTTGCGGCTGGCCTCGTCCGAGAGCACCTTGGCGACCAGGTTGTTGGCCCCCGCCATCGAGGCCGCCTCGAACGACACGAGCGAGCCGCCCATGCCGTAGGCGCCGACCATGGCGGCCACCGCGGTGGTGGCGGCCAGGAGGTCGCCGCTCGGGCCGGTGCCGGCCTCGCCGAAGTACAGCTCCTCGGCCGCCATGCCCGCCATGGTGATCTCGACCATGGCCACGATCTCCGACCGGGTCTTGGTGAACCGCTCCTCGCGGTCCGAGTGGGAGAGGAGCCCGAGGGCGTCACGCCGCTTGATGATGGACAGGACCTCGAGCTTGCGGTCGTGCCCGACCACGTGGGCCACGGTGGCGTGGCCGGCCTCGTGGCAGGCGATCCGCCGCCGCTCCTCCGAGGCGTACTCGACCGGCTGCTTGAGGCCGATCTCCTCGGTCATCTTCGCCTGCTGGATGTCGTGCCAGTCGAGCGCGGCACCGCCCCGGCGCAGGGCCCACACGAGGGCCTCGTCGAAGAGGTGCTCGATCATCACCGGCGAGTAGCCGGCGGTCATGGCCGCCAGGGTGTCCCGCCGGGCCGGGTCGTCGAGGTCCGCGCTGTGGCGCTTGCGGGCCAGGTAGTAGTCGATGATGTCCCGGCGGTCGCTGCGGCCGGGCAGGCCGAAGTGGATCGAGCGGTCGAAGCGCCCGGGGCGGAGGAGGGCCGGGTCGAGGTCGCTGGCCCGGTTCGTGGCGCCCACGACGAGCACGTTGGCCGGGACCGGGCGGGGCTTGCGCAAGGCCCGCTCGGCCGGCTGGAAGCGGTTCACGGCGTCGACCAGCACGCCCCACGCCCGGCCCCCGAGCGTGGGCGTGTCGAAGCTCTGCAGCTGGATGAGCAGCTCGTTCACGACGCCGGTGATCCCCTCCCGGGCCGTCGAGGCGCCCATGCCGGCCCGGGAGCCGCCGATGGCGTCGATCTCCTCGATGAAGCCGATCGCCCCGCCCTCCTTGCGGGCGGCGTGACGGAGGGCCTTGAAGTACGAGCGGATCTTGCGGTTGGTCTGGCCGTAGTACATCGACTGGAAGGCCGACGAGGAGACGAAGAAGAACGGCACCCCCGCCTCGCGGGCCATGGCCTTGGCCATGTAGGTCTTGCCCGTGCCGGGCGGGCCCTCGAAGAGGATGGCCCGCCGGGTGGTGCCGCCCATGCGCTCCTTGAAGGTCTTGTAGGCGAGGAAGAGCTCGAGGGTGCGGGACACCTCCTCCTTGACGATGCCGGCCCCGGCGACGTCGTCGAGCCCGATCTCGATCTCGCTCGACCGGTAGAGGACGTGGGGCGACCGGCCGGCCGCGACCAGGGGCACGACGATGACGAGCACGAGCGCCCCGACGAGCAGGACGCTCGGGAGCCAGAGGGCGACGTCCGAGCCGAGCTGGGGCCAGCCGAAGCCGACGGGGTTGCCGACGATGATCCGGAACCAGAGCCAGCCGCAGACGAGCGACAGCAGGCCGACCAGGCGGTAGAGGCGCCGGGCCCGGGCCGCCTCGCGGGCCTGGGCGACGTCGGCGATGGTGGAGCCCAGGAGGGCGCCCTCGGAAACGCTCGGGGGGTTCACCACGACGACTCTGGTCTCCTCGATGCCGGCGGACACCCCCAGGGTTCGTCGCCTGCGGGGACGCCACCTGCCCCTACGGAGCGAATCGGCCGTAGCCACCCCGGTAGAAGATGAGGGGGCCGTCGTCGCCGGACACGGCGAGGCCGAGGACGGACCCGACGCAGATGTCGTGATCGCCGGCGCTGTGGACGGCGTCGATCCGGCAGTCGATCCAAGCCAGGGCGTCGAGCAGCCGGGGCGACCCCGACGGCGTCGGCTCCCAGGCCAGGCCGTCGAAGCGGTCGATCCCGGGGGCCGAGAACTGGCGGCTCACGTCCTCCTGGTGCTCGCCGAGCACGTTCACGCAGAACGAGTCGGCGGCCCGGATCAGCGGCCACGTGCCGGAGTCCTTCGTCACGCAGAAGCCGACCAGGGGCGGCTCGAGGGAGACCGAGAAGAAGGCTCCGACGGCGAGGCCCACCGGCCCGTCGGCGAGGGCGCTCACGACCGTGACCCCCGTGGCGAAGTGGCCGAGCACCTGGCGGAACCGCGTGCTGTCGACGGCGTCGCCCACCGCTCGGAACGTAGCGCGCCCCCACCCGCCCGACGTCGGTCGACCCTCTCGAACGTCGTCGACCGAGCCGGGGTCGTCCCGGCTCGGTCGACAGAGGACGAGCTACCAGGCGCCGCCCCCGCCACCTCCGCCGCCGCCGCCCCCGCCTCCGGAGAAGCCGCCGCCGGAGCCGCCGCCGCCGGAGTGGGGCGGGGCCAGGGCCGACCCGAAGCCGGAGGCGAGGTCGCCGATGGCCATGGCGCTGGCGCCCGAGCCCAGGCCGGAGCCGGGCGTCGGCGAGATCCAGTAGATGGCCGACGCCGTCGCCAGCTCCTCGGGCATGTGGAGGTGGGCGGCCTGGAGCACCCGGTCGGCGATCCCGAAGGCGATGCCGTAGACGAGGAAGCGCTCCCACAGGGCGAGCGACGCCGGCGGTGCCTCCCCGAGCCGGGGGAAGTCGGTGAGGAACCGGCGGAAGGCGTCCCACCGCAGGGCTTCCTCCTGGGCGGCCCGGGTGCGGCGCCGCCACAACCGGCGCTGCGTGAGCCCCCCGACGACGATCGACGCGTTCACGAAGGCCGCCACCGCCCCGGCGACCAGCAGGACGTCGTTCCAGCGGGGGCTCACCGGCCGCCACCCGTCGGCGGCCAGGACGGTGAGCAGCGCTCCGACGGCGGCGAACGCCACCGCCCCCAGCACGAGGGCGATCACGCCGGAGGATCGGAACCACCGCTCCCGCTTCGTGGCCGCGGCCACCTGCTCCTTGAAGCTCGTGAAGTGGCGGCTCATCGTCACCCGCTCGGCGGCGATGCGGTCGCGGAACCGGGAGAGGCGCTCGCCCTCGGTGCCGATCACGCCGTCGACCACCTTCGTGACCGAACGCTCGAACGGGGTGAGGTCCTCGACCACCTCTCCGGGCGTGATCTCGAGGTCGGCGATCGTCTCCTGCCGGAGCCCGGCCCACGTCGACCGCTCGGTGGTGGTCGGCACCGCCTTGTAGACGCCCCGCCGCACGAGGTCGAAGAGCGTCGCCGTGAACTCGAACGAGCCGGCCGGGCCGCCCTGGCTCAGGAGGGCCGGCACCAGCGCCGGCCGGGTCTCGGTGGGTGGCTCCTGCTCGTACTCCCGGTCGTAGCCGACGTCGAGCTCCCGCCCGGCCCGCCAGTACACCGCCGCCAGCAGGAGGCCGGCCGGCACCAGCGCGGCCAGCCCGACGAGGAGGAGGGAGCGCAGCGGGTGGGCCTTGGCGTCGTCGATGCGGTCCTGGTCGCGGCGGAACTCGTCCGCCTCGGCCCGCTCCCCGGCGACGATCCGGTCGAGGCCGTCGCCGTCCACCACCCGCATGCCGTCCACCGAGGTGAAGGCCGAGCGGGCGAAGAGCGCCCGCAGCTCGACGGACTGGCCGGCGGGCACGGACAGCGCCCGCAGCGCGACCCGGGCGCCGTCGAGGGCGACGTCGCCCCGGACCCAGGCCGGCCCGCCCCACGCCCGGACAACCTCTCCCGGGCCGGCCAGGTCGGCGGTCAAGCGGGACAGGCCCACGTCCCACTCGTCGCCCCACACCTGGAGGTCGACGTCCACCACGTCGTCGTAGGCGACGGCCAGGCCCCGCAACCGGTAGCGCACGGTGAACGTGCGCAGCTCGTCCACCGCCCGGTAGTGCCACACGACGCGGGTGCGCCCGTCGAGCGCGGCGGTGCCGAACGAGCCGGGCGGGCCGCTGCTCCCGAGCTCGGCCGACGCACCCGGCGCGTACGCCACGCCGCCCTCCGACACCTCGATGCGGTCGATCGCCTCGCCCACCCGGAGCGGGATCTCGCGGAAGCCCCCCTCGAACGAGCCGTCGAAGGCGTAGGTGAGGTGCTCGGCGACGATCACCGAGCCGTCGGCGGCGACCTCGACCTCGACCCTCGCGTCGGGGAGCGAGAACTCCTTGGCGCCGGCCGGGCCGGCCGAAACGACGGGGCCGACCGACACCACGACCAGGAGCAGCAGGATCCCGGCCAGCCGCCGGGTCCGGCCGGGACGGGCGGGAGTGACGGCCGGCTCAGAAGGTGACGTCGGGGGCCTCCCGCTCGGCCCCTTCGGCCTCGAAGTACTCCTTCGGGGCGAAGCCGAAGGGACGGGCGACGAGCGCGCCGGGCAGCACCTGGATGCCGTTGTTGTACGTGAGCGTGGCGTCGTTGTAGATCTGCCTCGACACCGCGATGCGGTTCTCCGTCTCGGCCAGCTCGGCCTGGAGCTGGCGGAAGCCGGCATCGGCCTTCAGGTCCGGGTAGGCCTCGGCCAGCGCGAACAGGCGGCCGAGCGCCTGGCCGAGCACCCCTTCGGCCGCGGCCGTCGCCGCCGGCGTGTCGGCCCGCTGGGCGCCGGCCCGGGCCTCGGTGACGGCCTCGAAGGTGGCCCGCTCGTGGCCGGCGTAGCCCTTCACCGTCTCGACCAGGTTGGGGATCAGGTCCCACCGCCGCTTGAGCTGCACCTCGACCTGGGCCCAGGCGTTGTCCACCCGGTTCCGGCCGCGGACGAAGCCGTTGTAGGTGACGACCAGCCACAGCCCGACCGCGACCACGACGGCGAGCACGACGAGGACCCAGGGCATGCGGGGACTGTAGGTGGCGCCTCGCCGGGCGCCTCGCCGTCCGCTCTCGGCGCCTCCGGCGCCGGGCCGCTCGGGCCACGGGCCCGCCTCCGGCGCGCCCTCGTGCCGTCCGCTCTCGGCGCCTCCGGCGCCGGGCCGCTCGGCGCCTCCGGCGCCCTCAGTCGAACGAGACGGTCAGGTCCTCGTGGGCGGCCAGCACCTCGGGGACCCGGTAGCCGGCGTGCTCCCGGGCCCGGCGCAGGATGGCGTCGACCTCGCCGTCGGCGTGGGCCGGGTCGTGGTGGAACAGCGCCAGCCGCCGCACTCCCGCCTCGGCCGCCACCCGGACCGCGTAGTCGACGGTGCAGTGGCCCCACGTGCGCTTCGCGTCCCACTCCGCCGGCCAGTACTGGGCGTCGTGGATGAGCAGGTCGGCGCCGGCGCACAGCTCGAGGACGCCCTCGTCGACCGTGTCGCCCTCGCCGTCGTCGGCCTCGGGCGACTGGTGGTCGCTCACGTAGGCGACGGTGACGCCGTCCCACTCGATGCGGTACCCGTTGGTGATCCCGATGTGGGGCACCTGGCGGGCCAGGACCCGGGCCCGGCCGACCGCCAGCTCGCCCTCGAGCTCGTGGAACCGGATCTCGCCCGGCAGGTCGTCGACCGACACGGGGAAGTAGGGCGGGCGGACGAACGAGCGCACCGCCTCGTCGAGCGACCCCTCCTCCTGGTTCGGGCCGTAGACGTCGAGCGTGGCCCCGGCCTGCAGCACCGGCACGAAGAAGGGCAGGCCCTGCACGTGGTCCCAGTGCAGGTGGCTCACCAGGGCGGTGCCGTGGAACGAGCCGTCGAGCGGCTGGGTCTCGCCGAAGCGGCGCAGGCCGGTGCCGAGGTCGAGGACGATCGGCGGCTCACCGTGGGACTCGAGCGTGACGCAGGACGTGTTCCCGCCGTAGCGGCGGTTGCGGTCCGACGCGCAGGGAGTCGACCCCCGGACCCCCCAGAACGTCACCCTCACGCTGGCTGCACCCCCGGATCGTGGCGCCCCATTCGACCGACGCGTCAGGGCAGCCGCAAGTGACAGTGGTCACGGACCGCCAGCCCGTCCCGCACCAGCCCGTCGGCCAGCCGCTCGGCCCGGTCCCCGTCGCCGGCCAGGCCGGCCGCCTCGGCGAGCGACGCCGGCGGCACCGGACCCCGCCGGAGGGCGTCGACGAGCCGGCCCCGGGCCTGGCGGTCGGAGCCCTCGAAGCGGGCCTGGCGGCCGCTGATCCCCGCCGAGCCGACCACCGGATCGGGCTCCGGGCGGCCGGCGCCGTTCCAGGCGCAGGCCCCGGCGACCGGGCACCGGTGGCAGCGCGGATCCCGACGGGTGCAGACGAGCGCCCCGAGGTCGAACACGGCCTGGCCCCAGTCCCATCCCCGCCCGGCCGGCACGAGCGAGTCGGCCAGCGCCTGGGCGGCCCGGCCCCGCAACGGCGCGCCGCTCCCCGCCCGGGCGAGGAAGCGGCCGGCGTTGGTGTCGACCAGGCCGAGGTCGCGGCCGAAGGCGAACACGAGCACGGCCCGGGCGGTGTAGGCGCCGATCCCGGGGAGGGCGAGCAGGGCGTCCAGGTCGTCGGGCAGGCGGCCGCCGTGCCTGGCGACCACCTCGACGGCGCACCGGTGCAGGTTGACGGCCCGCCGGTTGTAGCCCAGCCCCCGCCACGCCTCGACGACCGCGCCGGCGCCGGCCCCGGCGCAGGCGGCCGGGTCGGGGAAGCGGTCGAGGAAGGGGCGCCAACGGGTCTCGACCCGCGCCACCTGCGTCTGCTGGAGCATGAGCTCGCTCACCAGCACGGCCCATGGATCGCGCGTCCGCCGCCATGGCAGGTCGCGGCCGCCGGCCTCCCACCAGTCGAGGAGCGGCAGGAAATCGGCCACGGCCGCCGACGCTAGGGGGCTACACAGGTCGGATGGCCATGGCCGGGCACCTCGCGGTCGGCTGGACCGACCACCCCACCGACGACGAGCTGGAGGCGGTGGCGGCCCTCGTCACCGGTGTCCTGCGCGATGCCATCCCCGGCGAGAGGCCGTACCCCGCCAGCGAGCTCGCCGCCGACCTGCGCCACCACCGCGCCTACGAGGAGATCCGCCTCGGCCTCGCCACCGAGGGCGGCCGGGTGGTCGGCGCGGCCCTGCTCGAGCTCGACCACTCGGGCTCGAACCGCCACCTGGCGTGGGTCCAGCACCTCGTGGTCGACCCCGAGCGGCGGGCGCTCGGCACCGGCCGGCGGCTCCTCGACCTGGTCTGCGACGCGGTCCGGGCCGACGCCCGCACGACGATCGTGCACGACGCCCCCCGCGACTCGGAGCCGGCCACCGCCTTCGCCGAGCGGGCCGGCGCCACCCGGGGGCTGGTCGACCACCAGAACCGGCTCCTCGTCGCCGGCCTCGACCGGCCCATGCTCGAGGGGTGGGTGGCCCGGGCCGCCGAGCGGGCCGGCGGCTACTCGCTCGTCGCCTTCGACGGGCACTGCCCGGACGAGCTCGTCGACGACTTCGCCCGCCTGTCGGCCGTCATGGACACCGCGCCCCGCACCGACGTGTGGGAGGACACCACGGTCACCGCGTCGATGGTGCGCGACAGCGAAGCCGCCCTCCGCGCCAAGGGCGGCACGACCTGGACCGTCTGCGCCCGCGACGACGCCACCGGCGGCCTCGTCGGCTTCACGGTGATCGGCTTCCTCCCCCACCGGCCCTGGCTGGCCCACCAGGAGGACACCGGCGTGGAGCCGGCCCACCGCGGCCGCGGCCTCGGCCGCTGGCTCAAGGCCACCAACGCCCTCCGCCTGCTCGACGAGCGCCCCGAGGTGGAGGTGGTCGAGACCTGGAACGCCGAGGTGAATGCCCCGATGCTCTCGATCAACCACGCCATGGGCTTCCGCCGGGTCGCCGCCTGGCAGCAGTGGGAGCTCCCGGTCTGAGCGGCGGCCGGGCCTACGACCGGCGGAGGCGCACCGTGCTCACGCGGTGGTCGGCGCCCTTGGTGAGCACGAGCGTGGCCCGCTCCCGGGTGGGCCGGATGTGGGCGACCAGGTTGGGGTGGTTGATCCGGTCCCAGAAGTCGTGGGCGAGGGCGCGCGTCGACGCCTCGTCGATGTCGGCGAAGTCGTGGAAGAACGAGCTCTCCCGGCGGAACGCGGTCTGCTGGAGCCGCAGGAAGCGGGTGACGTACCAGTCGACGATGTGGTCCTCGTCGGCGTCGACGTAGATCGAGAAGTCGAGGTAGTCGGAGGGGAAGACAGAGCCGCCCTCGCCCGGGCGGGGGCTCACCTGGAGGATGTTCAGGCCCTCGACGATCACCACGTCGGCGCCCGCCACCACCTGCGCCTCGCCCGGGACGATGTCGTAGGCGTCGTGGGCGTAGAGGGGGGCTCGCACCTCTGGACGGCCCGCCTTCAGGTCGGCGACGAAGCGGACCAGGCGGTCGGTGTCGTAGCTCTCGGGGAAGCCCTTGCGCTCCATGATCCCCCGCGCCACCAGCTCGGCGTTCGGGAAGAGGAAGCCGTCGGTGGTGACGATCTCGACGCGGGGGTGGTCGGGCCAGCGGGCCAGGAGCGCCCGCAGGATGCGGGAGGTGGTGCTCTTGCCGACGGCCACGCTGCCGGCCACGCCGATCAGGTAGGGCACCTTGGCCGCGGGACGGCCGAGGAACGTGTCGGTGACCCGCTCGAGGGCCTGGGACGCGGTGACGTTCAGGTTGAGGAGTCGGGAGAGCGGCAGGTAGACGTCGACCACCTCGTCGAGGTCGATCTGCTCGTCGATGCCGCGCAGCCCGACCAGGTCGTCCTCGTCCACCGTGAGCGGGGTGCTGGCCCGCAGGGCGGCCCAGGTGTCGCGGTCGAACACCACGTCGGGACCGTCGCCGGCCGCGCCGTCGCGGCCGGTCACGGGCGCGGGTCGGCGGCCAGCCGGTCGGGCGTGAGCTGCTCGGTGAGCAGCCGCTCGAACCGGGCCGGGTCACCGCCCACGAAGCCCCGGCAGAGGGGCAGGCCCTCGACGTAGCAGGTGACGTAGGCCCGCCAGGTCGGATCGGTCTGGAAGGCGACCGCCTTCTCGGCCCGGGCCGGCGGCAGGAGCCCCCACCGGGCGGCGTAGTCCACGACGTCGCCGGGGTCGCGACCCTCCTCGTGCAGGAGGAGGCCGACGTTGCCCCGGACGCCCAGCAGCCCGTCGCTGGCCCGGGCCACGACCGCGGCCACCTCGGCGTCGAAGCCGACGCCGAGCGGTCGAAGGTGCCCGGCGGTCAGCGCGGCCTGGTCTTCCGGCTCCGGCGACACGGCCACCTCGACGGCGAGGTCGGCGAGGCCTTCGGCCAGGAGGCACTGGGGCGTGCCCACGAGGAAGATCGTCTCCTCCAGCTGGTTGCGCCGACGCACCAGGCCGGCCTCCTTGCGGGAGTGCTCGGTGTGGTGGCCGGGATAGGCCTCGTGGGCGACGAGATGGGCCAGCCCGGTGGCGAGGACGGGCAGGTCCGTGTTGATCGCCACCCGGGAGCGAAGGTCTCCGAGGTAGTAGTTGAAGCCCGACCAGGGCTGGTCGGTGACGAGCTCGAAGTCGACCCGCTCGCCGTCCGGCAGCCCGAACCGTTCGGCCGTCCGGGCCCGCAGGTCGTCCGCCAGCGAGCGCACGGCCGCCTCGAGCTTGTCGACGGGCACCGCCTGGGCCTCCCGCCACCCGATCAGCCGGTCTCGGACCGGCCCGGTGCCGGGCAGGACCTCGTCGAGGGCGCGGTGGGCGGCCGCGAACACCTCCTCGTCGACCTTCGTCGGCCGCACGCCGTAGCAGGCCTCGACCTCGTCGGCGTAGCCGATGGCCTCCCCGGCGAGGCGGGCCGCCGTCACCCGCAGGCCACGCACCTGGGCCTGCAGCCAGTGGCGGCGGTCGGGCTCGAGGTCGGGGTCGAACTCCAGGTCGGCCAGGAGGAGGCGCAGGTCGTGCTCGATCGCCCGGGGAGCCCGGGGCGCACCGGCCGCGGCCCGCCCGGCCAGCGCCGGCGGCCCGAAGTAGGCGTCGACCAGCCCGTCGACGTGGCGCCCGAGGGCGAGGCCGAGCTCGAGGTAGCGGACGACCGGGTCGCCGGGCTCAGGCGGCACGGGCCGATCCGGGGTCGGGCCGGCGCCGGGGCGGCACGGTCACCTCGGCTCCAGGAGCTCCGGCACCGGCGCGCAGTCGGCCCGGGTGGCGAGGTCGGACGCCGGACCGCCGCCCCTGGGGCCGACCATGCGGTCGGCGAGGTCGAGGGGCACGACCTCCTCGGCCGCCTCCCAGGGTCGGTCGCGGGCCAGCCGGTCGCGGGCCACCCGCCAGAGGCGCTCGGGCAGGCAGCGGCCGACCCCGGCCACGACCCACACCGGCACCCCGGCGTGGTGGGCGGTGGCGGCGACCGCCAGCGACCCGCTCGGGGCGATGAAGCCGTCGGGCCCGGAGCAGTTGGCCTCGAGCACGACCAGGTCGCTGGCGGCGGCCGCCGCGGCCGCGCCGGCGTCGGGCACGTCGACGGCCACCACGTCGGCGCCCCGGAGCCGGCGGGCGAAGGCCGAGCCGTCGCCGCTGGCGTCGACGCAGCGCACCTCGAGGTCGCCCCGGCGGGGCAGGGCGATGGCGGTGAGCTCGGGCCAGCCGACCACGCAGACCGCGGCCTCGTCGGGCAGGAGCCGGGCGATGTGGCCGGCGGTGGCGTCGCCGTCGACCTCCTCGGAGAACCGCCAGGCCTCGCCGGCCAGGTCGCCGGTGCCGAGGAGCCGGGCCGAGAGGGTCCAGAGCGCGCCGGCCGTCGGGTGCCGGTCGAGGAGCCGGCGGCAGGAGACGATCAGGCCCCCGACGTCGTCGCCGAACCCACCGAGGGCCGCCGACGCCTCGCGGACCAGCTCGCCCTGGTCGACACCTCCCACTCGGGCCACGTAGCGGAGCCGCTCGATCGGATGCATCGAGCTTCGACCCTAACCCCACACCGTCACCGCGGTCCCGGCGTCCGGCCAACCAGCCCTTCGTGGCAACCCCCGGGACCTCTCGTCAGCCGAGCCGGATCGCCTCGGGGCCGGCCAGGCTGCGGAGCGCCAGCGGAGCGAGCCAACGCGACGGGTCCGGCGGCGTGCACGCCCAGCTGCGCAGCGAGGCGCCAGCCGAAGCAGAGCTGCCCATCAACGAAGCTGCGCAGGCGCCAGCCGGAGCAGCAACCGCGACGGGTACGGCTGCGTGCACGCCCAGCTGCGCAGCGAGGCGCCAGCCGAAGCGGAGCTGCGCATCAGCGAAGCTGCGCAGGCGCCAGCCGGAGCAGCAACCGCGACGGGTACGGCTGCGTGCACGCCCAGCTGCGCAGCGAGGCGCCAGCCGAAGCGGAGCTGCGCTAGCGACATTGCTAGGTTTCGCCGCCGTGATCGAGGAGGTGGCGCCGGATCTCGAGGTCGGGCTGCTCGACGGCAGGGCCCGGCCGCTCCGGGCCTGGCTGACGACCTTCCACCTGGTGACCGCGGTGCTCGACCCGTACACGGCCGAGAGCGCGGCGCTGCTGCCCACCGTGACGCGGATCTTCCGGGTCTACGCCGAGGCCGACTGCCGGGTGGCGATCACGGTCACCTGCACCGGGCCGGAGGCGCGCGAGTTCCTCGGGCCCTACGCCGACGAGTTCCTCGTCTTCACCGACCCGGACCGGGCCCTGGTGGCCGGCCTCGGGCTGACCCGGCTCCCGGCGCTGGTGCACATCCGCCAGGACCTCAGCGTGGCCGGCTGCGCCGAGGGATGGCAGCCCGGCGCCTGGCGGGACGTCACCGACCGGCTGTCGAAGGCCATGAGCTGGAGCCGGCCGGTCGTCCCCGACCTCGGCGACCCGGCCCCCTTCGAGGGCACGCTCGCGGCGGGCTGAGCCCCCGATCCCCGCCCCGGCCGCCCCGCCCCGATCCCCCGGAGCCGAGCCCGCCACCGGTACGGTCGCCGGTCGTGCTGGCGACCTTGTACCCGACCGACCTCGGCTACCGGCTGCTGCTGCTCGGGCACCTGCTCTGCGTGATCGTCGGCTTCGGCGCCACCTTCGTGCTCCCGCTCTTCGGACGCGAGGCCGGCAAGCGGGGCGGACCGGGCGGCCTGGCCCTGTCGGAGACCGCCACCCGGGTCATGGACGCCGTCGTCACCTACCCGATCTACGGGGCCGGTGCCTTCGGGCTGGCCCTGGCCCTGGCCGGTGACCGGATGGACGAGGCGTGGGTCGGCATCGCCATCGCCCTCTACGTCGTCTCCGTGTCCTTCGCCGGGTTCGTGCACACGCCCAACCTGCGCCGCATGGATGCCCTCGCCCACGAGCTGGCCGCCGGCGGCGGTGCGCCGGGCCCGGGCGGACCCCCGCCCCAGGTCGTCGAGCTGGCCAGCCGGTCGAAGGCGGCGGCCCGGAACGGGGGGATCCTGCACCTCTCCTTCGTGGTGCTGCTGGTCCTCATGATCTGGCAGCCCAGCTGATCCCCGGTCGCCATGTCCCACGCCGAACCGACCCCACCCTCAGGACGGGACGCCGCCGCGGGTGAGGGCCAGCACGTCGAGGTCGCGGTCGAGCTCGGCCTCGGTGGCCCAGCCCCGGGCCAGCACGACGTCCCGGATCGACCGCCCGCTGGCGGTCGCCTCCTTCACCACCTCGGCGGCCCGCTCGTAGCCGAGGGCCCGGTTGAGGGCGGTGGCCACTGCCGGGCTGGCCTCGGCGTAGGCCCGGCACCGTTCGACGTCGGCCTCGAGGCCGTCTATGCACCGGTCGGCCAGCAGGCGGCTGACCGAGGCGAGGAGGCGAAGCGACTCGAGCACGTTCCGACCGAGCACCGGCAGCATGACGTTGAGCTCGAAGTTGCCCGCCGCGCCGGCGAAGGCCACCGCCGCGTCGTTGCCCACGACCTGGGCCACGACCTGACTCACGGCTTCGGGCACGACCGGGTTCACCTTGCCGGGCATGATCGACGAGCCCGGCTGCAGGTCGGGGATGCGGATCTCGGCGAGGCCGGTGTTCGGGCCCGAGCCCATCCAGCGCAGGTCGGTGGCGCACTTGTAGAGGGAGACGGCCACCGTGCGGGCCACCCCGGAGATCTCGACCAGCGCGTCGCGGCCGCCCTGGGCCTCGAAGTGGTCGCCGGCCTCCGTGAGGGGCAGGCCGAGCCGGGCGGCCAGGTCGGCGATGGCACCCGGCGCGAAGCGGCGGGGCGCATTCAGGCCGGTGCCGACGGCCGTGCCACCGAGGGGCAGCTCGGCCAGCCGGGGCAGCGCGGCCTCGAGCCGCTCGATGCCGAGCTCGACGGCCCGGGCGTAGCCGCCGAGCTCCTGGCCGAGGGTCACCGGGGTGGCGTCCATCAGGTGGGTGCGGCCCGCCTTCACCACCTTGGCGAAGCGGCGCTGCTTGCGACGCAGCGCCGCGGCCAGCCGGGCCAGTGCCGGCACCAGGTCGCCGACCACCGCGGCCGCGGCGGCCACGTGGATCGCAGACGGGAAGACGTCGTTCGACGACTGGCTGGCGTTCACCTCGTCGTTCGGGTGCACCGCCCGACCCAGCCGCTCCGAGGCGAGGGAGGCGAGCACCTCGTTCATGTTCATGTTCGTCGAGGTGCCGGAGCCGGTCTGGAACACGTCGACCGGGAACTCGCCGTCCCAACGTCCCTCGGCCACCTCGGTGGCGGCGTCGGCGATGGCCTCGGCGGTGGCCCGGTCGAGCACCCGCAGCCGCCCGTTGGCCCGGGCCGCCGCCCCCTTGATCTCGGCCAGGGCGTGCAGGAGGGCCGGGTCGACCGTCTGGCCCGACACGGGGAAGTTCTCGACGGCCCGCTGGGTCTGCGCCCCCCATCGGGCCCGGGCCGGGACCCGGACCTCGCCCATGGTGTCGTGCTCGATGCGGGTGGCAGCGTCCGTCATGGGGCGACGCTACCGAGCAGGCCCGGCCCGGCCGGGGCCCGTCAACGGGCGGTCCAGCCCCCGTCGACGACGAGCGTGTGGCCGGTCAGGTACGTGCCGGCGTCGGACGCCAGCAGCAGCAGCGCCCCGTCGAGCTCGTCGAGCTCACCCGGCCGGCCGAGCGGGGTGTTGCGCCGCACGTACGCCATCGAGCGCTCGTCGGCGAACATCGCGCCGGTCATCTCCGTCGGGAACCAGCCCGGCGCCAGCGCGTTGACGCGGATGCCCTTCGGGGCCCACTGCACGGCCAGCTCCCGCGTGAGGTTCACCACCGCCGCCTTCGAGGCCGCGTACGCCGCCCCCGGGATGGGAGCCGAGCTCACCAGCCCGAGGATCGAGGAGAGGTTGACGACCGTGCCCCCGCCCCGCTCGATCATGTGGCGACCCACCAGCTGGGTGACGTGGAACAGGCCGACCAGGTTCACGTCGACCACCCGGCGGAAGTCGTCGAGCGCCTGGGTCTCGGCCGGCTCGGCGAGCTCGAGCCCGGCGTTGTTGACGAGCACGTCGAGGCGACCGCAGGCGGCGATCGCCTCCCCGACCATGGTCTCGACCGACGCCGGGTCGGTCACGTCGCAGGCCAGGGCGACGGCACCGGGCAGCTCGTCGGCGAGCGCGGCCAACCGGTCGGCCCGGCGGGCCGTCACCACGACGCGGGCGCCGGCGGCGTGAAGCACCCGGGCGAAGCGGGCACCGATCCCGGCCGACGCGCCGGTGACGAGCGCGACGCGGCCGTCGAGGCGGAAGAGGCCGGCCAGCCGGTCGGCCAATCCGGCCAACCCGGGCCCGGACTCGGGAGCACGGGCGTCGGGCGCGTCGGGGCCGGTCACGCGGCGGGAGACTACGGCACCCCGCCCGCCCGGGCGGTCTCCCGGCGGGTCCGGGTCACGAGGGCGGCGCGGGCCCGGGAGGCGCGGACGGCGAGGGACCGGATCGCCGACGCCGCCGCCGCCCGGGCGCTCATCGACCGGATGCCGGACGCCATCGTCACCGTCGACCTCGACGGCCGCATCGAGTCGGCCAACCCGGCCGTCGAGCGGCTCTTCGGCTTCGCGCCCGCCGAGCTGGCCGGCCAGCCCTTCGCGGCCCTGGTGGCACCCGACGTCTCGGTCACGTCCTTCCTCGTCGGCGGTGGCTTCGAGCTCCCGCTCGGCACCGAGCTCACCGGACTGCGCCGGGACGGCTCCACCTTCCCCCTCGAGCTGCGCGTCGACCAGCTCCAGCTCGGCGCCACCACGCTCGCCACCGTCGTCGCCCGCGACGTCACCGAGCGCCGCGTCTTCGAGCAGCGGCTCGTGCACCTGGGCACCCACGACGCCCTCACCGGGCTGCCCAACCGGAGCCTCTTCCTCGACCGGCTCGGCCGGGCCCTCGACGGCGCGCCGCTGGTCGGCCACCCGCTGGCCGTCCTGTACTGCGACCTCGACCGGTTCAAGGTCGTCAACGACAGCCTCGGCCACTCGGTCGGCGACGCCCTCCTCCGGGCGGTGGGCCACCGCCTGCACCGGGCCGTGCGGGGCACCGACACGGTGGCCCGGCTCGGCGGCGACGAGTTCGCGGTGCTCGCCGACGAGCTGCGCGACCCGGCCGACGCCGTGGTCGTGGCCCGGAAGCTGGCCGCCGCCCTGGCCGAGCCCGTCGAGATCGACCGCCACCGGCTCCACGTGACGGCCAGCATCGGCATCGCGGTGTGGAGCCCCGGCGACGGGGCCTGCCCGCCCGAGTCGCTCGTGCGGGACGCCGACGTGGCCATGTACCGGGCCAAGGCCAACGGGGCGTCGGGCCACGAGCTCTTCGACGAGGAGCTCCGCCACACCGCCGTCCGGCGGCTCGAGACGGAGAGCGCCCTGCGCCGCAGCCTCGGGCTGCACCAGTTCCACGTCCACTTCCAGCCCGAGATCTCCCTCGACGACGGCCGCCTGGTCGGGCTGGAGGCGCTCGTCCGGTGGGCCCACCCGGTCGACGGGCTCGTCGCGCCGGCCACGTTCCTCCCGGTGGCCGAGGAGACCGGCCTCATCGTGCCCATCGGCGTCGACGTGCTCGGCCAGGCCTGCGCCGAGGCGTCGACCTGGCACGCCGGCGGCGCCTCGGGCCCGACGGTGTGGGTGAACGTCTCGGCCCGCCAGCTCGCCGACCCCGGCCTGGTGCGGGCGGTCGGCGAGGCCGTCGACCGCTGGCTGCCCGGACCCGGGTCGCTCGGCCTCGAGATCACCGAGACCGACGTCGTGCCGGACGACGACCGGAGCCGCCGCAACGTCGCCGCCCTGAAGGACCTCGGCGTGCAGATCGCGATCGACGACTTCGGCACGGGCTTCGCGTCGCTCGCCTACCTGTGGCGGTTCCCGGCCGACGTCATCAAGATCGACCGCTCGTTCGTGGCCCGCCTGGACGACGACCCGGACGCGACCGTGCTGGTGCGGGCCATGATCGACCTGGCCCACTCGCTCGGCAAGACGATCGTGGCCGAGGGCGTCGAGACCGACGACCAGCTCGAGGCCCTCCGCCGGCTCGGCTGCGACACCGCCCAGGGGTACCTGCTGCACCGGCCGATGCCGGCCGCGGCGCTGGCCCCCCTGCTGGCCTGACGGGCGGGGCGGCTCGACCCCCGCCGGGCGGGCGGGCCCACCCCCGGTCAGGCGGACCAGTGGCCGCCCCCGCCGCCCACCCAGGCCAGCACCTCGCGGCGGGTGACGGGCCCCCGGGGCCGCCACGGCTCGGGGATGGCGCCCTCCGTCACGAGGGCGGCGTGCTGGGCCCGGGCCGCGCCCAGCCCGCCTTCGTCGAGGGCGCAGCGGGTGGCCTCGACGTCCACCCCGAACAGGGCGGCGGCGTTCAGCCCGAACACCTTGCGCTTCACCTCGTCGGTGAGCGCCGGGTAGCCGTGGCGCTCCTGGAGCTCGGGGGAGATCTGGAAGGCGCGGAAGGCCATGATCTGGGGCTGGGGCGACCCGTACCAGATGGCGTCGGTGCCCCAGAGGACGCGGTCGGCTCCGACGTGGAGGAGGAGCTTGCCGACGGCGTGGGCCGCCTCCGTCGGGTTCGAGAGGACCTCCCGCCAGGTGGTGCCGAGCTCGGCCCACACGTTCTCGTTCGGGCCGACGCCGTGGTCGGCGAGGGCCTGCACGAGCGAGTCGACCCCGGCCCGGCCGGCGCCCGGCGCGAACGCCCGCTCGGTCGTCTCCCGCTCGTAGGCGCCGTGGTAGACGACGAAGTCCATGTCCGGGTAGAGGCGAGAGAGGGCGACGAGGTCGCGGGGCCCGTTGTTCGAGCGGTCGAACTCCAGGAGCGGCAGTCCCTTGTGGGCGCAGATCGTCTTCACGCCGAGGCGGCGGGCCTGCTCCACCACCGGGATGCCCACCACCGGGTCGTCGAGCGCGAAGCCGCGGCGCTGCGGGCCCCACGCCGTGTACACCTTGAACGCCGTCACCTCGCCCGTCTCGGCCGAGCGGGCCATCTCGTCGAGGCGCAGGCCGAGGTCGCCGAAGTTCGGGGCGATGACGTCGTGGAGCAGCACCCGCGACGCGCCGGGCACGGCCAGGGCCTCGGCCAGGCGGCGGGTCTCCCGCTTGGCCTCCCACGGCACCGGCGCGTCCTCCGGCCCCGAGTTGGGCACGTCCGAGAGCAGCGCCAGGGTCGTGTCCGAGGCGACGAAGAGGTCGTGCAGGTAGGCGGTGCGATCGAGGCAGCGGAACGGGTCGCCCTCGGCGCAGCCGGGTGGCACGAGCCCCTCGATCATGGAGGCGATCCGGGGGGCCCGCTCCCGCCACGGCCCGTCGGGCACCACGTGGTGGGTGTGCACGTCGAAGACCAGCTCGTCGCCGGCCAGCGCCCGATCGCAGGCGGCGACGTCCTCCGGCTCGGGGACCTCGAACCGGCCGCCCGGCCCGGTGGTCGTCCCCGCGCCCGGGCGGCCGGCGCCGGGGTCGGCACCGTCGCCCGAGCAGGCGTTGAACACCAGCAGCGATGCCGCCACGCCGGCGCTGCTCTGCAGGAAGCGCCGGCGGTCGATGCCGGTGCGGTGGGCGGCCCGCTCGACCCGCCGCAGCACCGAGGCGGCCGCCAGGCGGTCGGCTGGCGACGGCGGGTGGGGCACGAACTCGCCGTTGGACAGCGGGCCAGGGACCAACGGCAGCACCGGTGGACGGTCGGGGAGCTGGTCGAGCTGGCGGCGCCACGAGGGCACCGGACGACCGTAGCGGCCACCACCCGGCCGGCGCCGGGCCCCGTCGCGGCGAACTGGGTGGTCGGGCGGGGTTCGGGTTGGAGGGTCGGGGGACCCGGTCTCGCCCGGGGCGGTGCCGGCGGCAGGACTCGAACCTGCACCCCCTCGCGGGGAGCCCCTTTTAAGGGGGCCGTGTCTACCGTTCCACCACGCCGGCCGGCGCCCGAACGCTACGCGGCGGTGCGACCCCGCAGCGGGGCGGCGGCCAGCAGGTCGTGCCGGACACGTGAGGCGGCCGGCTCGGCCAGGCCGTTGGCGACGACGACCCCCTCCACCAGGTCGGCCGCCACCGCCTCGTCGGACCGACCGGCGAGGCGGACGGCCACCGACGGCGACGAGCCGGGCCGCCGCCGCAGCGAGCGGTCGACCCCCGCCAGGCGGGGCGGGCTCCGGAAGCCGGGGACGGCGAGCCCGAGCCGGCGGGCCTCGGCCGACACCGCCCGCACCAGCACCGCGAACCGCACGGTGTGGCCGCCCCCGAGCGCGTCGGCCGTCATCGCCGCCGCCGGCAGGCCGGCGCTGCCGGGTCGGGGGCGTCGGGGGCGGGGGCCTGGCTCGTCCATCGCCCCCCATGGTGCCGAGGCGGTGTGACAATCCATCCGGTGGAGCCGCTCACGCCCGCCCAGGAGCAGGTGCTCGAGCTGCTCCGGGCCACCGACCGGCCCCGGCCCGAGGTCGACCCCTCCCTCCGGGTCGAGCTGCGCCGCCGGCTGGAGTCGGCCCTGGCCCCGGCCGCCGCCCTCCTCACCGCGCCCGCCTTCGTGTCGAAGGCCGCCCTCGGCCGGGTGCTGGCCTGCGAGGCCCACCACGTCGCCGAAGCCGCCGCCCCCTTCGAGTGGACGATCGCCACCGCCCGGGGGACCGTCGCCCACAAGGCGGTGCAGCTCACGATCGGCCGGGTCGACCACCGGCCGCCCCTGGCCGTCGTCGACGACGCCCTCGAGCGGCTGGCCAACGACCCGGGCGAGCGCATCGCCGGCTTCCTGCTCGGCCTCGACGAGGGCGACCGGGCCGAGCTGCGGACCGACGTGCACGGGTTCCTCGCCACCTTCCTCGAGCTGTGGCCCCCGCTGCGCCCGGCCTGGCGACCCCAGACAGAGTCGCCCCGGCGGATCGAGCTCTGCGGCGGGATGATCGTGCTGTCCGGCCGCGTCGACCTCACCCTCGGTGCCCCCCGGGGCACGGTGGCCGGGCGGCTGGTGGTCGACCTGAAGTCCGGGCGCCGCCAGCGCACCCACGCCGACGACCTCCGCTTCTACGCCCTGCTCGACACGCTCCGGGTGGGCGTGCCCCCGTTCGCGCTCGTCGGCTACTACCTCGACGAAGGCGAGTTCACGGTCGAGGAGGTGGTGGAGGACACCCTCGAGGTCGCCGTCCGGCGCACCGTCGACGGCGCCACCCGGCTGGCGCAGCTGGCCGCCGGGCTCCGCTCGGCCGCCGTCACCCCCGGGCCGACGTGCCGGTGGTGCCGGCTCCGGGACACCTGCCCCGAGGCCGCCGCGGCCGCCGCGGCCGAGTCGACAGACTCAGGTGAGCCAGTCCTCGACGAGGGCTGACCGCCTGGCCCACCAGTCGTCGTCGGTGATCGCGAACCGCACGTGGTCCTCCCAGGTGCCGTCGATCTCGAGGAACCCCACCGCCAGGCCCTCCTCACGGATGCCCAGCTTCTCCATGACCCGCCGGCTCGGCTTGTTGCGGGGGATGATCGCCACCTCGAGGCGGTGCAGGCCGAGGTCCTCGAAGCCGAACCGGCACAGGAGGACGACCGCCTCCGGCACGTAGCCGTGGCCGGCGCAGTCCTCGTCGATCCAGTAGCCGATCGACCCGCTCTGGAACGGGCCCCGCTGGACGCCGCTCAGGTTGATCTCGCCGCAGAACCGGGTGCCCACGAAGATGCCGAAGCCGTAGGCCGTGCCCAGCTGCCGCTCACGGTCGCGCGACCGGCACCGCCCGGCGAAGGCCGACCGGCTGTGGACCACGTCGGGCGAGCCGGGCGGGCGCCGGGGCTCCCACTTCACGAGCCAGTCGTGGCTGCGGATCCGGACCTCCTGCCACTGCGGGAAGTCGTCCACCCGCAACGGCCGCAGCGACACGCGCGCCCCCCGCAGCACCATCTGCTCGTGCACCGGCGCACCGTACCGTCTGGACATCTGGCGCCGCCGGGTCGGACATCCGCCCGAACTCGGGCCGGGATCAGGGGGCGAGGGACCGGGCGATGCCGTCGAGGATGTCGGTCTCGGAGACGAGCAGCTCGTCGAGGTCGAGGTGGCGCATGACGGCCACCAGAACGCAGCAGCCGCCCACGATGACGTCGGCCCGGTCGGGGTGCAGCCCGGGGTTGTGGAGGCGCCGGGCCAGCGGCTCGGTGGCGACGGTGCGGAAGACGTCCTCGGCCGCGGCCCGGGTGAGCCGGAGGTGGTGCACGGCCGAGCGGTCGTAGCCGCCCAGCTCGAGGGCGGCGATCTGGGTGACGGTGCCGGCCACGCCGACCACCGTGCGGGCGGCCCGGGATGCCGGGAGCTCGCGGGTCACGTCCTCGAGGTGGGCCCGCACCACCGAGACGGCCATGCTCAGCTCCTCGGCGGTGGGCGGGTCGGTGTGCAGCCACTGCTCGGTGAGTCGCACCGACCCGGTGTCGACCGACAGCACGCCCTCCACCGCCGAGGCGCCGACCACGAACTCGGTGGAGCCGCCCCCGATGTCGACGACGAGGAAGGGGCCGTCCACCGCCGGGTCGAGGCCGAGGGTGGCGCCGGCGAAGGCGAGCGTCCCCTCCTCGGCGCCGGAGAGCAGCTCGAGCGGCGCGCCGAGGGCGGCCTCGGCCGGCCCGAAGAAGTCGTCTCGGTTCCGGGCGTCCCGGGCCGCCGAGGTGGCGACGGCTCGCACCCGGGTGGCGCCCAGCGCCCGGAGCCGGTCGCCGAAGCCGGCCAGCACCCCGACCGTCCGCTCGATGCCGGCCGGCGACAGCGCACCGGTCCCGTCGACCCCGCCCCCGAGCCGGGTGACGGTGGTCGCCCGCTCGAGGTCGGTCCACGAGCCGTCCGGGCCGACCTCGGCCACGAGCAGGCGGGTGGAGTTGGTGCCGCAGTCGACGGCCCCGACGATCACCGGCCCGCCCCGAGCCGGGCGTCGACCCACCGGCCGACCGGGTCGTCGCCGCCGGCGAGGAACCAGGCGTAGTGGGCGTGGAGGCACTTCACGCCCACCCGGGTGCCGCCCACCCCCCCGTGGGGGGCCGGCCCGGCGTGGCCGGGCGGCAGGGCGGCGTCGCGCTCGGCCGCGTAGCGGGCGTGGGCGGCGGCCAGGTCGGCGGGGTCGACGGCCGCCTCGGCCGCCCGGACGCCCCCGTCGGCCTCGAGCCGGCCGACGGCCTGGCGCAGGGCCGGGCCGCACAGCCAGTACCGGGTGGGCATCGGCGTGCCGTCGTCGAGCAGCGGGGCGTTGCGCAGGACCACCGGGTCGCCGAGGGCGTCGCGCACGACGACCTCGAACGGGCCCGCCGGCGGCCGCCCCAGCAGCTCGGCGACCCGCGCTAGTTCCGCTTCTTCCTGCGACGACGCAGCAACCACAGCAGCACCACCACGACACCGACGACCGGTCCGACCCGCTTGGCCACCGGCGACCCGGCCGAGCCGAGCAGGTCGATGGGCTCGGCCGGCTTCGAGTCGATGGTGCGGAGCCCGCTGGCCGGCGCGGCCGGGGCCGGGGCAGGGACCGCCGGGGCGGCGTCGGCGCTGGGCCCGGCCCCGTTGCCCGACGCCGCCGGCCCGGACGCGGCCGCGGACTCGGGCTCGGCCACGGGGGCGGGCGCCGCCGCTCCCGACCCCGAGCCCTCCCCGCCGGTGAGCTCCGAGTTGAGCGAGTCGGCGAACTGGCCGATCAGCTTGGTGCTCACGTCGGCCAGCACCCCCCGGCCGAACTGGGCCACCTTGCCGGTGATCGTGAGGTCGGTGTCGACCGTGATCCGGGTGGTGGCCTCGCCCTCCGACACCAGCTGGGCCGTGATGGTGGCCGACGCGTTGCCCTGACCCCGGGTGTCGCGGCCCTCGGCCTTCAGCACGGCCCGGCGGGCGGCCACGTCCTGCTCGAGGAAGGAGGCCACGCCCTTGTACTGGGCCGTGATGGGGCCGACCTTGATCTTCACCACGCCCCGGTACTCGTCGCCCTCGACCTCCTGGAGCTGGGCGCCGGGCATGCACGGGGCGATGCGCTCGAGGTCGGTGATCACCTTCCAGGCCTCGTCGACCGGGACCCCCACCGTGAACTCGTTGCTCAGCTCCATCGTTCGAGGTCCTCCCGGGTGTCGACATCGACCGGATCGCCGGCGCAGGCTACTTCCGCCACGAGCTCGGGCCTCCGGCGCATGAGGGTGCGGGCCCCCTCGTCGCCCTCCCGGTCGAGCTCGGGCCACACCGGGCGGGCCAGCCGGACGGGGTTCCGGCGCGTCCCGTCGTAGGTGGCGACGGCGATGTCGGCCGGGCTGGCGCCGACGGCCCGCCAGGCCCCGGCGGTCACCAGCGGCTGGTCGCCGAGGCCCACGACCACGGCGTCGTGGCCCCGCTCGGCGGCGGCGTCGACGGCGGCGGCCAGCGACGTGGCCTGCCCCTCGGCCCACCGGGCGTTGTCGACCACGACCACCCCCGGCGGCAGCACGGCCGTCAGGTCGGCGGCGCCGGTGATCACCAGCACCTCGTCGAAGCCGGCCTCGACGGCGGCGTCGACGGCCCACCGCACGAGCGGCCGGCCCCGGAAGGGAGCCAGCAGCTTGGCCCCGTCGCCGGCTTCGAAGCGGCTGGCCCGCCCCGCCGCCAGCACGACGGCGGCGGTCGTCAACGGGGCACCGGCTGGTGGATCGGACCCTCGCTGTCCCGCAGGGAGCGGGTCTGGCGGCCGGTGCGCTCGGCGATGATCTCGGCGCAGATCGAGATCGCCGTCTCCTCGGGCGTGCGAGCGCCCAGGTCGAGGCCGATGGGCGAGTGGACCCGGGCCAGCTGCCCGTCGTCGAGCCCGGCCAGGCGCAGGCGCTCGACCCGCTCGAGGTGGGTGCGCCGCGAGCCCATGGCGCCCAGGTAGCCGACGTCGGTGGCCAGGGCGCCCTGGATGGCGGGCACGTCGAACTTGTGGTCGTGGGTGAGGACGCACACCGCGTCCCGCCGGCCCAGCTCGCCGCCGATGCGCTCGAGCAGGCGGTGGGGCCAGTCGACGACCACCTCGTCGGCGAACGGGAAGCGGGCCTTGGTGGCGAAGACGGGCCGGGCGTCGCAGACGGTGACGTGGTAGCCGAGCACCTTCGCCACCCGCACGAGGGCGGCGGTGAAGTCGACGGCGCCGAACACGACCATGCGGGGCGGCGGGGCGAAGGTCTCGAGGAAGACGGTGACGTCCTCCTGGCGGGCCTCGCCGTTCGGCCCGTAGTGGCGGACGCCGGACGTGCCGGCGTCGAGCTCGGCCAGGAGGTCGCGGGACACGACCCGGTCGAGGTCGGCGTTGCCCAGCGAGCCGGCAGGAGGCTCGCCGGGCACGGCCAGCAGCTTGGCGCCGACGTCGGGACCGCTGACGACGGTGGCCAGGGCCACGGGCAGCCCGGCCCGGATGCGGGCGGCGAGAGGCGAGAAGAGGTCGGTCATCGGGTCGTGCTCGGCGAGGCGGCGCTCACCAGTCGAGCTCCTCGAGGAACAGGTGCACCGTGCCGCCGCAGGTCAGCCCGACGGCGAAGGCCTCGTCGTCGCTGTAGCCGAACGTGACGAGCTTGCCCGGCGCGGTCGCCTCCAGCAGGGCGAGGGCCTCGGTGACGACCGCCCCCTCGACGCACCCGCCCGACACCGACCCGGCCACCTCGCCCTCGTCGTTCACGGCCATGGCCGCGCCGGGCAGACGGGGGCCGGAGCCCTCCACGTCGACCACCCGGGCCAGCGCCACCCGGCGGCCCTGGCGGCGCCACCGCTCGATGTCGTTCAGGATCTCCTTCACCCGACCTCCTCCCCCACCACCGGCCGGCGCCCGGCACCGACCCCCAACCCCCGCAGGCGGGCGGCCAGCTCCTCGAGGGAGGCCACCGCGTGGCCCTCCACGAACTCGTCGACCCAGGGCAGGGCGGCCGCCATCCCCCCGGCCAGCGGTGCGTAGCCCGGCGAGGCCTTGAGCGGGTTCACCCACACGATGCGGTGGGCCACCCGGGCCAGGCGGGCCATGTGCCCGCCGAGCACGGCCGGGTCGCCCCGGTCCCACCCGTCCGACAGCACCACCACGTCGGCGCCCCGGGCCATGCCCCGCACGCCCCACCGCTCGACGAACTCGCCGACGGTGTCGCCGAGCCGGGTGCCGCCCTCCCAGTCGGGCGTCGAGGACGAGACGGCGGCGAGGGCGGCGTCGGCGTCGTGCGACCGGAGCGCGGCGGTGAGCCGGGTGAGCCGGGTGCCGAGGGCGAACACCTCGACGTCGCCCCGGCCGGTGACGGCGGCGTGGGCGAAGCGCACGAGCGCCCGGGCGTAGGCCGACATCGAGCCGGAGACGTCGACCAGGAGCACGAGCCGGCGGGGCCGCTGGCCCGGTGCCTGCCACAGCAGCCTGATGGGCTCGCCCCCGGTGCGGAGCGAGCGGGTGACCGTGCGGCGGAGGTCGAGGTCGACGTGGCGGCGGCTCGGCCGGCGGCGGCGCGACCGGCGGCGGGCGCCGGAGAGCCGGAGCGCGTCGATCAGGCGGTCGGCCTCGGCCAGCTCCTCCGGCGTGCAGGCGGCCAGGTCCTTGGTGCGCAGCGTCTCGGCCCGGCTCCACCGCAGGACGCGGTCGACCTCCTCGTCCCCCTCGCCCCCGTTGCCGTCGCCGTCGCCGCCGTCGGGGTCGTCGACGGCCACGGTGACGGCACGGGTGAGCACCTCGTCGGGCGAACCGGTGACCGAGCCGTCCCAGAAGCGGCGGAAGGCGGCGTCGTAGGCGGCGACGTCGTCGGGCCGGCGGACGAGCGTGGCCCGGCCGGCCCAGTACACGCCGTCGCGGTCGCCGAGGCCGACGGCGTCGAGGGCCCGGGCGTAGGCCACCACGCAGTCGGGCGGCACGGGCAGGCCCGCCGACCGCAGCTTGCCGGCGAACCCGGCGGCGACGTCAACCGGCACGTTCGACCGCGGCGGCGACGAGCCCGTCGAGACCCTGCGCCCGCACCCGGTCCTGGTCCTCGCGGTACTTGAGCACGGTGCCGAGGGTGGCGTCGGCCACGTCGGCGTCGAGGGCGTCGGCGCCGAGGGCAGCCACCGAGGAGGCCCAGTCGATCGTCTCGGCCACCCCGGGGGGCTTGTAGACGCCGGTGGCCCGCACCGCCGCGGCCGCGGCCGCCACCTGCCGGGCCAGCCGCTCGGGCACGCCGGGCGCCCGCAGGCGGAGGATCTCGACCTCCCGCTCGTAGGTCGGGTGCTCGACCCAGTGGTAGATGCAGCGCCGCTTCAAGGCGTCGTGCACGTCGCGGGTGCGGTTGGAGGTGACGACGGCGATGGGCGGCACCTCGGCCCGGATCGTGCCGAGCTCGGGGACGGTGACCGACCAGTCGGAGAGCACCTCGAGCAGGAAGGCCTCGAACTCGTCGTCGGCCCGGTCGACCTCGTCGACGAGCAGCACCGGCATGGGCCCCTCGCGGGGGTTGATGGCCTCGAGCAGCGGGCGGCGGATCAGAAAGCGCTCGTCGAACAGGTCGTGCTCCAGAGCGTCGGCCCCGGTCACCTCGCCGGCGGCCTCGGCGGCCCGCACGTGCAGGAGCTGGCGGGCGTGGTCCCACTCGTAGATGGCCGACGCCGAGTCGATCCCCTCGTAGCACTGGAGGCGCACGACGGGCCCGCCCGACCACCGGGCCAGGGCCTTGGCCAGCTCCGTCTTGCCCACCCCGGCCTCGCCCTCGAGGAACAGGGGCCGCTCGAGCCGCAGGGCCAGGAACACCGCCGTCGCCAGGCCGGTGTCGGCCAGGTAGCCGTGCTCGGCGAGGGCGCGCTGCACGCCGGCGACGTCGTCCACGGCCCCCGGGATCACCCGGCGAGCCTAGAGGCCGGACCCCGGCGCCGGACCGTCCCCGTCTGGCACCCCGTGCCGAACTCGGTGCGAATCTCGCCGCTGAGCGGCGACCAACACACCGAGTTCGCCGGCATCCTGAACTCGGTGCGGATCTCGCCGCTGAGCGGCGACCAGCGCACCGAGTTCGGGGGCAGCGGCAGCCGCCGGCTCAGCGGGACCGGGTGGCGGCCTCGTCGAGGCCGCGGCGGACGAGGACACGGGCCAGGTGCCGGCGGTACTCGACGCTGGCATGGATGTCGGCGCTCGGGTCGGTGCCCTCGTCGGCGTGCCCGGCCGCCTCGGCCGGCGAGGCGCCGCCGGCCAGGGCGGCCTCGACCGCCGTCGCCCGCAGGGGGACGGACGCCATGTTCACGAGCGCCACGCCGCTGCGGTCGCCGGCCCGCACCACGGCGGCGCCGACGATGGCCCAGTCGGCGGCCCGCTTCACGAACTTCTGGTACGACCAGCCGGCACCCGCCACCCGGGGCACCCGCACCTCCGTGAGCAGCTCGTCTTGGGCCAGCGCCGTCTCGAGGAAGCCGAGGAAGAAGTCGGTGGCCGGGACGACCCGCTCGCCGCCCGGGCCCTGCACCACGAGGGAGCCGCCGAGGGCGAGCACCGCCGCCGGCAGGTCGGAGGCGGCGTCGCCGTGGGCGATCGACCCGCCGATGGTGCCCCGGTGCCGCACCTGGCGGTCGCCCACCTGGCCGGCCACGTGGGCCAGCAGCGGGACCTCGGTGGCGAGCAGGTCGGAGCGCTCGACCTCGCAGTGCCGGGTGAGCGCGCCGATGCGGACCTCGTCGCCCTCGGTGCGGATGTAGGAGAGGTCGCCGACCCGGGCGATGTCGACCAGCACCGACGGCGTGGCCAGGCGGAGCTTCATGAGCGGCAGCAGCGAGTGGCCGCCGGCGAGCAGCTTGGCGTCGTCGCCGTGCTCGCCGAGCAGCGAGATGGCCTCGGCGGCCGAGCCGGCCCGGACGTAGTCGAAGGCGGCCGGGATCACGACGCACCGCCGGCGGCGAGCACGGCCTGGACGATGTTGTGGTAGCCGGTGCAGCGGCACAGGTTGCCCTCGAGGCCGTGGCGCACCTCGTCCTCGGTGGGGTGCGGATTGTCCGCCAGCAGCGACACGGCCGCCATCACCATCCCCGGCGTGCAGAAGCCGCACTGGAGCCCGTGGTGCTCGTGGAAGGCCTGCTGCACCGGGTGGAGCTCGGTGGCGGACGGCGCCAGGCCCTCGATGGTGCCGACCGACCGCCCGTCCGCCTGCACGGCGAGGACCGTGCACGACTTCACCGACTCGCCGTCGAGGTGCACGGTGCAGGCGCCGCACGACGTCGTGTCGCAGCCGACGTTGGTGCCGGTCAGGCCGAGGCCGTCCCGTAGCCAGTGCACGAGGAGCAGGCGGGGCTCGACGTCGTCCTCACGACGCTGACCGTTGACCGTGACCTCGATCTTCACCGGACCTCCTGGAGGGCGTCCCACACCCGCTGGGGGGTGGTGGGCATGTCGACGTGGCGGATGCCGAGGTGCGACAGGGCGTCGACCACGGCGTTCTGGAGCGCGGGCGTGGCGCCGATGGTGCCCGACTCGCCGACGCCCTTCGCGCCGAGCGGGTTCACCGGCGTGGGCGTCTCCATCGGCACGAGCTCGAAGCTCGGGAGCTCGCAGGCCGAGATGAACGTGAAGTCGGCCAGGTTGGCGGTGAGGGGGTTGCCGTCGGCGTCGTAGACGATCTCCTCGCACAGCGCCTGGGCCGCGCCCTGGGCGATGCCGCCGTGGCGCTGGCCCTCGACGATGAGCGGGTTGAGCAGCCGGCCGGCGTCGTCGACGGCCACGAAGCGGTCGAGGCGGACCTGCCCGGTCTCGGTGTCGACCTCGACCACCGCCACGTGGGCGCCGAACGGGAAGGTGGCCGAGGCGGCGGTGAACTCGGAGTCGACGAACAGGCCGGCCACGTCGGTCGGGCCGGCCGCGGCGACGGCCGCCTCGGCCAGCTCGGCCCAGGTGCGGGACGCGGTGGGCGTGCCGGCCACGTGAAAGCGCCCCGCCTCGACGTCGAAGACGATGTCGTCGGGGTTGGCCTCCAGCTCCGACGCGGCCCGGGCCCGGGTGGCGTCCACCAGCTCGCCGGCGGCCTGCTCGACGGCCGAGCCGCCGAGCTGGAGCGAGCGGGAGCCGCCGGTGCCGCCGCCCACGGGCACGAGGTCGGTGTCGCCGTAGACGAACTCGATCCGGTCCATGGGGATGCCGAGCCGCTCGCTGGCGATCATCGACCACGAGGTGGCGTGACCCTGGCCGTGGGGCGAGGTGCCGGTGTAGACGACGGCCGAGCCGTCGGGCCGCACCTCGATGCGGGCGCTCTCCTTGCCCCCGCCCGTCACCTCGACGTAGACGGCGAGGCCGATCCCGAGCTGGAGGGTGTCGCCGGCGGCCCGGCGGCGGGCCTGCTCGGCCCGCAGGGCCGGGTAGTCGGCGGCCTCGAGCACCCGCTCGAGGGCGGCCGGGAAGTCGCCCACGTCGTAGGTGGTCTTCACCGGCGTGGTGTGCGGCTCGCTGAAGGCCGGCACCAGGTTGCGGCGCCGCACCTCGGCCGGGTCCATGCCGATCTCGGCCGCGAACAGGTCGACGGCCCGCTCGATGGCGGCGCAGGCCTCGGGCCGGCCGGCGCCCCGGTAGGCGACCGTGGGGGCGGTGTTCGTGACGACGCTCTTCACCGCCACCTCGACCTTCGGGATGGCGTAGGTGCCGGGCGCCATCATCCTGGTCATCATCGGCAGGAAGGCGCCGACCGCCGGGTAGCCCCCGGCGTCGCCGATTACCTCGAGCCGGTAGGCCCCGATCGTGCCGTCCCGGCTCCCGCCGATGGTGACGGTCTGCACCTGGCCCCGGCCGTGCATGGTCTGGACGTTGTCGGTGCGGCTCTCGAGGAAGCGGACCGGGCGGCCGAGCAGCATGGCGGCCCGGCACACGACGAACTCCTCGGCGCCGCCGCCGCTCTTGGCCCCGAAGCCGCCGCCGACGTCGGGGGTGAGCACGTGGATGGAGCCTGCCTCGAGGCCGAGGGCGCCGAGCACGGCGTCCCTCGCGCCTTGCGCGCCCTGCGAGCTGAGCCAGGCCACCAGCCGGCCGTCCTCGCCGGGCGCGGCCGCGCAGGCCCGCACCTCCAGCGGGGCGATCGCCAGGCGGCGGTTGCGGATCACCTGGCTGACGACCACCTCGCACCCGTCGAAGAGGGTGGCATCGAGCTCGGTGGGGCGGCCGAAGGCCTGGTTGGTGCCGACCTCCGGGAACAGCAGCACCTCGTCGCGCACCGCGTCGAGTGGGTCGACCACCACCGGCAGCGGCTCGTAGTCGATCTCGACCAGCTCGGCCGCGTCGGTGCCCTGGTAGCGCTCGTCGGTGAGGATGGCCACGATCGGCTCGCCCACGAAGCGCACCACGCCGTCCGCCAGCGGCGGCCGGGCCATGGCGGCCGGCAGCATCGCCATCGCCACCTGCGGCGCCAGACCGAGGTCGGCGGCGGTGAAGACCGCGACCACGCCGGGCGCCTGCCGGGCGGCGGTGACGTCGACCGACCGCAGCCGGGCGTGGGCCATGGTCGAGCGCAGCAGGGTGAGGTGGAGGGCGCCGTCGAGGCGAGGATCCCGCAGGTCGTCGCTGTACGTGCCGCCCACGGTGAGGAAGCGGGGGTCTTCCACCCGCTTGACCCGGGTTCCGAGGATGCTCATGCGAGCCGGCACCCTACGCGACCGATCGCGACGTGTCGCTCCCTGCCGGGCGGAGGAGTCAGCTGGAAGAAGTGGATCTCTGAAGGAGATAAAGGAGGTCTTGAGAGCTCACCAATCCGTCCCAGGCCTCAATAGGATCGTTTAAGTGCCCAGGTCACTTTGGCCCATCATCCTCGGACGTCGCATGCTACTCGTTCAGTAGACCGCGCCATTCAGAAGCCTCTGCTTCGTCCAGCTGTTCGGTGACGATGAACCATCGAACCGGGCAGCGCGCACTCGGATCATCATGGTCCTCGCTGCAAATTGC
>JBFWQW010000002.1:0-82839 GCA_050249235.1 Acidimicrobiia bacterium | reverse complement strand
TCGACTCCGCGCTCGGGAACCGGTTGAGCGACTCGCCCCGCTGAAGGAAGCCGTGGGGCTCGCCGCCCGAGTAGCCGTTGACGCGGGGGTGCACGTCGATCCGGGCCAGGTACTGGCGGGGTGACTCGACGAGGGCCCACGGCAGGCCGTGGGCCGAGGCGACCATCGGGAGCTCGGCGACGACGCCGTCGGCCCGGTCGTCGAGCGCCCGGTTCACCGCCGTCCACGCCGGCCGGTCCGGCACCTCGGTGGTCGGGACCCGGATGCTCGACTCGACGAGGAGCAGGGCCAGCACCACCCCCCCGAGGGCGAGGTAGGCGCCCGGACGCAGGCGCCGACCGAGCGTGGCCAGGCCGAGTCCGCCGAGGACCGCCACCCCGAGCTGGAACAGGATGCCGAACCGGGAGGGCGCCCGCACACCGTCGAGCGCCGGGAGCAGCATGCGCAGCAGGCGGTAGGGCCCCGGCTCGTCCAGCCCGACGAGCCAGCCCCGGTCGCCCCCGCTGAGCAGCAGCATCACCACCCCGAGGAGCACGACCAGCCCGATCTCCCGCCGGCGGCGCAGGGCCCCGGCCCGGTGCCGCCGCCGGGCCAGGGCCACCGCGCCGAGCACGGCGAAGGGGAGGATGACCAGCCCCGGGAACAGCTGGCGCTCGACGTTCGCCGGCGGGTGGTCCTCGAGGATCGGAGCGTCGGTGAGGAAGCGGCTGGTCGACGCCGGCACCAGGAGGTCGTCCGACGTGGTCGAGAACTGCGCCTCGGGCGACCGGCGGAAGTAGGGGTCGTCCTGGAGGGACTCGTACTGGCGCCACACCGGCAGCACCACCACCGCCGCCAGCGCGGCCCCGGCCAGCAGGGGGGCGACGAGCGCCCGCAGGCCGGCGCCCCGGTCGAGCACCACCCATCCGGCCACCAGCACGCCGGTGGCGACCACGAGCATCAGCCCGTAGTAGCTGGCGGCCAGCACGGCGGTGGCCAGCGCCGCGCCGAGGACCAGGCCCCGGCGGACCGTCGGCCGGTCGAGCAACCGGAACGTGACGAGCACCGTCAGGGGGATCAGCGCTGCAGCCGTCACGAGCTGGAAGTGCCAGACGTGGCCGAGCCGGGCGGCCGAGAGGTTCCAGGCCACCGAGCCGACGACGGCGGCCACGGTGTCGCACCCGAGGCGGCGCAGCAGCTGGTGGCACCCGACGAAGGCCACCGTCCAGGCCGTGAGCAGCACGGCGTTGAAGGCCACCGCGTCGGACCCGCCGAGGACGGTCCGCAGCACCCCGAAGAGGACGGTCTGGGGGAACAGCCCCTCCGAGTAGGCCAGCGTGAGCTCGTGGGGGCGGAACATCTGGCCCCGCCACAGGTCCCGCCAGGCGAAGGCGTGGTCCCACACCCAGTCCATGATCGAGAGGTTCAGCAGCGAGTCGCCGGCGTCACCCACCACCGCCGTGTCCCACCGCGTGATGCCGGGCAGCACGGTGACGAGGGCCAGCACGGCGTAGAGCCCGACGACGAGCCCGGCCCGCAGGACCCGCCGGGTGTCGCCGGGGCGCCGGCGGAGGCGGCGCACGACTCCGGCGGTCGACGGCACGACGGGCGAGGATAGGAACTCGGGCCGGGACCTGCAGGTCGAGCACCTCGGCGGCTCACCGACCCCGACGCGGGTCGGCCTGTCGCCGCGCCGGGGCGAGATCCGCGCCGCGCCCGTCGGGAGGGCCGGTCCGGGCTGGTCAGGCCGGGCGGCCGACCGCCGCCAGGCAGAAGGCGACGAGCTGCTCGATGTCCTCGGGCGTGGGGGGCGTGTCCCAGACGAACTGGTCGAGCCGGCCGAAGGCGAGGGTCTGGACGGCGGTGGCGTCGCGCTCGGGGTCGGGGCTGCCGAGCCGCTCGAGGATCGCCACCAGGAGAGGCCCCCCGGGCCGACCCGTCGACGTGCGGTGTGACGGCGGGAGCTGGCGGAAGTTCCCCATGACGGCCCGGGTGGGGGTGGCGACATGGGGGTTGGCCTGCGACAGGACGCCGACGACCCAGGCCCGCAGCTTGGCCTCGGGGGTGGGGGCGAGGGCCACCTGGTGCTCGAGGTAGGTCTCGAGCCGGCCCGAGCCCGCTTCGACGACGGCCACGATCAGCTCGTCCTTGCTGGCGAAGTGGCGGTAGAAGGCCTGGTTCGAGAGCCCCGAACGGCGGACGATGTCGGCCACCCGGGGCGGGTCGTCGCTCTCGACCATGAGCGCCAGGCCGGCGTCGAGGAGGCGCTGCACCTCGTCCACGTAGGTCGACCGCCGGGCGGCGAGGGAGCGGCGCACGGCCCGGGCCGCGGTGGGCGGCAGCGACTCGCCGCCGCCCTCCGTCCCCGTCCCGCCGGCGGGCTCGGCGGGCCCGGTCCCGGTGTCGATGTCGGTTGCGGCGGTGCGGGCCACGGCGAGGCTCCTCGTCGGTCCCGGACCGCTGGACAGGCCGGCGCCCGGGATCATATGGTCCCGGCAGAATCGTGTTCCCGTCCGGGAGAACTCTCGTCCTGGACGATAGCCGCCGACGAGGTGGGCGCCGGGCGAGGGTGCCCCGGCCGCCCGGGGAGGAGCCACCGCCATGGCCTGGGACTTCACGACCGATCCCGAGTTCCAAGCGAAGCTCGACTGGATGGACACGTTCGTCCGCGAGGAGGTCGAGCCCCTCGAGGTGCTGGCCCAGAACGTGTACCGGCAGCCGACCGGCGCCCTGAAGGACCTGATCTACCAGCTGAAGCAGGAGGTGCGCGACCGCGACCTGTGGGCCTGCCACCTCGAGCCGGAGCTCGGCGGCCAGGGCTACGGCCAGCTCAAGCTCGCCCTCATGAACGAGATCCTCGGCCGGGCCCAGTGGGCCCCCACCATCTTCGGCACGGCCGCGCCCGACACCGGCAATGCCGAGATCATCGCCGCCTACGGCACGCCGGAGCAGAAGGCCAGGTGGCTCCAGCCCCTCCTCGAGGGCGAGGTGTCGTCCTGCTACTCGATGACCGAGCCCCAGGGCGGCGCCGACCCGACCACGTTCCGGTGCCGGGCCGAGCGCGACGGCGACGAGTGGGTGATCAACGGGGAGAAGTTCTTCTCGTCGAACCTCACCATGTCGTCGTTCATCATCGTCATGTGCGTCACCAACCCCGACGTGAGCCCCTACCAGGGCATGTCGATGATCCTGGTGCCGTCCGACACCCCCGGCATCAACGTGCTCCACGACATCGGCCACCAGGGCCAGCCCTTCGGCGAGGGCCAGCACGCCCACGTCCGCTACGAGAACGTCCGGGTGCCGTACGAGAACGTGCTCGGCGGCGAGGGCAAGGCCTTCGAGGTGGCCCAGCGCCGCCTCGGCGGCGGCCGCATCCACCACGCCATGCGGGCGGTGGCCGGCGCCAAGCGCTACTTCGACATGATGTGCGAGCGGGCCATCAGCCGCGAGACCAAGGGCACGCTCCTGGCAGAGAAGCAGATGGTCCAGGAGCAGGTGGCCGACTCGTGGATCGCCATCCAGCAGTTCCGACTGCTCGTCCTCTACACGGCCTGGCTCATCGACCAGTCGAGCACCCGTGAGGCCCGGCAGTACATCGCCGCCTGCAAGGTGAAGGCGGCCGAGGTGCTGAGCGACATCCACTACAAGTCGATGCACCTCCACGGTGCCCTCGGCATCTCCAACCTGATGCCCTTCGACGGCGCCCTGTCCGGCTCGATGGGGATCATGGACGGGCCGTCCGAGGTCCACAAGGTCACCATCGCCACCCAGGCGCTGAAGGGCTACCGCCCGGCCGAGGGCCTGTGGCCGTCGCAGTTCCGGCCCCGCACGCTGCTCAACCACCGCCGGGAGTTCGACGCCATCGTGGCCCGGCGCCTGCCCGACCCGGCCGCCCAGGCCGAGGTGCTGGCCTACGTGCAGGGTGGCCCGGCCAGCGACGACGCCGTGAAGCGCTTCGAGGCCTACCTCGACGCCACCGCCAACTACTGACCTGCCCCCCCGGCGCCCGGCACGCCCTGAACGTCGTTGGCCGGCGCGGCTACCGTTCCGCCCGACTCGAGCGAGGGAGCGGACCATGGGTGACGAGCTGACCTGGGAGCCCGCCTGGCGGCTGCGCGAGCGGATCGGCGCCAAGGAGATCTCGCCGACGGAGGTCACCGAGCACTTCCTCGGTCGCATCGAGGAGCACGACCCGACGCTCAAGGCGTTCCGGGTCCTCGACGCCGACGGCGCCCGCCAGCAGGCGGCCCGGGCCGACAAGGCGGTGCTGGCCGGCGACGAGCTCGGCCCGCTCCACGGCATCCCGGTCTCGGTGAAGGAGCACGTGGCCGTAGCCGGCTTCCCGCTCCTCGGCACCGGCTACCCGGAGAAGGTCTCGACCCGCGACAACCTCGGCGTGGGCCGGCTCCGCGACGCCGGCGCCGTCATCTTCGGCACCAACACGATGATGTACACGAACGGCCTGCGCACCGACGACGAGGGCAAGATGGTCATGGCCTTCGACTGGGACCGCGAGGCCCGCAACCCGTGGGACCCGACCCGGGTCCCGGGCTGGTCGAGCTCGGGCGGGGCGGCCGCCACGGCCGCCGGCCTGATCCCCCTCGCCATCGGCACCGACGGCGGTGGGTCCACCCGGCTGCCGGCCGCCTACTCCGGTGTGGTCGGCCTGCATCCAACCACCAACCTCATCCCGTGGGCGGACTACGACACGCCCCAGCACTCGCCGATGATGATGTCGATGGGCCCGATGGCCCGCACGGTGAAGGACGTGGCCGTGATGCTCCAGGCCATGGCCGGCCCCGACGGGCGCGACTTCACCTGCCAGCAGGCCGACCCGCCCGACTACCTCGCCAACCTCGACCAGGGCGTGGCCGGCATGCGCTTCGCCTGGACCGACGACTTCGGCTTCACCGAGATGTACGCCCAGGAGGAGAGCCCCCGGGTGATCGCCGCGGTGCGGGAGGCCGCCCTCGGGCTGCGCACGCTCGGTGCCGCCGTGGAGACCACGTCCGAGACGTGGGAGGACTTCTTCCCGGGCTTCGTCACGGCCAACTACCTCTATCCGACGGGCGGCCCCAAGCCGCCCCGGCCCGCGCCCGAGGCATGGGCCCACGCCCTCGACAGCCGGAAGCGCAACTACGACACCTTCCGCAAGGTCCTGGGCGGCCACGACCTCCTGCTGAGCGCCACCACCCAGCTGCTGCCCCGCACCGTGGAGGAGTGGGCCGACGTCTGGACCACCGGCGGGTCGCGGTTCACGCCCCACGGCGTGTTCGCACCCGTGTACACGAGCCACACGCACATGTTCAACTGGCTCGGCTTCCCCGCCGCCTCCGTGCCGTGCGGGTTCGTCGACGGCCTACCCGTCGGGCTCCAGCTGGTGGGCCTGCCGGGGATGGAGACCACCATCTTCCGGGTGGCCAGCGCCTTCCAGGGCGCCTTCCCCCGCAACGAGCGCCCGCCCGTCTCCTGAGGGAGGCGAACCCGGCGACGGCCCTCGGCCTACGCTCCGGCGGTGCCGCTCGACGTCTCGCCCCACCTCGACCCGGCCCGCTGCGCGGTGGTGAACATGGAGTGCCAGGAGAACCTCCTCGGCCCCGACGCGGTGCTCCCGGGCCTGGCCGCGGCGGCCGCCGAGGTCGGCCTCGTCGAGAACTGCGCCCGGCTGTTCGACGCCGCCCGGGCGACGGGCGTGCGCATCTACTACTGCACCGACGAGCGGCGCCCCGACGGCTTCGGCTACGCCCAGAACACGCTGGTCCACCTGCGCATGCCGCCCGGCGAGACCGGCAGCGGCGGTCACGGGCCGGTGATGGCGCCCATCGCCCCCCGCCCGGAGGACGTGGTGTTCCGCCGTGAGCAGGGCCTCACCGGCTTCTACGCCACCGGGCTCGAGCCCTACCTCCGCAACACGGGGGTGACCACGGTGGTCGTCACCGGCGTGTCGCTCAACATCGCCGTCCTCGGCACCTGCATCGAGGCCGTCAACCGTGGCTTCACGGTGGTGGTGCCGAGCGACTGCGTCGCCAGCGACCCGCCCGAGTACGCCGCCACCGCCATCCGCTACACGCTCCGGAACGTGGCCTTCGTCGTGCCGTCCGCCACCATCGTCGACCGCTGGGCCGCACAGCCGGCGTCGTCCCCGGCTTAGTCCCCGGCGCGTCGCCCGGGGCGTCACGCCGGCCGGGTGCAGGCGGACCCCCGGGAGCGGCCGACTGGGGCGGCGGACGGTGCCGGTAGCGTCGCCCCCCGTGCCGGACGAGCCCGACGACGAATCCCTCCCCGCCTCCTTCGAGCGCGACGGCGACCTGCTCGTGCCCCGTGACTTCACCCGTAGCGGGTGGTCGCCGGACGCGCTGAACGGTCGCTACCTCGCCGGCCTCGTGGCCTGGGGCGCGGAGCGCCACGGCGATCCCGACCTCCAGCCGGCCCGGCTCACCGTCGACATGTTCCGCCCCGGCACCATGGCTCCCACCCGGGTCGACACCCGGGTCGTGCGGGACGGGCGCCGCATCCGGGTGGTCGACAGCTCGGTCGTGGCCGGCGGCGTCGAGATCTGCCGGGGCACCACGGTGTTCCTGCGCCGGTCGCACGAGCCGCGGGGCGAGACCTGGTTCCCGCCCGAGTGGTCGGTGCCCGACCCCGACGCCATCGAGCCCATGGATCGGCGCCGCCCCGGCCAGGCCGAGTGGGGCATGCCCTGGGAGTCGCGGGGCATCACCGAGTGGGGCCAGGTCACCGAGCGGCGCCAGGTCTGGGTGCGCGAGACCCGCCCCTTCGTCGACGGCGAGGACGTCTCGCCGTTCATGCGGGCCGCGCTGGCCGCCGACATGGCCAACGGCCAGACCAACGCCTCGCCCCTCGGCCTCGCCTACATCAACGCCGACCTCACGATGACGCTCGCCCGCCTGCCGGAGGGGGAGTGGCTCGGCCTCGACGGCCGCTCCCGCGCCGCCGCCGACGGCGTCTCGGCCGCGTCGGTCGACCTCTACGACACCAAGGGCCGCATCGGCCAGGTCACCCTGATCGGCGTCGCCGACGAGCGGAACCTGGCGCCCTGAGAGGGCGGCCGAGAGGCGTACCCGGGGCCGGAGCGGCCCGGCACCGAGGCCGCCGGCAGCCTCGAGCACACCGCCCGCTCGGCGACGGAGGCGCCGGGCACAGGAACGGCAGTGACTGCGGGCTGATCAGCGGACCGATGTCGGGGTCACCGGGGCGCCCGGGGACGGGAAGGGAGGCCGGTTCGGTGGGTGGTCGCCCGGGCCCGGCCGGGTACGGCCGGTGCCGATGAGACGGCTCCTGCGCGCCCCTGCCGTCCGCCGATCGGCGGTGCTGGCCGCGGTGGTGCTGGTGGCCATCCAGCTGGTGCCCTACGGCCACGACCGCACCAACCCCCCGGTGGCGGCCTCGGTGGCATGGCCCTCCGACCGGGCGGAGGCCCTGGTCCGGGGCGCCTGCTACGACTGCCACAGCAACGAGACGGACTGGCCCTGGTACGCCCAGGTGGCGCCGATGTCGTGGCTGGTCCGCCGGGACGTCGAGCGGGGACGCGACGAGCTCAACCTCTCGACCGGCGACCCCGACCTCGACGACGCCGCCGAGGCCGTCCGGGAGGGCTCGATGCCCCCGCGCCAGTACGAGCTCGTGCATCCCGGCGCCCGCCTCTCCGCCTCGGAGCGGGCCGAGCTGGCCGCCCTCCTCGAGGCCCTGGACGACGCGGACGACGACGACCGGAGCGGGTCGAACCGGGGCCGGGGGTGACGAGCCCCTCCGTTCTGGGTTCAAGGTTCCACCCAGGTGCAGGAACCGTGCACCCGGAGCGGCCGGGGAGCGCGCCGATGACTTCGGGCCTCGGGCGACGTCACACCGATCGGCGGTCGCCCCGAGGGGCCCGAGGTTGGGAGACTGGCGCGCATGAAGCTGCTGGTGGGAACCCGCAAGGGGCTGTGGCCCGTGACGAGCGACGACCGCCGGACCTGGACGGTCGGCGAGCCGGCGTTCTTCGGCCAGATCGTCAACCACGCCGTCGCCGATCCTCGTGACCGGCGGAACGTCCTCGTGGCGGCCAGCACCGGCCACCTCGGCCCCACTGTCATGCGCTCGACCGACGGCGGCTCCACCTGGGCCGAGGCGTCGAGGCCACCCGCCTTCGCCGCCGGCGACCGCCTGGGCCGGGCCCTGCGCACGGTGTTCTGGCTCTCGCCCGGCCACCCCGACGAGCCCGGCACCTGGTACGCCGGCGGCGCCTCACCCCAGGGCCTGTTCCGGACGGAGGACGGCGGCGACACCTGGTCGCCGGTCCCGGGCTGGAACGACCACCCGATGTGGGAGACGTGGTGCGAGTGGCCGGAGGAGAACACGCCCGACGGCTCGATGCTCCACTCCGTGCTGGTCGACCCTCGTGACCCGGACCACCTCTACCTCGGCCTGTCGGGCGGCGGCGTGTTCGAGACAACCGACGGCGGTACCGACTGGGCACCCCTCAACAAGGGCGTGGCTGCCGACTTCTTCCCCGACCCGCCCCCCGAGTTCGGTCACGACCCGCACACCGTGCGCCTCCACCCGCAACGGCCCGACCGCCTCTACCAGCAGAACCACTGCGGGATCTACCGCCTCGACCGCCCGGCGGACACCTGGACCCGCATCGGCGACAACATGCCCGAGGCGATCGGCGACATCGGTTTCCCGATCGAGCTGCACCCCCGCGACCCCGACACGGCGTGGGTGTTCCCGATGGACGGCACCGACGTCTGGCCCCGCACCAGCGTCGACGGTCGCCCGGTGGCCTACGTCACCCGCGATGCCGGCGCCAGCTGGCAGCCGCAGTCGGTCGGGCTGCCCGAGCGGGCCTGGTTCACGGTCAAGCGCCAGGCGATGACCACCGACGCCGACGACCCGGTCGGCGTCTACTTCGGCACCACCTGCGGCGAGGTGTGGGCCAGCGCCGACGAAGGGGAGTCGTGGTCGAGCATCGCCCGCCACCTGCCCGAGATCTACTCGGTCGAGCTCGGGTGAACGTGCGGATCCCGACCCCGCTCCGGTCGTACACCGACCAGCAGGCGGTGGTCGAGGCCGGCGGGGCAACCGTGGGCGAGGTGCTCGACGAGCTCGACCGCCGCTTCCCCGGCATCCGGTTCCGGATGGTCGACGAGCAGGGTCGGCTCCGGGAGCACCTGAAGATCTGGGTCGGCCCCGACCCGGTGCGCGACCTGGCCACCCCGGTCGGGCGGACCGACGAGCTCACGATCATGCAGGCCCTCAGCGGGGGCTGACCGGCGACGGGTGGCCGCCCACCCGGGGGGTGGGGCATGCTCCGGACGAAGCCGCCGCAGCTCGTCCCCCGGGAGGGCCCGATGATCGTGATCTACGCCGGCACCATCACCGTCGCCCCCGAGGACCGGGACCGCTACGTGGCCCTCCGGATCGAGCAGAGCCGGTCCTACCGGTCCCAGGCCGGCGTGCTCGGCTACGCCATCAGCGCCGACGCCGTCGACCCGGCGGTGGTGAACGTGTTCGAGTGCTACGAGAGCGAGGAGGCCCTGGCCGAGCACCAGGCGATCCACGAGCGCAACCTCGAGGTGCCGGTCGTGGCCTACGACCTCTACCGCTACGACGCCACCCGGGCCCCGCTGAACGTGGGCTGACCCCGTCTCTCGGCGCACAACCCCGGGGCCCGTGCACGCGACCCGGGCGACCTGCCGCGACGGATCGCCGAGCCGGCCTACACCGAAGGGACGATCTGGCCGATGGTCGAGGGATGACGGCCGTCCCTGACGAGGACGACGTGCTCCGTCTCATGGAGCAGGTCGAGCTCCTGCTCTGGGAGCGTCACGCCCAGGGTCGCTGCTGCCACACGGACTGCCTCCACTGCCCCTACGGCCGCAAGAGGGGACAGGAGCCCATCGGCCGGCCGTGAACAGGAAGGCCGCTGGCGATGCCTGCTCAGCGTCGTCGTGTCGTGTGCGGTCCAGGTCCGTGTGTTCGCCGACCCGGTCACCGCCGGGCACCTCCTGCGGCGTCGGCTCCGGTGAGTTGGCGCTCGTCGTCGTCGCTTCGCCTCCCTGACCTGCATCGCTGGGTCTTCCGCTGTCCCGACGGTGTGGCGGGCACGGATGCGGTTGCTGGCGTCCCCCGCGACAGGTCGGTGTGCATCGTTGTCGGCGATGGTGGCGATGAGGTTCGGGTCGACCGCCTCGATGGTGGTGCGGCCACCGATGTACCTGCACCGCTCCCTCACGCCGCCCACGACGAACCCCTCGACGGATGAGCGGGGAGCTGCGTTGGACGGACATCCCCGGGGGTAGCTGCGAGGACGCAGCTGGTGCTGCGTGACCGGAGGCTGAGCCCGCAGCACCCCGAGGAAGCGGCCGAGAGCGGGTACGACCTCGAGCGGGTCGAGAAGGTGTTCATGAAGATCGGCTAGGAGGCGCACCGTGGCAGACGTGCGGATCGTGGAGACCCCGGGGCTCGGGGACCGGAGCTACCTGGTGACCGACGGCGAGGTGGCCGTCGCCATCGACCCCCAGCGCGACATCGACCGGATCTTCGCCGTCGCCGACGGCATCCCGATCACCCATGTGTTCGAGACCCACATCCACAACGACTACGTCACCGGCGGCCTCGCCCTCGCCCGACGGTGCGGTGCCACCTACGTGGTCAACGCAGAGGACCCGGTCGACTTCGAGCGGCACGGCATCCGTGACGGCGAGCTCATCAGCACTGGCGCGCTCGCCATCACGGCGATCCACACGCCCGGCCACACCCCGACGCACCTCGCCTACGCCGTCGCCGTCGAGGGCGAGACGATCGCCGTGTTCACCGGAGGCTCGGTGCTCTTCGGCGCCATGGGCCGCACCGACCTCGTCGACCCGACCCGCACCGAGGAGCTCACCCGCGCCCAGCACCGCTCCGCCCACCGCCTCGCTGCTGAGCTCCCGGATGAGACGGTCGTGTACCCGACTCACGGCTTCGGGTCATTCTGCTCGGCGACGGAGACCAAGGGCGACGAGTCGACGATCGGCAAGGAGAAGCTGCAGAACAACGCCCTCACCAAGTCCGAGGACGCCTTCGTCGCCGAGCTCATGGCGGGCCTCACCGCCTACCCGCGCTACTACGCGCAGATGGCACCGCTGAACCTCGCCGGCCCCGGCGAACCCGACCTCTCGATGCCCCAGCCGGTCAACCCGGCCGTGTTGCAGCATCGGCTCGAGCACGGCGAATGGGTCGTGGACCTCCGTGCCCGCCAGGCCTACGCCGCCGGCCACGTCCCCGGCACCGTCGCCATCGAGCTCGCCGACCCCTTCGCCACCTACCTCGGCTGGACCGTCCCCTGGGACGTGCCCATCACCCTCATCGGCGACGATCCCGGCCAGGTCCTCGAGGCACGCCGCCAGCTCGTGCGCATCGGCATCGACCGACTCGCCGGCGCCGCCATCGGCGAACCGTCATCCCTCACGCCCTCCGGCGAGATCTCCAGCTACCGGCGAGCCACCTTCGCCGACCTCGCCGCCGAGCGAGCCGTACGCGGGGACGAGATCGTCGTGCTCGACGTCCGCCGCCCCGACGAGTGGCGCGAGGCCCACGTCGACGGTGCCGTCCACATCCCCTTCTACGAGCTTCGAGGCCACCAGCACGAGGTCCCCGACGGCGAGGTGTGGGTCCACTGCAAGTCCGGCTACCGCGCGTCCATCGGTGCGTCCCTCATGGACTGTGCCGGCCGCGACGTCGTGCACATCGACGATGACTGGGAGCACGCCGCTGCAGCCGGCATCACGATCGCCGGCGGCACCTGACCACCGGAGCGGCTGCGCGGGGGGTGCCGGATCGGTAGCGCACCCCCGGGGATCGTCTTCGTAGACGGCATCCGCCCGCCGGGTGTGGCCAGCTCGATCGTGGTGCTCGGCATCGTCGTCTCCCGGGGCCTTCAGCGGGCGGTCGGTGCGGCGTCGGGTCGGATGAGGCTCTCGGCCGCGAGCTCGCGCCAGAGATCGGCGGGGATGTCGACAGCGAGGTCGGCCGCGTTGGAGGCCACCTCTTCTGGGCTGCGGCAGCCGAGCAGCACGGTGGCGACGGCCGGATGGGTCAGCGGGAACTGGATGGCGGCCGCCTTCAGCGGGATGCCATGGCGGGCGCACACGTCACGGATCCGGCGCGTCCGGTCCAGGGTGTCCGGCTCAGGTGGCCGGTACTTGTAGTTCACGAACGCCGGATCGGCTTCCGGGTCGGCAAGGATCCCGCTGTTGAACACGCTCGCCGCGATCACGGCGACCCCGCGTTCCAGGGCGAGCGGGAGGAGCTCGTCGAGCGCCGTCTGATCGAGCAGGGTCCACTGGCCGGAGATCAGCACGCAGTCGACGACACCCTCGCGAATGAACCGCACCAGCGGCTCGCTGACGTTGGTGCCGCAGCTGACCGCACCGATCTCCCCCGCTGCCTGCATGGTTCGCAGCGTCGGAAACGCTCCCTCGAGCGCCGCTTCGACGTGGCGCTCGGGATCGTGGACGTGCACGATGTCGAACCGATCCAGACCGGTACGGGCCCGGCTGCCCTCGAGGGATGACCGGACGGCATCGGGCGTGTACTCGAAGGTCGGTGGGATCGTGCCGTCGTCGTCCTGGAGCACCCGGCCGACCTTGCTCGACACCGTGAGCTGATCGCGGGGCAGGTCACGCAGGCCGAGCCCGAGCCTGCGTTCCGACTTCCCGACGCCGTACAGCGGGGCGGTGTCGAAGTAGCGGACACCGACCTCGAAAGCACCTCGCACCGTGGCGACCGCCTGCTCGTCGGGCACCGGCGCCCACATATCACCGAACGGCCCACAACCCAGGCTGTGCCGAGACACCGTCGCACCCGTGCTTCCGATCCCCACCATCGCCGCGCTGCTCACGACGTGGCACCTGGCCGGGCGGGCCCAGCGCCGACGCCCGACGTCTCGATTGCCGCGGCCACGGCATCGAGCGCGCCGGCGCCGAGCTCGAGGGTGGCGGCATCGATCCATCCGTCGATCTGCGCGGGGGTCCGGGCCCCGACGATGGCACCCGTGACGCCAGCAAACGCGAGTGTCCACGCAATGGCGATCGAACCGACGGAGCTCTTGTGCTCCTCGGCCACGGGCCGGAGCCGATCCACGAGATCCAGAGCAGCCTCGAGGCCGTCACCACTGAAGAGGGGGTTGTTCCGGCGCCAGTCGCCGGCATCGAGCGACGCCGTTCGCTCCCGGGACCACGAACCGCTCAGGAGGCCGGACGCCATCGGGCTGTAGACGATCACGCCGGTCCCGTGCTCGGCGCACCAGGGAACGACGTCGCCACCCGCGGCGCGGTTCACAGGACTGAGGGGTGGCTGCAACGAGTCGACATGGGCAATGGCCTCGGCCGCCTCGAGCTGGGCGACGTCGTGGTTGGAGAGACCGATGGCGCGCACCTTGCCCTCCTGCTGGAGGTCGGCGAAGGCGCCCCAGTACTCCTCGAGGGATGCGTCCTGGGCCGGCCAGTGCATCTGGTAGAGGTCGATCTGCTCGACTTGCAGTCGACGGAGGGACGCCTCGACCTCTCGACGGATGCTCGCGACGGTGCCCGACCGCGACGGCGCCGCCTCCATCCGGCTGCCGGCGGCGAGCGCCTCGTCCCAGATGAGGCCTGCCTTCGTGAACACGTAGGGCCGGTCGGCCTGCGGTACCCCGCGCAGCGCCGCGGCGACCTCTTCCGAGTGCCCGAGGCCATAGGCCGGCGCGGTGTCGATCCAGTTGATCCCAGCGTCGATGGCGTGGCGGATGGCGGCGATCGACTCGGCGTCGTCCTGGGGGCCCCAGCCGGCGAGCCACTCACCGCCGATGGCCCACGCGCCGAAGCCGACGCGGGTGAGGTTCATGCCCGTGCGTCCGAGCGGGTTGGTCGGCAGAGAGGTCATCGGGGTTCCTTTTCGGGGTCGGTGCCGGGTCGTCGTGCGAACCCGGCCACAGCGTGGGGGAGGTAGGGCGCTTCCAGACGAGCGATCTCGTCCGCGGACAGCTCGACGTCGACGGCCGCGATCGCATCGTCGAGGTGGTGGGGCTTGGTGGCACCGATGATCGGCGCCACGACACCGGGCTTCGACAGCATCCAGGCGGTCGCGACCTGGGCGCGGGGAAGTCCCCGCTCGCTGGCGACGGCGGTGACCGCCTCGACGATCTCTCAGTCGGACGCCTCGTCGTACAGGCGACCGGCGAAGGGGTCGATCCGGGAGCGATCGGTGACGCCGTCCCAGTCACGGGTCGGACGCCCTCGTGCGAGCGGGCTCCAGGGGATCACCGATGCCCTGGTCGAGGGCCCTACTCGCCACCATCACTCCCCGCTGAGATCCGAAGAGCCCCGTTGCCGACGGCCCTCCCGCCGTTCTCCTCGGAACACCGCCTGACCGCGTTGAGGATCTGGTCTTCTTCCATGAGCCGTCCGACCAGCCCGTTGCCTTGTAAGTCGCTCAGCGTACAATGCGTCTGTGAGCGCGACGAGCACCGCAAGAGTGTCCCACCGAGGTCAGACAAGCCTGCCCGCCGAGCTTCGTCATCGGTGGGGCATCGATGAGGGCGGCGAAGTGGGCTTCATCGACCTCGGCGATGCAGCGCTCGTCATTCCGGGCGGCGTGAATGCGGCTCGGCGTGAACTGCGGCGGGTGCTGGCGGACCGCTACGAACAGGGTCTCGCAGCCGTTGTCGATCCGGACCTCGTAGACCAGTAGCGATCCGGTGGCGACCGAGGTCGTTCTCTTGGACGACCGCCTGCTCATCGAGGAGCTGTTGGTCGGTATCCCTCGAGGGCGACGTCGCCCGAACCTCTTCACGACCTCGTACTGGTACTACCGAGCCTGCCGCGCGGCCGTAGCCGGCGCCGGGGGTCACTTGTCCGGCCCGTTCGAACAGCTCGCCGTGGCCGAGCAGGAGACGGCGATCCTGAGCCTGCTCGAACTGCGCGAGGACATCGGACTTCCCGATCCGCGGGCCACGGTGCCGGCAATGGCAGACATCTCACGGCGTCACGCGCAACTGAACCTGCTGAACCTCGAAGCTGTCGCCGTCGCGCGACTGGTGCGAGCCACGGTCTGGTTGTCAGCCCCTGCGGCGAGTGGAGTGCTCGCTGGCGTGCTCGATGCCGAAGGTCTGCCGTGGAAGGTGGTCTCCCTCGAAGGCGAGGGCTGACGCCGGTCGAGCTACCGGCGCGGCTGCTTCTCACACTCGTCACGAGGTCGACCCAGCAGGCAGCATGATCAGTCACGACCACCGTCAACCGAACGTGCAGCAGACCCCTGAACGGCCGGGCGTGTTGGATGGATGTTGGATGAAGCGCGCCCCCACGGCGGTGGCGAGCCGAAGTCGCTCGTTGTCGAGGAGTTGACCTGCTGCGTCCTCGGCGCGAGCTCAGCCCCGAACTCGGCCCGTCTCGTGGGCCACATCGCGATCTCCACCCGGTTCCGGGCGCTGAGCTTGCTCATGAGGCTCGCCAGGAGGGTCTTGACGGTGCTGAGACTGATGAACAGCTCCGTCGCGATCTCGGTGTTCGTCCACCCCTTCGCGACGGCCAGGAGGACCTCTTCCTCGCGATCGGTCAGGGAGTCGATCGGCTGGGCGGGCCGAGACTCTGGACGGTCCCGAGAAGGTGGCAAGGAGCCGGGCCGTGACGCTCGGCGCGATGAGAGCGTCTCCGCTGGCAGCTGCCTTGATCGCCTGCACGATCAGATCAGGGCCGGCGTCTTGAGCAGGAAGCCACGAGCCCCGGCGCGCGGGGCCCCGTGCACGTACTCGTCGAGGTCGAAGGTCGTGATGACGACGATCGCCAGCGGGTCGGGCACGTCCGGACCGGCGAGGAGCCGCGAGAGCGGGTGACGGTGTCCGGTTTCATGAGATCCCGGACGCCTGTCGCGAGACATGCCGGACATGAGAGAGCGGGTGACGGGAATCGAACCCGCGTTCTCAGCTTGGGAAGCTGATGTTCTGCCGCTGAACTACACCCGCGCGGGGCGGCCGGGGCCACCCGCAGGCTGGCAACCTTAGCCAGGCGGCCGGATCGGGCCTGGCGTCACGGACCGGACGCGGCGGCCTCCACCGCTCGGAAGACCCGCAGCGCGTTGCCTCCCGCCACGGCGGCCAGCTCGGCCGCGGTGAAGCCGGCATCGGCCAGGGCGCCGAGGACGAGGGGGAGGTCGCCGAGGCCGCGGTAGCCGGCCATGAGGCCGGGGACGCCGTTGGTGTCGGTGCCGACGGCGAGGTGGTCGACGCCGACGAGGTCGGCCACGTGGCGGGCGTGGGCGACCAGCTCGTCGATGGTGCCGACGCCCCAGCGCCGCCCCCTGTAGGGCCACAGGCCGATGACGCCACCGGTGCCGGCGATGGCCCGGAGCTCGTCGTCGGTGAGATAGCGGGGGAAGTCGGACACCGCCCGGGCCCCCGTGTGGGTCGATGCCACCGGGGCCCGGGCCGCGTCGACGACGGCGAGGACGGTGTCGACGTCCGCGTGGGCGACGTCGACCAGCATCCCGAGGTCGTTCATCCGTCCGACGACCCGGGCCCCGAGGTCGGTGAGGCCGGGGGCCTGCCGCCGGCGGGTGGGGATGGGGAGGCGGTACTGCTGCCAGGGCAGCGAGATGGTGCCGAGGTCGTTGTCGCGCAGGTGGACGAGCACGCCGACCCGGATGCCACGGGCGTGCCAGCGGTCGATGCCGTCGGGGTCGCCGGCCAGGGCGTCGAGGCCCTCGACGCCGAGGAGGAGGGCACGGCGCCCGAGCCGGATCTGCTCGAGCGCGCCGTCGACCGAGCCGACCACGGCGACCTCGGCGGCCGCGGCCCGGCGCTCGATGGCGGCGAGCTGGGCCTCGACCGCCCCCCACGGCGAGGAGCGGGGGTGGAGCCGGGTGACGATGGGGTCGCCGACGGCGGTGGCCACGGCCAGGTCGACGCCGCCGGCGGCGAGGGCGTCGAAGTCGACCTCCCGGGGCCGGCGGGGGTTGCCGAGGCGCCAGAGCCACCGGGCCGGCCGGGGCACGAAGGCCGGCCCGTGGAGGTGGAGGTCGACGACCGGCGTCCCGGCATGCACGACGCCAGCGAACCACGCCGGCCCGGCGGGCGGGCCCCTTGTGCCTGGAGGCAGGCGCCGGGTCGTGGACCGGGGCCCGGCGGTCGCACGCCCCACCGGGGTGGCGCGCTCGGAGCACGGGCTCGCCACGACCGGCCGGGGTCAGCCGGCCGGCCTCACCCCCAGAAGATCTGGGTGACGTAGTAGCGGTCGCCGGCCACGACGACGCCGACGGCGAAGCGGGTGAACTGGGCGCCGAGGAGGTTCGTGCGGTGCCCGGGGCTGTTCTCGAGGGCGGTCAGCGCCGACTCGAGCGACCAGCTCACGGCCACGTTCTCGCCCAGGTGGTGCCAGCCGCCGGGCATGCCGTCGGCGAGGTCGGCCCGATGGGAGATGTCGCCCTGGCCGGCCATGTGCTGCGACCAGGCGTGGGCGGTGGCGGCGATGTCGTCGTCCCAGCCGAGGGCGTGCAGCCCGTTGGCGGCCCGGAAGCCGTTCACCTGGTCCTCGCCGTCGTGGCCGCCGCTCGGGGGCGGGGGCGGCGGCTCGGGTGTCGGCTCGGGCGGTGCTTCGAACGCCGGCAGCTTCGGGGGCGCAGGTGCCGGCGGGGGCGGCGGCGGCGGGGCCTCGGTGGTCGTGGTGGTCGGCTCGGGCACGGTGACGACCGGCGCCACGGTGGAGGCGGTGGTGACGGTCGTGTCGGCGGCGGCCGCGGTGGTGTCGCAGGACGCGCCGCAGTCCGGGTCGGACGGCCAGGCCAGCAGCAGGGCACCGGCGAAGGGAACGGCGGCCACGGCGACCAGGCGACCTCGCATCACCCGGTTGTCGGCCGGAACCGGCTGTCACTTTACGTGGCGAACTCCCACTCAGGGTGGGAGCTTTGGGGGAGCCGACCGCTCAGTCGGCGGGGAGGGCGTTGGCCCGGGCCGCGGCGGCGAGGGCCTGGCCGTTGTCGAGGGCCTCCACCAGGTGGATGGCGATGTCGGCGACGCGAACCTCGGACTCGTCCTTGCCGGCGCCCTTCACCCCGTCGTCCAGCATGATGTAGCAGAAGGGGCAGGCGGTGGCGACGCGTGTTGCGCCGGTGGCGATCGCCTCCCGGGCCCGGGCGTCGTTCACCTTGGTGCCGATCGTCTCCTCCATCCACATGCGGGCGCCGCCGGCGCCGCAACACATGCCGGCCGTGCCGCTCCTGGGCATCTCGACGATCTCGAGCCCGGCGATCGACCCCACCACCTTGCGGGGGGCGAGGTACACGTCGTTGTGGCGGCCGAGGTAGCAGGAGTCGTGGTAGGTGATGCGCTCGTCGAGGCGGGCGTCGCGCAGGTCGAGCTTGCCCGTGTCGATCAGCCACTCGAGCAGCTGGGCGTGGTGGATCACCTCGTAGTTGCCGCCGAGCTGCGGGTACTCGTTGAGCAGCGTGTTGAAGCAGTGGGGGCACTGGGTGACGATCTTCGTCACCTTCATCCCGTTGAGCATCTCGACGTTCTGGGTGGCGAGCATCTGGAACAGGTACTCGTTGCCCGAGCGCCGGGCCGGGTCGCCCGTGCACATCTCCGACGGGCCGAGGATGGCGAAGTCGAGCCCGGCCTTCTGCATGAGCCGGGCGGTGGCCTGGGTGACCTTCTGGTTCTTGTCGTCGAACGAGCCGGCGCAGCCCACCCAGTAGAGGTACTCGTGGTCGAAGTCGTCGCCGGGGTCGACGATGGCGACGTCGTCGAGCTTCTCGGTCCAGGCGCCGCGGTCGCCCTGGTTCATGCCCCACGGGTTGGAGGCGTTCTCCATCGACCGGTAGGCGTTGCCCAGCTCGGTGGGGAAGTTCGACTCCATCAGCGTCAGGTAGCGACGCATGTCGAGGATCTTGTCGAGGATCTCGATGTTGACGGGGCAGACCTCGTCGCAGGCCTTGCAGGAGGTGCAGGCCCAGATCTCGTCGGGCGTGATCCGCTCGAACAGCGACGCCGACGAGATGGTGATCTCGGGGACGGTGCCGAGGGGCGGCGACACCGCCGGGGTGCCGGAGGCGGCCATCACCTCGCCCACCTTCAGCACGATCTCGCGGGGGTCGAGCGGCTTGCCGGTGGCGTGGGCGGGGCAGCGGCTGGTGCACCGGCCGCACATGGTGCAGGCGTCGGTGTCGAGCAGCTGCTTCCAGGTGAGCTCCTCCACCACGGAGGCGCCGAAGGTCTCGAGCTCGGTCTCCATGAGGTTCGGCATGGGCCGCATGGCGCCCTTCGGCCGGTCGCGGTCGCGCAGGTACATGTTGAGGGGGCTGGTGAACATGTGGCGGAGCATCGTGATCGGGAGGATGACGAGGAACGTGAAGAAGGCCAGGACGTGGGCCACCCAGAAGACCCGGTGCCAGTCCTGCAGCGTCGAGACGGCCAGCCCGTCGACCAGTGCCGAGAGCGGCCAGCCCACGATGCTCCACGACTCGTGGTCTGGGCGTCCGGCCAATGCGATGCGGAAGGCCTCCGCACCGAAGCCGGACAGGCCGATGGCGAGGAAGGTCCCGAGGATCATGGCGTGCTCGGGCTTGGTCTTGATGCGGATCCGGTAGACCCGCTGCACGTACCGGCGCCAGATGGCCCAGACCACGCCGAAGGTGAACACCAGGCCGGCGACGTCGCCCACGAGCGAGTAGGCCCGGTAGACATCGCCGTGGAGGAACTTCAGGTCCTCCGGCAGCTGGTGGTCGACCTCGAGCACGGTGGTGACGCCGAGCAGGACGAGGAAGCCGAAGTAGATGCAGGAGTGCATGAGGCCGGCCGCGCTGTCGCGCAGGAGGGTCCGCATGTACACGCCGGCCCGGAAGTCCTTGAGGCGGCGACCGAGGTTGGCCCGGGTGGTCGACCGGCGGTCGGGGGCGCCCCGCTGCCAGTTCCGCACCCGCAGCGAGAAGGCGTAGGCGCCGTAGACGAGCAGGATGGGGGTGACCGTGTAGAAGGCCACGATCCAGGCGTCGGGGATGTTCCCGAAGACCTCCCGGTGGACGGGCGACTCCTCGTGGAAGTCGAACACCGCGCCCGTGATGCCGGACGTGACGGTGATGACGGCGAAGGCGACGCCGATGCCGATGGCGACCGCCTGCGGCGAGACCCGGCGGCGGGCGGGGGGCGTGTCCCCCCCGGTTTCGGCGTGGTCGGTCGTCGTGGCCATGCGGCCGGCGACGTTACCGGGAGGTCACCGTGGACGGGCTGTTCGTGAACCCGCCGGCGGGCGGGTCGGCTGCCTGCCTCGCGGATGCCGGCCGCTCAGATAGAGGACTCGACCGCCCGCAGCCGCTCGGCCAGGTAGCGCAGCAGCCGCAGGGCCAGGCCCGGCACGTCGTCGAGGACGCCGAGGAACTCGCGCTGGCCGAGGACGAGCATCACCATGTTCGTGTCGGCGGTGACGGTGGCGTCGCGGGGCGCCTTCGTGAGGAGGGCCAGCTCGCCGAAGTACTGGCCGGCGCTGAGGGTGGCCACCTTGCGGCCGTTGCGCCGCACCACGGCCTGGCCCTCGACGATGAGGAAGAACTCGTGACCGATCTTGCCCTGCTCGACGAGCACGCGACCGGCCTTGAAGGTGACCTCGTCGGACGCGGCGGCGATCTTCTGGAGGTCGCGGCGCGAGCAGGACGAGAACAGCGGCACGGCGGCGAGGTGGGCGATCTTGGTGGAGGCGGCGGCCATGGCGGCACGCTAGTTGTCGGGGGCCGCATCAGGAAGGAGCACCGGCGTCCTGACCTGGGCGTCCGCGGGGCGGTCGGCGGGACCGGCTCGAGCCGCCTGCTCGCTCACGGCGGGTTCACGTCGGCGAAACCGGTAGGCAACACATCGTTCGTAGGTTCCGCCGGCGATGGACGTGGCCCTGGTTCGCTGGCCCGCAGAGCGCTCCCGACGGGAGATGCTGGTGCTCGAAGGCACCCCGCGCCTCCTCCTCGTCGAGGAGGGCCAGCCCCCGTCACCCGACGACTGCCTCGAGGACTGGGTGCGGGTCCCTGCGCCCGACATCGACCTGGCCGCCCGCGTGGACGGGCTGAAGGCCCGGATGGGGCTGCACGCCAGCGAGCCGGCCGACCTGGACGAGAACGGGGTGCTGCGCTTCGGCGACCGGTGGGTGTCGCTCCCCCCGGTCGAGGCCCGGCTCATGTCGGCGTTGCTCGACCGGCAGGGCGCGGTGGTGAGCCGCGAAGTGCTGGCCCGCTCGGGTTGGCCGGCCGGGGCGCCGGGCCGCAACGCCCTCGACGTCCACGTGCTGCGGCTGCGGCGGCGCATCGAGGGCACCGGCCTCGCCATCCGGACCGTCCGGTCGCGGGGCTACCTTCTGGAGACGGAAGGCCGGCACCAGGTCGCGTCGGAACGGTGAGCTGCCGCAGGTGCACGCCGTCACCGGCCCGACCCCGCCGGTCCCCGTCCGCCGATCGGAGGACCGATGCAGCTCGTCACCGCGGTCATCAAGCCCCACCTGCTCGACGCGGTGAAGGACGCGCTCAAGGCGGTCGGTGTGCGCGGCATGACGGTCAGCGAGGTGAAGGGCTTCGGCCGTCAGGGTGGCCAGACCGAGACCTACCGGGGCGCTGAGTACCTGATCGACTTCGTGCCGAAGATCAAGGTCGAGGTGGTCGCCGAGGACACCATGGTCGACGAGGTCGTCGAGCGGCTGGCGGTGGCGGCCCAGACCGGCAAGATCGGCGACGGCAAGATCTGGCTCACGCCGGTCACTCGCGTGGTGCGCATCCGCACCCGGGAGGAGGGCACCGACGCGATCTGACCGCCGACGGCCGACCGCCGACCGGCCCCGGCCCTCGTCCGTCAGCCCAGGGCGAGGGTGGCGAACGGCGGGAGGGCGGCGTCCTTGGCCGAGAGCATCGACCGGTCGTCGGGGTCGACCGGCAGGGGCCAGGGGATGCCGAGGGCGGGGTCGAGGGCGTGCACGGCCACGCCGGCCATGGCCGGCTCCCACTCGCGGTCGAAGCAGTAGACGTACTGGCTCACGCCCGGGCCCACCGACTGGAACCCGTTGCACACACCTGGCGGCACCAGCACCTGGACGCCGGGCACGAGCACGGCGGTGACCACGGTGCCGAAGCTGGGCGAGCCCGGCCGGGCGTCGACGTAGGCGCCGAACGCCTCCCCCGATGCCACCGCCACCAGCTTGTGCATCGACTCGCCGTGGAGGCCGCGGACGGCGCCCCGGCGGGTCTCGGTGACGTTCACCTGCTGCCACGGCCCCAGCTCGGTGCCGGTAGCGGCGGCGAGGGCGCTGGCCCGGAACAGCTCGCGGACGGTGCCCCGCTCGTCGTCGACGGCCTTCAGCCGGATCGTCCAGAGCCCGTCGATGGCGGTCGCCGAGGCCGACATCGCCGCTGCCGTCCCCGCGTCAGCCACGGTCCGACGCTACCGATGCCGCGTCGCCGGCCAGCGTTCATCGATCTGCCCTGTTGTCGTCCGCCTCCCCGTGCTAGTGATGCCGGGGACCCGAGGAGGCGGACGTGAAGCGCAAGAAGACGGCCCTGGCGCTGTCGTTGACGATTCCGCTGCTGCTCGAGGGGGCCGCATCGGCAGGCGCGGCCGAGAGCTATCCGCCGGGATCACCGCCCACCGAGCCCGGTCCCCAGACCCCCCCGACGTCGACGCCATCCCCGCCCGGGCCGGGCCTCGTCCCCGACCGCACCGGACCGGTCGGCACGGGCCTTCCCGTCACGGGGGGCGACGTCGCCGGCCTGGCGATCGCCGGGGCCGGCGCCCTCGTGGTCGGATTCGGCCTCAACTCGGCCGCCGGTCGGCGTCGATACGGAGTACTCGAACCGTTCGCCGTGGCGACGGGACCGCCCCCCGGATCAAGCGATCCCGTGGCGCCCCCCGCCGTCGACGACCGGGACCAGCGACCGAGCACCGAAGACCCCGAACCCGAGACGCCCCCCGAACGTGAGACGGAAGGATCGACCGTGTCGATGTACGAGCACCAGTTCCGGATCGCACCCGAGGCGCTGGAGCGGGACGACCTCCTGGAGGGCCTCGAGGGCCAGACCCGGGAACGCCTCGCCGCCGTCCTGCACGCCGCGGCGACGAGCTACCGGGCGACCCTCGAGGAGCTCGAGGCGGCGCGGGGGGCGGCCCAGGCCGGCGGCGGCGGGGGTGCCCCGGCCGCCGACCGGTTCGCCGAGCTGGGTGAGCACGTGGCCTGGGTGCTGCGGGCCAGCCACGACGCCGCCGAGGAGGAGCGCCGCAAGGCGCGTGAAGAGGTCGAGCTCACGCAGTCCGAGGCCCTGGCCGACCTGACGCGGCGCCGCGAGGAGGTCGACGAGCTCGAGCGCCGGGCCGCCGAGCGCCTCCGCCTCGCCGACGAGGAGGCCGCGGCCAAGGTCGCCGGCGCCCGCGAGGAGGCCGAGCAGCACGCCAGCACCATCCGCTCGGAGGCCGAGACCCAGCTCTCGTCGCTGCTCCAGCTCCAGGAGTCGCTGCGGGTCCAGCTGGTCGAGGCGTCCCAGGAGCTCCGGCGCAGCCTCGACTCGCTCGGCGCCGCTGAAGCGCCGGCTCCCCCGGCGCCCGCCGACGAGGGCTCGGCTGCGCAAGGCGCGCCCCCGGCGTGGACCCCGTCCACGGCGGCGTGGACGCCCGAGCCCGGTCCCTCGACGCCCGACTCGTAGAGGCGCCAGGATCGGTCACATCCGCTCTGGGCGCCTTCGGCGCCGGGCCGCTCGGGCCGTGTTCTCCGCTCTGGGCGCCTTCGGCGCCGGGCCGCTCGGGCCGTGTTCTCCGCTCTGGGCGCCTTCGGCGCCGGGCCGCTCGGGCCGTGTTCTCCGCTCTGGGCGCCTTCGGCGCCGGGCCGCTCGGGCCCCGGACCGCCTGTCGGCGCACCCTCTCGGCCCGCCTCTGGGTCATGATGGCGGGGTGCCCCGCCGACCGCGCACCGCGACCTGCGACTGCCTCCAGTGAGGTGACCTCGTGCGGGTGATCGTGCAGGAAGGCCGCCGGCTGGTCCGGGTGGGGATCGCCCGGCTCCTCGCCGAGGAGCGCCGGGGCATCGAGGTGGTCGGGGTAGCCGCCGACGGCGAGGAGGCCCTCGCGCTGGTGGGCCTCCACCGGGGCGAGCTCCTGCTCGTCGAGCTCGAGCCCCAGGGCTGGGAGCTGGCCGGCCTGGTGGCCCGGCTGGCCGAGGCCCATCCCCGCTGCCGGGTCCTCGCCCTGCACCGCGGTCGCCGGGCCGACCACGAGGCGACGGCCGAGGAGCTCGGCGTCGTCCTGGTGTCCTACGGCGCCGGCGGCGTCGGCCTGCGGGCGGCCATGCGCGGTCGGCTCCTCCCGCTGCCTCCCGCGGCCGAGCCCGAGCGCCGCAAGCTGCCCACCCGCGCCCTCCTCGGCGAGCGCGAGCGCGACGTGCTGCGGCGCATGGCCGCGGGGGAGACGTCGGAGCAGACCGCCGCCGAGCTCGGCGTCAGCCTGCGGACCGTCGAGCTCGTCCAGCGCCGCATCCTCGACAAGCTCGGGGCCCGGGGCCGGGCCCACGCCGTCGCCGTGGCCCACCGGATCGGGGTGCTCGGAGCCGCATGACCGACGTCTCGACGGGAGGGAGCCCGGCCGGGGCGCCGGCCGTGCCGGCCGCGGTCGTCGTGCTCGGCCGGGCCGGAGTGGAGCGGGAGGCGGTCGAGATCCTGCTGCGAACCGGAGGCCTCGACGTCGTCGACCTCGTCCGCCTCGAGGCGCTGCCCGACGACGCCGGCCCGCCCATCGTCGTCGCCGTCCTCGTCGAGCCCACCCCCGAGGACTGGCGCGGCGCGCAGTCCCTCGACGCCCGGATCGTGGTGATGCTCGACGGCCCGCCCTCCGACGACCGGACGATGCAGCTGCTGGTGGGGGGGGCCGACGCCGTGCTCCACGCCGGCGTCGAGGTCGAGCGGCTCCTCGCCGCCGTCCGCGTCGTCGGCATCGGCAACCCCTTCCTCGTGGCCGGCCAGGCCCGCCTCGTGGTCGACCGGCTCCGAGCCGGGAAGGTGGCCGCCGACGCAGCGCCGACCCTCACTCGCCGGGAGACCGAGATCCTCCGCTCGATCGAGCAGGGCGAGACGGCTCGGGAGACGGCGGTCGGGCTCGGGATCACCCCGAAGACGGTGCAGAACCTCCAGAGCCGCCTCTTCCGCAAGCTCGGGGCCAGGAACCGGCCCCAAGCCATCGCCCGTGCCTACGAGCTGGGCCTGGTCGAGGGCTCCGTCCGCTGATCGCCCGGGTCGATGGCACCGAGCGCGGACTCGACGTCCTCGAGCGCCGCCGCCAGCCGGTGGCGGAGGTCGTCGAGGTCGGCGCCCGCGGGAGGGGTCGGCTCGGGCGCGACCGCGACCTCGGCGGCCCGGTCGCCCACCGCCCGCAGGGCGCGGGACGCCTCCTCGCGGACGGTCTCGACGGCCCGCCGGGCCGCGTCGAGGACGAGGAGCAGCCGCTCCTCCGCCTCCGCCCACGGCAGGGCCGCACCGTCGCCGACCTCGTCGGCGAGCCGGGCGAGGAAGGCCTGCACCTCGGCGCGGTCGTAGCCCCGGTCGGCGAGGTGGAACTCCCGAGATCGGATCTCGTCCGGTGTGAGGGCCATCTCCGTCCAAGTTCGGCGGCAGGACAGGGGGTTCCCCCCGGCCCGAGCGCACCGGCGTCACGTTCCCGCCCGCCGAAAGCAGGACCACCACCAGCGGTGGCGAAGGTACCACCCGTGATCCCCGGCCGGCGCGGCGACCTCGGTCCCCCCGCCGGTGGGTGCACGGGACCCTCGACCCGCCTCCCCGCCCGGCGCCGGCCGTGACCGGTCCGGACCGGGCCGCCGAGGTGCTGAGCCGGGACACGCCCACCCTCGCCGCGGCGTGGCGGGAGCGCTGCGCCGAGACCTGCCCCGGCTCGCCCCCGGCGCCCTCGGTGGCCCGCTCGTTCGTGGCCGCGGTCGCCGACGCGCTCCGGCTGGCCGACCCCGGGTCGGCCGAGGCGGTGGCGGTCCTTCGCTCGCCACTCGACTTCGACCACGAGGCGGCCGTGTCGGTCGAGCAGATGGCGGCCTTCCGGGAGATCCTGCACCGCCACCTCCTGGCCGAGCTCGACCCCGCCGACGCCATGCCGGCCCTCGAGGTGCTCGGGCGGCTGGTCGACGTCCTGCTCGTCGCCGTCAGCGAGCGGGCCTTCCGCCGGCTCGAGGCGGCGGCCTTCCTCGACCCGCTGACCGGCGTCGGCAACCGGCGGGCGCTCGACCGCGACACCTCGCCGCTGCTGGCCACGGCCCAGCGCCACGGCCGCCCGCTCAGCGTGATCGTGATCGACATGGACGGCCTCAAGCGGGTGAACGACTCCGAGGGCCACGCCGCCGGCGACGACGCCATCCGCCGCCTGGCGACCGCCGTCAGCCGCCACCTCCGGTCCGGTGACGCCGTGTACCGCGTCGGCGGCGACGAGTTCGTGCTCGTGCTCCCCGAGACACGGCCCGCCGACGTGGGGCCGCTGCTCGACCGGACCATCGGCCAGGCCCCGTCCTTCAGCTACGGCGTGGCCGGCTTCCCGGACGACGGCCTCGGGCTCGAGCAGCTCGTCGACGCCGCCGACCAGCAGCTCCTCGACCAGCGCCGCCGCACCCGGGGCGGCGACCCCGGACGCTCGGTGCGGCCTCGAACCGGTGCGACCGACGTGGCGGCGATGGACGGTGGACCGGACGGCGAGGGCTCCGAGCCGACGGCCGGGGGCTCCCCGGCGCCGACCGGGCCCGTTCGTAGGATCGCCTCGATGGCCTGGCCCGAGCGCGAGATCGAGGAGCGTCTGTACGAGCTCCCCGACGTGCTGGCGGCCCGGGTGAGCGACGAGACCGGCCGCCTGCACGTCGGCGTGCTGGTCCGCCCGGCCACGGACACCGAGCAGCTGCCCGAGGCCATCCTCGACCGGATCCAGGCGGTGGCCGGGGCCGTGCCCGAGGTGGTCGACCTCCGGGTCATGCCGCTCGGCTCGACGGCCGAGACCCGCGTCCTGCGCCCGGGGGCCCCGGCCGAGGCGGCCCGGACCCTCCCGCCCGAGCCACCGGCCCCGCCGGCCGCCTCGGCGCCGTCAGCCCCGCCGGCCGCCTCGGCGCCACCAGCCCAGCCGGTCGCCTCGGCGCCACCAGCCCAGCCGGAGCCGGCCCCGCCGGTCGCCTCGGCGCCGCCCACCGCCGGGCTCCGGCCGGTGCTCGCCAGGGTCACGGCCGCCCAGGAGGGGTCGACCTTCTCCGTCGAGGTCGAGCTGCGCCACGGGCACCGGATCGTCACCGGTCGGGCGGAGGGGATGGCGTCGCGGGCGGGCACCCAGCGCCTGGTCGCCGAGGCCACCGCCCGGGGCCTCGACGCCCTCGGGGATGGCGGCGGGCCCGGCCTCGGGGTCGAGTTCGCCGACGTGCTGTCGTCGGCCGGGGGCGAGGTGGCCGTGGTCGGGGTCGTCGTCGCGGCGGGTTCGGTCGACGACATGGTCACCGGCTCGGCGCCGGTCCGCGGGGGCAACCGGCTCGACGCTGTGGCCCGGGCCGTCCTCGACGCCACCAACCGCCGGCGCTGAGCCACGCCGGCCACCGGCGCCCGCCCGGGAGCGGTGTCAGGCCGGCGGGGCGGCGGTGGCCTGGGCAGCCACGGCGGCCGCGCCGGCGGCGGCCGCCTCGGGATCGAGGTACCTGCTCGAGCGGGGCCGGAAGGCCTCGTCGAGGTCGTAGGCGAGGGGGATCCCGGTCGGGATGTTGAGCTCGGCGATGTCGTCGTCGGCGATGCGGTCGAGGTGCTTCACCAGGGCCCGCAGGCTGTTGCCGTGGGCGGCCACCATCACCCGCCGGCCGGCTCGGAGGTCGGGGCAGATGGCGTCGTACCAGTAGGGGAGCATCCGGTCGACGACGTCGGCCAGGCACTCCGTGGCGGGCAGCAGGTCGGGGGCCAGGTCGGCGTAGCGGGGGTCGAAGCGGGGGTGGCGCTCGTCGTCGGGCCCGACCGGGGGCGGCGGGACGTCGTACGAGCGCCGCCACACCTTCACCTGGTCCTCTCCGTACTGGCGCGTGGTCTCGGCCTTGTCCTTCCCCTGCAGGTCGCCGTAGTGGCGCTCGTTCAGCCGCCACGACCGCCGCACCGGGATCCACAGCCGCCCGCAGGCCTCGAGGGCCAGGTCGGCGGTGCGGATGGCGCGGAGCTGGAGCGAGGTGTGGACGACGTCGACCTCGAGGCCGGCGTCGGCCAGCAGCCGGCCGGCGTGGCGGGCCTCGTCCTCGCCCTTCCGGGTGAGATCGACGTCGTGCCAACCGGTGAAGAGGTTCAGCTCGTTCCAGAGGCTCTGGCCGTGGCGGACGAGCACGAGGTTGGCTGCCATCGGTCCGGCACCGTACCGGGCCGCCAGCCGCACCTGGTGTGGCGGCCGCGGACACCGCCCTGGTTCGGCGCCGGGTGATTCAGGGCCGGTGCCGAGGTGCCGATGGTGGAGCATGCTCCTGCGCCCGTCGCTCGTCCGCGCCAGGCGGACGGTGCTCGCGCTCCTCGTGGTGCTGGCGGTCTGGTACCTCCTGCCGCAGTCCTCCGGGCGGGCGCAGCGGGACGTGAGCGACGTCGCCTGGGTGCTGGCGCCGGCCGTGGCGCTGGTGTGGAGCCTCGCCAGACGCGACACCCGGGGCGAGCGCAGCGCCCGGCTGGCCAGCTCGGTCTTCGTCCTCGTGCCGGCGGCGTGGCTCGGCGCCAACCTCATCTGGGCCTCCTACGAGCTGGTGCTCGGCGACCGGGTCCCCACCCCCTCGCCCGCCGATCCCTTCTACACGTTGGCCCTGGTGGCGGCCGTCGTCGGGGCCGGCACCCGGATGCGGGCCCTCGTCAACGGGGCCACCGCCCTGCGCACCGCCCTCGACTGCGTCCTGCTCGGCGGTTCCGTCTCCTGGGTCCTCTGGGTGCTCCTGCTGTCCCACGCCGACCGGACGTCGATCGTCTGGGTCTATCCGGTGCTGGGGTCGCTCGCCGCGTCCCTCTGCCTGGTGGTCATGGTGCGGCTCCCCCCGTCGGCGCGGGGACCGTGGACCTACCGGGCGGCCGGCCTGTTCACGGTCGCCGTGGCCGACTCCGTCTGGGCCTACCACGAGGCCACCGGCGGCTTCGCCGGGGGCCAGCTCGTCGACCTGCTGTGGGTGACCGGGTACCTGCTCGTGGGGCTGGGCGCGCTCGCCACCAGCTCGACCACCGAGGACGCGGTCCTGGCCGCACCGCCCGGCTGGGAGCTCACCGTCCCCTACCCGCCCGTGGTCGTGGCCCTGTTCCTCGCGGTCGCCAACATCGGCGACCTGCGGCGGTGGGAGGTCCTGGCGGTGACCGCCATCTCGCTCGTGCTCGTCGCCCGCCAGCTGCTGAGCGTCCACGAGAACGGCCGGCTCACCCAGACCCTCGAGGCCCGGGTGGCCGAGCGCACCGACGAGCTGCGCCGCCGGGAGAGCGACCTGCGCACGATCCTCCAGCGCATCTCCGACGTGATCGCCATCGTCGACGCCGGCGGGCGGCTCGGCTACGTCAGCTCCTCGGTCGAGGAGGTGCTGGGCCGCGACCCCGAGTCGCTGGTGGGCGCCCTGCTCATCGACGAGGTGCACCCCGCCGACCGCGAGCGGGTGGCCGCCGCGCTGGACCCCGGGCCGGACGCGACCCGTGCCGGCGGCTGCGACCTCCGCCTCCGCCGGGCCGACGGGACCTGGTGCCCCATCGAGGCCAAGCTCACGCCGGTGAAGGTGGGGACGGGCGAGGGCTCCCTGCTCGCCACCTTCCGCGACGTCACGGAGCGTCGGGCCTTCGAGGCCCGGCTCCTCCAGCAGGCCTACCACGACAGCCTCACCGGGCTCGCCAACCGGGCCCGGCTGGCCGAGGAGCTCGACGCTACGCTGCGCCGGGGTGCCCGGCCCTCGCTGCTCCTGCTCGACCTCGACGAGTTCAAGGCGATCAACGACACCGCCGGGCACCAGCTCGGCGACGAGGTGCTCGTCGCCGTGGCCGGTCGGTTGCGGGCCTGCACGAGGCCCCACGACCTGGTCGCCCGGCTCGGCGGGGACGAGTTCGCCGTGCTGCTGCCCCACGATCCGGGCGGCGAGGCCGCGGCCACGCTCGCCGAGCGGGTCCTCGCCGGCCTCGAGACGGCGCTTCCCGTCCGCGGCCGGGCGGTCCACTGCGGCGGGTCGATCGGGGTGGCCTCGCTCCACGAGGGTGGCGCCGCCGAGGACCTGATCCGCGATGCCGACGTGGCCATGTACGTGGCGAAGAAGCGGGGTCGGGGCCGGGTCGAGCGCTTCACCTCCGACATGCACGACGCCGTCATGCGGCGCCGGGCGGTCGAGGAGCGGCTCCAGGCCTGCGTGCTCGACGGGAGCGTCGTCGTGCATTACCAGCCCATCGTCGAGCTGGGCACCGGCCGGGCCGTCGGCTTCGAGGCCCTGGCCCGCCTGCCGGACGGCTTCGGCGGTCTCATCGCCCCGGGCGAGTTCATCGGCGTGGCCGAGGACTCGAGCCTGATCGTGCCCCTCGGGGCCCGCGTCCTGACCGAGGCCTGCGCGGCCGCCCTGGCCTGGCAGGCCCACCGGCCGGACGGCCCCCCGGTCGGGGTGTCGGTGAACCTCTCCACCCGCCAGCTCCAGGACTCGGCGCTGTGCGCAACGGTCGAGGCCGCGCTCCGCTGCGGTCTGGCCCCCGGCCTGCTCACGTTGGAGATCACCGAGGGCGCGCTGGCCGACGACGCGGACACGGAGACGACGCTGCACCGGCTCCGGTCCATCGGCGTGCGCCTGTCGGTCGACGACTTCGGCGCCGGCTACTCGTCGCTCGGGCGCCTGCGGTCGCTGCCGGTCGACGAGCTGAAGATCGACCGGAGCTTCGTCGACCCCCAGCGCACCGACCCCGACGACGCGGTGGTGGAGGCGGTGCTCGCCCTCGGCGAGCGCCTCGGCCTGACGGTCGTGGCGGAGGGCATCGAGACACCGGGCCAGGCCGAGCGGCTCCGGGGCCTGGGCTGCCGCTACGCCCAGGGCTTCCACTTCGCCAGGCCGGGGCCGGCCAGCGAAGTGATGGCCTGGTTGGACGAAAACTTGATGGAGAAAGACTCAAGTTGGGTGTCAACATCGCTGTAGGACCGCTACCCTGCCTCCAACCCGCGAGTCGCAGGAGGCAGCGAACATGGCCAAGGCGGTCGGCATCGATCTCGGCACCACCAACTCCGTCGTCAGCGTCCTCGAGGGCGGTGAGCCGACGGTCATCCCCAACGCCGAGGGCGGGCGCACCACCCCCTCGGTCGTCGCCTTCGCCAAGAACGGCGAGGTCCTGGTGGGGGAGGTCGCCAAGCGGCAGGCCATCACCAACCCCGACCGCACCATCCGGTCGGTCAAGCGCCACATGGGCGAGTCCTGGACCACCGACGACATCGACGGCAAGCGCTACTCCGCCCAGGAGATCAGCGCCCGCATCCTCCAGAAGCTGAAGCGAGACGCCGAGGCCTACCTGGGCGACACGGTCACCCAAGCGGTCATCACCGTTCCCGCCTACTTCAACGACGCCGAGCGCACCGCCACCAAGGAGGCGGGCCAGATCGCCGGCCTCGAGGTGCTCCGCATCATCAACGAGCCCACCGCCGCCGCCCTCGCCTACGGCCTCGACAAGGACGGCGCCGACCAGACGATCCTCGTGTTCGACCTCGGCGGCGGGACCTTCGACGTGTCCGTGCTCGAGATCGGCGACGGCGTCTTCGAGGTCAAGTCCACCTCCGGCGACGTCCACCTCGGCGGCGACGACTGGGACCAGCGGGTGATCGACTGGCTGGTCCAGACGTTCAAGTCGAACGAGGGCGTCGACCTCTCGCCCGACAAGATGGCCATGCAGCGCCTGAAGGAGGCGGCCGAGAAGGCGAAGATCGAGCTGTCGACGACGGCCTCGACGCAGATCAACCTGCCGTTCATCACCGCCACCTCCGAAGGCCCGAAGCACCTCGACGAGACGCTCACCCGGGCCCGCTTCCAGGAGCTGACGGCCGACCTGCTCGATCGCTGCAAGGGCCCGTTCGAGCAGGCCATCACCGACGCCGGCCTGCAGAAGGGCGACCTCGACCACGTGATCCTCGTGGGCGGCTCCACTCGGATGCCGGCCGTGCAGGAGCTGGTCCAGTCCATGAGCGGGAACGAGGCCCACAAGGGCGTCAACCCCGACGAGGTCGTCGCCGTCGGCGCCGCCATCCAGGCCGGCGTGCTGAAGGGCGAGGTCAAGGACATCCTGCTCCTCGACGTCACCCCCCTGTCCCTCGGCATCGAGACCAAGGGCGGCGTGATGCACAAGCTGATCGAGCGCAACACCACCATCCCCACCCGCCGCACCGAGGTCTTCAGCACGGCCGACGACATGCAGCCGTCGGTCGAGATCCACGTGCTCCAGGGTGAGCGCGAGATGGCGATGTACAACAAGACGCTCGGCAAGTTCCAGCTCGTCGACCTGCCCCCGGCCCCCCGGGGCGTGCCCCAGATCGAGGTCACGTTCGACATCGACGCCAACGGCATCGTCCACGTGTCGGCCAAGGACCGGGCCACGAGCAAGGAGCAGTCGATGACCATCACCGGTCAGTCCTCGCTGGCCAAGGAGGACATCGACCGCATGGTCCGCGACGCCGAGGCCCACGCCGAGGACGACCGCCGCCGCAAGGATGAGGCCGAGGCCCGCAACCAGGCCGACTCGCTCGTGTACCAGACCGAGAAGGTGCTGCGGGAGAACGGCGACAAGATCGAGGGCGGTGAGAAGGAGGCCGTCGAGGCCGCCCTCGCCGAGCTCAAGTCGGCCCTGGACGGCGGCGACCTCGACCGCATCCGCAAGGGCACGGAGACCCTCATGACCACCAGCCAGTCGTTCTCGCAGAAGCTCTACGAGGCGGCTGCCGCCGAGACGTCGGCCGCCGGTGGCGGCCAGGCCGGCTCGTCGGTGCCGAACGACGACGAGGTGGTCGACGCCGAGATCGTCGACGACGAAGGGGCCTGACGTGACGACGGATGCGTTCGATCCGGCCGGCGACGGGCCGGCGACGGTGCCGGCCGACGGCGAGCGCGACGACGGCTTCGCCGCGCCGTCCGGCGACCTCCCGGCCGAGCCCGGCCTCACGCTCGAGGAGCTGCTGGCCGACCTCGAGCGGGTCACCGCTGAGCGCGACGAGCTCCTCGGCGTGGCCCAGCGCACCCAGGCCGAGTTCGAGAACTTCCGCAAGCGGGCCGCCCGCCAGCTCGCCGACGACGTGGCCCGTGAGTCCGGTCGCCTCGTCGAATCGGTCCTGCCCGTGCTCGACGCCTTCGACTACGCCGCGGCCCACCGGGCCGCGGGCGCGGACGGCGGTGGGGAGCCCGGGCCGGACGCCGACGCCGTGGCCGCGCTCCGTGACCAGCTGCTCGGCCAGCTGGCCAAGGAGGGCCTCGAGCGCCTCGACCCGCTGGGCGGCCCCTTCGACCCCACCGAGCACGAGGCCGTCGCCCACGAACCGGGCGACGGGGGCGAGCCCCTCGTCGCCGAGACGCTCCGGGCCGGCTACCGCTGGCGCAGCCGGCTCCTTCGGCCCGTCATGGTGCGGGTCAGGGACTAGGCGGGCCCATGGCGCCGCAGCGGGAGTGGTTCGAGAAGGACTACTACGCCGTGCTCGGCGTGCCGTCGGGTGCGACCCAGAAGGAGATCACGCGCGCCTACCGGAAGCTGGCGAAGGAGAACCATCCCGACGCCAACCCCGGCCGCGAGGACCGGTTCAAGGAGATCGCGGCCGCCTACGACGTCCTCGGCGACGCCGACAAGCGGGCCGAGTACGACGAGGCCCGCCGCCTCGGTCCGGTCGGGAACGGCCAGGGCGGAGGCTTCGGTCCCGGTGGCTTCGGCGGCTTCGGCCGGGGCGGCGCCACGTTCCGGGCCGAGGACCTCGGCGACCTCGGCGACCTGTTCGGCGGCATGTTCGGCCGGGGCGGCCGGCCGTCGAGGGGCAGCGGCCCGCAGCGGGGCGGCGATCTCGAGACGTCGCTGCACCTCTCGTTCGACGAAGCCGTCCGGGGCGTCACGACCTCGGTGAACCTCGTCGGTGACGCCCCCTGCGCCACCTGCCACGGCTCGGGCGCGGCGCCGGGGACGGCGCCGACCACCTGCCCGACCTGCCGGGGCCAGGGCGTGGTGGCCGACAACCAGGGCCCGTTCAGCTTCTCGAGCCCGTGCCCGTCCTGCGGCGGGCGGGGCGTGGTCGTCGAGCACCCGTGCCCCACCTGCGCCGGGCGAGGCGTCGAGCGCCGGCCCCGGACGGTGAAGGTGCGCATCCCCGCCGGCGTGGAGGACGGCCAGCGCATCCGCATGAAGGAGCGGGGCTCGCCCGGCCGCAACGGAGGCCCGCCCGGCGACCTCTACGTCGTGGTCGAGGTGGCGCCCCACCCCCTCTTCGGCCGGCGGGGCGACGACCTCACCATCGACGTGCCGGTCACGTTCCCGGAGGCCACCCTGGGCGCCGACATCAGCGTGCCCACCCTCGACGGCGACCCCGTCACGATCCGGGTCCCGCCGGGCACTCGCTCCGGCCGCACCTTCCGGGTGAAGGGCCGGGGCGTGGCCCGCTCGAAGCGCACCGGCGACCTCCTCGTCACCGTCGAGGTGGTCGTGCCCGGCTCGCTCTCCGACGACGAGCGCCAGGCCGTCGAGGCGCTCCGATCGGCGTCGACGACCTCTCCGCGCACGCACCTGGGGGTGTGACATGGCAGCTGAACGCGAACCCAACGAGCCCGCCGGGCGTGATCCCCGCCAGGCCGTGTTCGTCATCTCGGTCGCGGCCGAGCTGGCCGGCGTGCACCCGCAGACCCTCCGCATCTACGAGCGCAAGGGGCTCGTCGATCCGGCCCGGACCGGTGGCGGCTCCCGCCGCTACAGCGAGGCCGACATCATGCAGCTCCGGCGCATCCTCGACCTCACCAACGAGGGACTGAACCTGGCCGGCGTCAAGCGGGTCCTCACGCTCGAAGCCGAGCTCGAGCGGCTGCGGGGCGAGCTGGCCGCGACGGTCGAGGAGTCCCGGCGGGCCGTCGACCGCACCCGGCGCCAGTACCGGCGCGACCTGGTGCCGCTCTCCCAGGTCGTCGAGCCCTTCGCCGCCGCCGACCGGCGGCCCTGACCCCGCCCGATTCCCTGACGCCGCCCGATCCCTGACCCCGCCCGATCCCCTGAGCCCACCGACCCCGTGATCCGACCGACCTCGTCGGCAAGGAGAGCACCATGGCGTTCGACCCCAACCGCTGGACGATCAAGACCCAGGAGGCCTTCAACGCCGCGCTCGAGGCGGCGAGGGCGGCCAACCATCCCGAGGTCACCCCGGACCACCTCCTGCGGGCGCTGCTCGGCCAGTCCGAGGGCGTCGTCACGCCCTTGCTCCAGAAGGTCGGGGTCGACCCGGGATCGCTGCGGGCCGCGGTCGACGAGCGCCTCGCCGGGCTCCCGCGCGCCTACGGCGGTGCCGACCCGGGCCTGTCCCGCGACCTGCGCGACACGGTGGAGCGGGCCGACCGGAGCCGCGTCGACCTCCACGACGAGTACGTCTCCACCGAGCATCTGCTGCTGGCCCTCGCCGACCTGCTCCACGCCACCACCGAGGAGCTGCTCCAGGCCCTCCAGACCGTGCGGGGCAGCCACCGGGTCACGAGCCAGAACCCGGAGGAGAGCTACCAGGCGCTCGAGCGCTACGGCCGGGACCTCACCCAGGCGGCCCGGGAAGGGAAGCTCGACCCGGTCATCGGCCGGGACGAGGAGATCCGGCGGGTCATCCAGGTGCTGTCCCGACGCACCAAGAACAACCCCGTCCTGATCGGCGAGCCGGGGGTGGGAAAGACCGCCATCGTCGAGGGCCTGGCCCGGCGCATCGTCGAGGGCGACGTGCCCGAGGGGCTCAAGGACAAGCGGGTGATCAGCCTCGACCTGGCCTCGATGGTGGCCGGCGCCAAGTACCGGGGCGAGTTCGAGGAGCGGCTCAAGGCGGTGCTGAAGGAGATCACCGACTCGAACGGCGAGGTCGTCACCTTCATCGACGAGCTGCACACGGTCGTCGGGGCCGGCGCGGCCGAAGGCGCCATGGACGCCGGCAACATGCTCAAGCCCATGCTGGCCCGGGGCGAGCTGCGCATGGTCGGCGCCACCACCCTCGACGAGTTCCGGAAGCACATCGAGACCGACCCGGCGCTCGAGCGCCGCTTCCAGCAGGTGTTCGTGGGCGAGCCCACGGTGGAGGACACCATCGCCATCCTCCGCGGTTTGAAGGAGCGCTACGAGGTGCACCACGGCGTGCGCATCCAGGACGCCGCCCTCGTGGCCGCAGCCGTGCTGTCCGACCGCTACCTCACCGGCCGCTTCCTCCCGGACAAGGCCATCGACCTGGTCGACGAGGCCGCCAGCCGGCTCCGCATCGAGATCGACTCGATGCCCACCGAGATCGACGTCGTCGAGCGGCGCATCCGCCAGCTCGAGATCGAGCGGGTGGCCCTGGCCAAGGAGACCGACGCGGCCTCGATCGACCGCCTCGAGACCCTCGACCGCGAGCTCGCCGACCTGCGGGAGCGGTCCGACGCCATGAAGGCGCACTGGTCGTCCGAGAAGGACGCCATCGGCGAGATCCGGGCCCTGAAGGAGGAGCTCGAGTCGAAGCGCAGCGACGTCGAGCGGGAGCAGGACCTCGACCGGGCCGCCGAGATCCGCTACGGCCAGATCCCGGACCTCGAACGCCGGGTCGACGACGCCACCCGCCGCCTCGACGAGCTCCAGCGCGACCAGCGGATGCTGAAGGAGGAGGTCGACGAGGAGGACGTCGCCGAGGTCGTGAGCAAGTGGACCGGCGTGCCCGTCACCCGGCTCATGGAGGGCGAGGTCGCCAAGCTCGTGCGCATGGAGGACGTCCTGCACCAGCGGGTGGTCGGCCAGGAGGACGCCGTCCGGGCCGTGGCCAACGCCATCAGGCGGAGCCGGGCCGGCCTGTCCGACCCGAACCGGCCCATCGGCTCGTTCCTCTTCCTCGGCCCCACCGGGGTGGGCAAGACCGAGCTGGCCCGGACCCTCGCCGACTTCCTCTTCGACGACGAGCGGGCCGTGGTGCGCATCGACATGTCCGAGTACATGGAGAAGCACTCCGTGTCCCGCCTCATCGGGGCCCCGCCCGGCTACGTGGGCTACGACGAGGGCGGCCAGCTCACCGAGGCCGTCCGGCGGCGTCCCTACGCTGTCGTCCTCCTCGACGAGATCGAGAAGGCCCACCCCGACGTCTTCAACGTGCTGCTCCAGCTGCTCGACGACGGCCGGCTCACCGACGGCAAGGGGCGCACCGTCGACTTCACCAACGTGGTGCTGATCATGACGTCGAACCTGCCGGGCGACCCCCGTGACTTCTTCAAGCCCGAGTTCGTGAACCGGATCGACGACATCATCCGGTTCCGCGCGCTCGAGCCCGGCGACCTCGGCCGGATCGTCGACATCCAGCTCGAGACCCTGCGGGACCGGGTGGCGGCCCGGCGCCTGACGCTCGAGGTCACCGACGCGGCGAGGGCACTGCTGGCCGAACGGGGCTACGACCCGGTGTTCGGTGCCCGCCCCCTCAAGCGGCTGCTCCAGCAGGAGATCGGCGACCGGCTGGCGCTGGCCCTCCTCGAGGGCCGGTATGCCGAGGGCGAGCGGGTGGTGGTCGACGCCAAGGACGGCGAGATCGTCCTGGGCTGACCGCCCCTCCCGCCCCGGGGTTCAGCCCCGGGGCGTCATGTCCAGGTCGGGCGGCGGCTCCGACGGGATCTTCCAGCGGAGGAAGCCCTTGTCGTAGAGCTCGTGGTACGCGTTCGCCGAGTCGACCATCGCCTCGAAGGCCGCCTCGAAGCCGTCCCAGTCCTCGGCCTCGATGGCCGCCTGCAGCTTGGCGACCTCCTCCTCGATGAACTTGTACATGTTCTCTTCGTACTTCGGCCGCAGGAGGACGCCCATCTCCATGAGGTTGACGGCCTCCTTCACCTGGAACTTGGCCAGGGCCTTGTTCTTGGCCTTGCCGGCGTAATACGCCTTCCAGATCCGGGCGCCGATCTCGGGCATGACCCGAGCCATGCCCGGCTGGACGGCGCCGAGCTCCTCCAGGGAGAGGACGCTCTTGCCTGTGTCGATCTTGTGGTCGTGCTCCGGTACCTCGGACATGGGGGCGACGGTAGCGCGATAGCCTGCCGCCACGTGCCAGGCACGGTGGTCGTCGGGACCCAATGGGGTGACGAGAGCAAGGGCAAGCTGACCGATGTCCTCGCCGAGGAGATGGACCTCGTGGTCCGCTACCAGGGCGGTCACAACGCCGGTCACACGATCGTCGTCGGCGAGCAGAAGTTCGCGTTCCGCCTGGTCCCGAGCGGGGTCCTGCACCCCCACGTCACCAACGTCATCGGCAACGGGGTGGTGGTCGACCCCCGGATCCTGGTGTCCGAGATCGACGCCCTCGAGTCGCGCGGCGTCGACACCACGAAGCTGGTGGTGAGCGGCAACGCCCACTTGGTCATGCCCTACCACCAGGAGCTCGACGTCCTCTTCGAGCGCCACCTCGGCGACAACAAGCTGGGCACGACCAAGGGGGGCATCGGCCCGGCCTACGCCGACAAGGCCCTGCGGGTGGGCCTGCGGGTGCAGGACCTGCTCGACCCCAAGATCTTCCGCCAGAAGCTCGACGTCGTGCTCAAGGAGAAGCTGGCCGTCATGGCCAAGGTGTACAACCGCCTCGGCCCGAGCTTCGAGTCCATCTGCGACGAGTACCTCGACGTGCTCGCCCCCCGGCTGGCACCCCGCATCGTCGATTCGGTCGACCTGATCCACACCGCCCTCGAGGCCGGCCAGCAGGTGATGTTCGAGGGGGCCCAGGCCACGTTCCTCGACCTCGACCACGGCACGTATCCCTTCGTGACCTCGTCGAACCCGGTGGCGGGGGGCGCCTGCGCCGGCGCGGGCGTCGGTCCCCGGCACATCGACCGGATCATCGGGATCACCAAGGCGTACATGACCCGGGTCGGGTCCGGTCCCTTCCCGACGGAGCTCTTCGACGAGACCGGCGACGGGCTCATCGAGCGGGGCAAGGAGTACGGCACGAACACCGGCCGCCGCCGCCGCCCGGGCTGGTTCGACGCGGTGATGCTGCGCCAGGCGGTGCGGCTCAACAGCCTCAGCGACATCTTCCTCACCAAGCTCGACGTGCTCGACGCCGAGCCGGTGGTGAAGGTGTGCGTGGCCTACGAGATCGACGGCAAGCGGGTGACCCACATGCCTTACCACCAGTCCGACCTGCACAAGGCGGTCCCGGTCTTCGAGGAGCTGCCCGGCTGGCAGACCGACGTCTCGGGCTGCACGACCATGGAGGAGCTGCCTCCGGCGGCCCGCGACTACGTCCTGTTCGTGGCCGACGAGGGCCGGGTGCCCGTCAGCTACGTGGGCGTCGGCCCCGAGCGCAAGCAGACGATCACCGTCGGATGACGACCGCCCCGATCCGTTCCGGGCGCAGGGCTCCGCGCCGCTGCCAGGTCGCGCGCGGGTGCCGGAGCGGTGCCCCCGGAGCCGAGATGGCGGACCGATGAGGGTGTGCATCGCCGGCGCCAGCGGGGGCCGGGGTCACGCCCTGGGGTGGCTGTTCGACCGGTTCGGCCACGAGGTCACGGTGGCGCCGGGAAACCCGGGGATCCCCTGGGCGACGAGCCGCGACCCGCTGGAGATCGAGGCCGACCTCTACGTGCTCGGCGACGAGGCCGACATCGTGGCCGGCCTCGGCGACCGGCTGCGGGCCGCCGGCCGGCTCGTCTTCGGTCCCGGCGCCGACGGCGCCCGCCTCGAGGGCTCGAAGGCGTGGATGAAGGACCTCCTCGCCGAGGCCTCCGTGCCGACCGCCCGGTACGGGTCGTTCACGGCGGAGGCCCCCGCGGTCGAGCTCCTGGGGCGCCTGCCGGGGCCCTACGTGGTGAAGACCGACTACCTCGCGGCCGGCAAGGGCGTGCTGGTGACGTCCGACCTCGACGAGGCCGTCGCCGACGTCCGCGAGAAGCTGGCGGGGGGCGCCGTCGTGGTCGAGGAGGCCATGACCGGTCCCGAGGTCTCGCTGTTCGCGATCTGCGACGGCGAGCGCTACGCCCGGCTCCCCGTGTGCCAGGACCACAAGCGGGTGGGCGACGGCGACGTGGGCCCGAACACCGGCGGCATGGGCGCCTACGGCCCGGTGCCGTTCCTCGCGCCGGCCGACGTCGACCGGGCCTTCGACGAGTGCGTGGGGCGGACCCTCGACGGCCTGCGGGGGCGGGGCATCGACTACCGGGGCGTGCTCTACACCAGCGTCATGTTCACCCCCGACGGGCCCCGGGTGATCGAGCACAACGTCCGCTTCGGCGACCCGGAGTGCCAGGTCCTGGTGCGGCTGGTCGAGTCGGACCCGTTCGAGCTGCTCGCCGGCGCGGCCGCCGGGCGGCTCACGGTCGACCCGGTCGTCAGCCAGGAGTCGTGCGTGGTCGTGTCGCTGGCGGCCGGGGGCTACCCGGTCTCGACCCGCGGGGGCGACCGCGTCGAGGGGCTGGACGCGGCCGCGGCCGTGCCGGGCGTCGAGCTGTTCGTCGGGGGGATCGACGCCGAGGGCCGGACGTCGGGTGCCGGCCGCCCGGTCCACGTCAGCGCCACCGGCGCCACCCTGCCCGAGGCCCACGCCCGGGCCTACCAGGCCGCCGGCCTCGTCTCCTGGCCTGGCGTCCACTACCGGCGGGACATCGCCGCCCAAGCCTTTCGCTCTGTCGCCACCGGGGAGGTCGCGTGAAGAAGGTCGCCGTGCTCATGGGTTCCGCCAACGACGCCGACAAGCTGGCCGGGGCCCGCGAGGTGCTCACCGAGTACGGAGTCGAGCACGAGGTCTGGGCCATGAGCGCCCACCGCAACGCCGACGTCGTCCGCGACTTCGTGACGGGTGCCCGGGACGCCGGCTTCGGCGTGATCATCGCCGCGGCCGGCATGGCGGCCGCGCTCCCCGGCGTGTGCGCGGCCTTCACGACCCTGCCCGTCGTGGGTGTGCCCCTGTCCGGGAGCGCCCTCCAGGGGGTCGACGCCCTGCACTCGATCGTGCAGATGCCGCCCGGCATGCCGGTGGCGACCGTGGCCATCGACGGCGCCCGCAACGCCGCCCTCCTTGCCGTCGAGATCCTCGCCGTCACCGACGACGCCCTCGCTGCCAAGCTCGCCGACGCCCGCCGCGCGTGGCAACCCACCCGCCTCTGACCGTTCCCTGTCGACCGCGGGGGAACAACTCCCCCTCGGTCGACAGGGAACGGGGCACGAACGGGGAGAATGGCTGACATGGCCGCCGACTCGACCGTGCCGAACGTGCTCGCCGGCCGGTACGCGAGCCCCGAGATGGCCACGGTGTGGTCGCCGGAGCACAAGGTGGTGCTCGAGCGCCGCCTGTGGATCGCGGTGCTGCGGGCCCAGCGCGACCTGGGCGTGGACGTGCCCGGCGGCGTCATCGAGGACTACGAGGCGGTGGTCGACAAGGTCGACCTGGCCTCGATCGAGGCCCGCGACCGGATCGTGAAGCACGACGTCAAGGCCCGCATCGACGAGTTCGCGGCCCTGGCCGGCCAGCAGCACGCCCACAAGGGCATGACGTCACGCGACCTCACCGAGAACGTCGAGCAGCTCCAGATCCGCACCGCCCTCGTCCTCGTCCGCGACCGGGTCGTGGCCGTCCTCGCCGGGCTGGCCCGCCGGGCCACGGCGTTCGAGGGCCTGGCCGTCACCGGCCGGAGCCACAACGTGCCGGCCCAGGCGACCACGTTGGGCAAGCGCTTCGCGTCGGCGGCCGAGGAGCTGCTGCTCGCCCTCGAGCGGGTCGAGGAGCTGCTGGCCCGCTACCCGCTCCGCGGCATCAAGGGCCCGGTCGGCACCGCCCAGGACCAGCTCGACCTGTTCGACGGCGACCCGGCCAAGCTCGACGAGCTCGAGCGGCGGGTGGCGGCCGAGCTCGGCTTCGCCCGGACGCTCACGAGCGTCGGCCAGGTGTACCCCCGCTCCCTCGACCTCGACGTGGTGGCGGCACTGGTCCAGGTGGTGGCGGCCCCGTCGAGCCTGGCCGTCACGATCCGCCTCATGGCGGGGGTAGAGCTGGCCGGCGAGGGGTTCCTGCCCGGGCAGGTCGGCTCGTCGGCCATGCCGCACAAGATGAACAGCCGGTCGTGCGAGCGGATCAACGGCTTCATGCAGGTGGTGCGGGGTCACCTCACCATGGCGGCCGGGCTGGCCGGCGACCAGTGGAACGAGGGCGACGTGAGCTGCTCGGTCGTGCGGCGGGTGGTGCTGCCCGACGCCTTCCTCGCCACCGAGGGCGCCCTGCTCACGACCCTCGCCGTGCTCGATGGCTTCGGTCCGTTCCCGGCCGTGATCGCGGCCGAGCTCGAGCGGGAGCTCCCCTTCCTCGCCACCACCCGGTTCCTCGTGGCCGCGGTGAAGGCCGGGATGGGCCGCGAAGAGGCCCACGAGCTCATCAAGGAGCACGCCGTGGCCGCCGGTCTCGAACGACGCCGCCAGCCCTCGACGGCTGCCGACCTGGTGGGCCGCCTCGACGCCGACGGGCGGTTCCCTCTCCGCGCCGGCCAGCTCCGCGACCTGCTCGCCGACCCGCTGGCCTTCGCCGGCGACGCCCCCCGCCAGGTGGCCGAGGTGGTCCGCCGGGTGGGCGAGGTGGTCGCCCGCCATCCCGATGCCGCCGCCTTCGAGGCCCCCCCGATCCTCTGACCCCGGCGCCGCCCGAGGCGCACCCTTCCCCGCCCACCCCGACAACGAGGAGCGACTCGAACCGTGAAGCACGTCTACTCCGGCAAGGTCCGCGACATCTACGACGCCGGCGACGGGCTCCTGCTCTTCGTCGCGTCCGACCGGATGAGCGCGTTCGACGTCGTCATGGCCGAGACCGTCCCGGACAAGGGTCGGGTGCTCACGGCGATGTCGAGCTTCTGGTTCGACGAGCTGGCCGACGTCGTGCCGAGCCACGTGGTCGCCACGGAGGTGCCGGACTGCCCGCCGGAGTGGGTGGGGCGGATCATGCTCGTACGCCGGGCCGAGATGCTGCCGGTGGAGTGCATCGTCCGGGGCTACCTCAGCGGCTCGGCCTGGAAGGAGTACCGGACCACCGGCACGATGCACGGCCAGCGCCTGCCCGAGGGCCTCCGGGAGAGCGAGCAGCTGCCCGAGCCGGTCTTCACGCCCTCGACCAAGGCCGCCGTGGGCGACCACGACGAGAACATCTCGTTCGACGCCGCCGTCGACCTGCTCGGCGCCGAGCTCGCCGAGCGGGCCCGGGCCGTCTCGCTCGAGCTGTACCGGCGGGGCGCGGCGCGGGCCCTGGACCGGGGCATCGTGATCGCCGACACCAAGTTCGAGCTCGGCCTCGTCGACGGTGAGCTCGTCGTCGCCGACGAGATCCTCACCCCGGACTCGTCGCGGTTCTGGCCGGCCGACGCGGTCGTGCCCGGTGCCACGCCGCCGGCCTTCGACAAGCAGCCCCTGCGGGACTGGCTCGAGGCCCAGGGTTGGGACAAGCAGCCACCACCGCCCCATCTCCCGCCCGACGTGGTCGACGCGACGAGGAGCCGCTACGTCGAGGCCTACGAGCGGATCACCGGCGCGTCGTTCGCCTCGTGGCCCGGCGTGGGACGGTGACGACGGTGCGCTTCGACGTCCTCGTGGAGGTGCGGCACCGGGCCGGGATCGCCGACCCGCAAGGTGCGACGATCGAGCGGTCGCTGCCGACGCTCGGCTTCGACGGTGTGAGCGGGGTCTCCGTCGGCAAGGCCATCCGCTTCACCTGCGAGGCCGCCGACGAGGCGTCGGCCCTGGCCCGGGTGACGGAGATGTGCGACCGCTTCCTCACCAACCCCGTGATCGAGGACGCCGTCGTCACCATCGGCGCGGTGGCGCCGGCCCGGTGACGGCCCGCGTGGGGGTGGTGCTCTTCCCCGGGTCGAACTGCGAGCGCGACGCCATCGAGGCGGTCGAGTCGCTCGGGGGCACGGCCGAGCTGCTCTGGCACGGCGACGGGACCGTCGGCCCCAACGACGCGGTGATCGTGCCCGGCGGCTTCGCCCACGGCGACTACCTCCGGCCCGGCGCCATCGCCCGCTTCTCACCGGTGATGACGGCGGTGGCCGACTTCGCGGCCTCGGGCGGGCCTGTGGTCGGCATCTGCAACGGGTTCCAGGTGCTCACCGAGGCCGGTCTGCTGCCCGGGGCGCTGCAGAAGAACCGGGGCCTGAAGTTCCTGTGCACCACCACCACGCTCCGGGTCGAGTCGACCGACAGCGTGCTGAGCTCGAAGGCCGGGAAGGGATCGCTCCTCCGGATCCCGATCAACCACTTCGAGGGCAACTACACGTGCGGACCCGAGACGTTGGCCGAGCTCCGAGCCGACGATCGGGTGATCTTCCGCTACGTGGACAACCCCAACGGCTCGATCGACGACATCGCCGGCATCTGCAACGAAGGTCGGAACGTCGTGGGCCTCATGCCCCACCCGGAGCGGGCCAGCCACCCGCTCCTCGGCTCGGAGGACGGCATCCCCCTCCTCCGCAGCCTCCTCGAAGCCGCCAGCTGAACCCCGACCCGCGGAGCAGCAGCTGCTCAGAAGGGTTCGGCTGCGTCGCACGCCCAGCTGCGAAGCGAAGCGGAGCTGCGCATCAGCACAGCCAGCCGGAGCAGCTGCTCAGAAGGGTTCGGCTGCGTCGCACGCCCAGCTGCGAAGCGAAGCGCTGCCGAGGCTGCGCAGGCGCCAGCCGGAGCAGCTGCTCAGAAGGGTTCGGCTGCGTCGCACGCCCAGCTGCGAAGCGAAGCGGAGCTGCGCAGTTACATGGCGCGGGTGATGCCGGCCCGCTTGAGGGTGGCCGGGGGCACGCCGAGCTCACGCCAGGCGGCGTAGCTGATGCCCTTTCGCTGGCTGTAGGGACCGGCGGCGGCGACGAACTCGTCCTCGAACGAGCTGATGTCGACGCTCGTGCCGAGGGTCTCGCGCTCGTTGACGAGGTCGAGCCGCTCCTGGATCAACGAAAGCCGCTTGATCGGGTTGGCCGTCGGGAGCTCGGCGTCGATGGCGCTGAGGCGCTTGTCGATGGAGTCGGTCGTGCGCTTCCGGCCCCGCTTCGGACGGTGCAGCTCGAGGGCCTCGAGATAGGACGAAACCGCCCGCGATTGGGTGCGTCCCTCCGCCATTGCCGCCTTGTGCTCGTCGGTGACGATGCGCTTCTTCCGAGGTGCCATAGTCGAGAATCTGCCACGATCGATATCGAGATGCAAGCACACACCCGGGCACAGCTATTTGAAGGATGGCCGACTCCTTCTTGGCCGTGCATGACGTGCAGAGCCGGGAATCCCGGCTCGGCTAGCCTGCCGAGGTGGCCGAACCGCTGCATCGTTCCCTCGGCCTGAGCGATGCGGAGGCGGACGACATCGCCCGGATCCTCGGCCGAGCGCCCAACCACCTCGAGCTCGCCATGTACGGCGTCATGTGGTCGGAGCACTGCTCCTACAAGTCGTCGCGCGTCCACCTCGGCCGGTTCCCGAGCGCGGGCGAGCGCGTCCTGGTCGGCCCGGGGGAGGGGGCCGGGGTGCTCGACGTCGGCGACGGCATCGCCGCGGCGATCCGCATCGAGAGCCACAACCACCCGTCCGCCATCGAGCCCTACCAGGGCGCGGCGACGGGGGCGGGCGGCATCCTCCGGGACATCTTCAGCGTCGGCGCCCGCCCCATCGCGCTCATGGACCCGCTACGGGTCGGGCCCCTCGACGACCCCCGGAACCGCTGGCTCCTCGACGGGATCGTGAGCGGCGTCTCCGGCTACGGGAACTCGGTCGGCGTCCCGACGGTCGGCGGTGAGGTGGTCTTCGACGAGACCTACGCCGACAACCCGCTCGTCAACGTCCTCTGCCTCGGCCTGCTGCCGGTCGAGCGGTTGGTGCTGGCCCAGGCCACCGGCGTGGGCAACCTCGTGGTCCTCCTCGGCTCGTCGACGGGGCGGGACGGCATCGGCGGGGCCAGCATGGCGAGCGAGGGCTTCGGCGACGACGAAGCCGACCAGGCGAAGCGCCCGGCCGTGCAGGTGGGCGACCCCTTCGAGGAGAAGCGCCTGATCGAGGCCTGCCTCACGCTGCTCGACGCCGGCCTCGCCGTCGGCGTCCAGGACCTCGGCGCGGCAGGCATCACCGGTGCCACCAGCGAGACCGCCGGCAAGGGCGGCAGCGGGATGGACGTCCACCTCTCGGGCGTGCCCCGCCGCGAGCCGGGCATGGAGCCGTGGGAGGTGATGACGAGCGAGAGCCAGGAGCGGATGCTGGCGATCGTCCGTCCCGAGGATCTCGACGCCGTGCTCGCCGTCTGCGAACGGTGGGAGGTGCGGGCCGCCGTGATCGGCCAGGTCACGGGGTCCGGCCGCTACCGGGTGCTCGACGCCCCGGGCGGCGAGGTCCTGGCCGACCTCCCGGCCGCCTCGCTGAGCGACGACGCCCCCCGCTACGAGCGCCCCGTCGGGCCCCGCCTCCCGAGGCCGGCGCCGCCGGCCCCGCCGGCCGACGCCGAGGCCGCCCTCCTCGCCGGGTTGGTGGACACCTCGTGGGTGTCGAGCCAGTACGACTCACAGCTCTTCCTCTCGACCGTGGAGGGGCCGGGCGGCGACGCCGCCGTCCTGCGCCTGAAGCACCCCACGACCGGGGCCGACACCGGACGGGGGCTGGCGCTCACCACCGACGGCAACCACCGGTGGTGCGCGGTCGACCCCCGGATCGGGGCGGTCATGACGATCTGCGAGTCGGTCCTCAACCTGGCCTGCGTGGGGGCCTGGCCGCTGGCGATGGTCAACTGCCTGAACTTCGGCAACCCCGAGCACCCCGAGGTCATGCGCCAGCTCTCGGACGCCATCGACGGGCTGGCCGAGGCCTGCCTGGCCTTCGGCGTGCCGGTCGTGGGCGGGAACGTCAGCCTCTACAACGAGAGTCGGGGCACCGACATCGACCCGACGCCGGTGGTGGGGCTGCTCGGGATGGTCGACCGCCTCGATGCCCGCCCGCCGGGGGTGACCCTGGTCGACGGGGCTGCCGTGGTGGTGCTCGGCGATCCCGAACCGGGCGCCGGCCTGCCCCTCGAGGTCGACCTGGGAGCCGTCTCGGCCGTGGCCGGGGTGGTGCGCTCGGCGGTGCTCGACGGGCTGCTGGCCGGCGTTCACGACGTCGGCGACGGTGGCCTGGCCCTCGCCCTCGGCGAGCTGGTTGCCCGCTCGGGGGTGGGACTTCGGGCCGAGGGGATCGACGGCGCCGTCGGCCTCTTCTCCGAGTGGCCCGGCCGGGTCGTCGCCTGCGTGGCCGCCGGCTCGCTCGACGAGCTGCGCCGGCGAGCGTCCGGCGCCGGTGTCCCGGTGCTCGAGCTCGGCACCGCCCGGGGCGACCGCCTGGTCGTGCCGGGCCTGGTCGACCTCGCCGTCGAGGCCGTGCAGCGCACCTACCGCGACGCCCTGCCCGCCGCCATGGCGGCCGGCGCCACCCACTGACCCGCGGCACCCGCCTGCGTGATCGGGACGGGGAGCCGCTGGGGGGCACGCCTCGTGGAGCGCCCGGAACGGCGGTGGGGTGCCTGGTCCGCGATCGGAGGGGGCGAGCGAAGCGAGGGAATCGCTGCCGGCCGTGGCAGCATGGGGACGTGCTCCCCGACCCGGCCGCCGCGGCCGGCAGCCCCCCGGGTGACGACGACAGCCCCAAGGAAGCGTGCGGCGTCTTCGGCGTCTACGCACCCGGCCAGCCGGTCGCCCACCTGACCTACCTCGGGCTCTACGCGCTGCAGCACCGCGGCCAGGAGTCGGCGGGCATGGCGGTGAGCGACGGGGCCACCATCTTCATCGACAAGGACATGGGCCTCGTGCCCAACGTCTTCAACGACCGCCGCCTGGCCGCGCTCCCCGGCGACCTGGCCATCGGCCACACCCGCTACTCGACCACCGGCTCGAGCACGTGGCGCAACGCCCAGCCCGTCTACCGGTCGGTGGGCGAGCACGAGCTGGCCCTCGGCCACAACGGCAACCTCGTCAACACGGAGGCGCTCGCCGAGGAGGCCGGCATGCTGCCCGGCACGGTCGCCAGCGACAGCGACCTCGTGGCCGAGCTCCTGGCCCACGAGCTCCAGGCCGGGGCGGCCGGGCTCGAGGAGGCACTGGTGCGGGTGCTGCCCCGCCTCGAGGGGGCGTTCTCGCTCGTCCTGCTCGACGACGACCGGCTCGTCGGCCTCCGCGACCCGAACGGCTTCCGCCCTCTGTGCCTCGGCAAGCTCGACTCGGGTTGGGTGCTCGCCTCGGAGACCCCGGCGCTCGACGTGGTCGGCGCCCACATGGTCCGGGAGATCGAGCCGGGGGAGATGGTGATCATCGACGGCGACGGCGTCCGGTCCGTCCGGCCCTTCGACGAGTCGGCGATCGATCCCCACCTCTGCATCTTCGAGTTCGTCTACTTCGCCCGGCCCGACAGCCGGCTCTACGGCCAGAACGTGCACCTCGCCCGCCAGCGCATGGGGGAGCAGCTCGCCGAGCAGGCGCCGGTGGCGGCCGACCTCGTCATCCCCGTCCCCGAGTCCGGCGTACCGGCGGCCCAGGGCTTCGCCCGGGCGTCGGGCATCCCCTACGGCGACGGGTTCGTGAAGAACCGCTACATCGGTCGCACGTTCATCGCGCCGAGCCAGGAGCTGCGGGCCAACGCGGTGCGGATGAAGCTCAACCCGCTCCGCGAGAACATCGCGGGCAAGCGGCTGGTGGTGGTCGACGACTCGATCGTCCGGGGCACCACCCAGAAGGCGGTGGTGCGCATGCTCCGCGAGGCGGGCGCCGCCGAGGTGCACCTGCGGATCATGTCGCCGCCCTACAAGTGGCCCTGCTTCTACGGGATGGACACTGGTGACCGGTCCGAGCTGCTGGCCGCCAACCTCGAGATCGACGCCATCCGCGAGTACCTCGGTGCCGACTCGCTCGTCTACCTGGCGCTCGACCGGCTGACGGTGGCGACCGGCGCGGTCGGGGCCGGGTTCTGCTCGGCCTGCCTCACGGGCGAGTACCCGGTGCCGGTCCCGGTGTCGCTGCGCAAGGACGTCCTCGAGGGCAACGACATGCCGCCCTCCGGGCTCGACGTCCTCCTCCACGAGCCGGGTTGACGGTGGGCGAGACCGCGCGGGTGACCCCGCGCCGCGGGCGGGGCTGATGGGCGAGTCCTACGAGGCCGCCGGCGTGTCGATCGACGCCGGCGAAGAGGCCGTGCGGCGCATCAAGGACCAGGTGCGGTCGACGTACCGGCCCGAGGTGATCGGCGACATCGGCGGCTTCGGGGGCCTGTTCGCCTTCAGCCGCGACCGGTGGAAGGACCCGGTCCTGGTGGCCAGCACGGACGGCGTGGGCACCAAGGCGATGGTCGCCCAGGCGGCCGGTCGGTTCGACACGGTCGGCATCGACCTCGTCGCCATGTGCGTCGACGACCTCGTCTGCCAGGGGGCCGAGCCGCTCTTCTTCCTCGACTACATCGCCGTCGGCACCCTCGATCCCGGTCACGTGGAGCAGCTGGTCCGCGGCGTGGTCACCGGCTGCCGGGAGGCGGGCTGCGCCCTGCTGGGCGGGGAGATGGCCGAGCACCCGGGTGCGATGGAGCCGGGCGAGTTCGACCTCGTCGGCTTCGCGGTCGGCGTGGCCGAGCGCGACCGGCTCGTCACCGGCGGGCGGCTGGCCCCCGGCGACGTCCTCATCGGCATCCCGTCCACCAACCTGCGCTCGAACGGCTACAGCCTGGCCCGCCGGGTGCTGCTGGAGGTGGCCGGGCTCGCCCTCGACGGGCCCGCCTACGAGGGCGCGGCCGGCACGCTGGCCGACGAGCTCCTCGCGCCCTCGAAGATCTACGCCCCGGCGGTCGCCCGTCTCCTGCGCTCCGTCGACGTGCGGGCCGTCGCCCACATCACCGGCGGGGGCATCGTCGGGAACGTGAGCCGGGTCCTTCCCGACGGCCACGACGCCGTCGTGTGGCGGCGCACCTGGGAGACGCCGCGGATCTTCGGTGAGATCCAGCGCCTGGGCGGGGTGAGCGACGAGGAGATGGCCCGGGTCTTCAACCTCGGGATCGGGATGGTCGTGGCCGTGCCCCCCGAGGACCTCTACCAGGCGCTCGACATCCTCCGCCTGGCCGGCCACCAGGGCGCGGCCCAGGTGGGCGAGGTGGTCGCCGGCACCGGGGTGGTCCAGCTGGTGGAGGACGTCCCGATCTGATCGGCTCGGCCGCGCCGTCCTTCAGGCGCCGGCCGCGTTCAGCTCGGACATCGTGAACAACGCCCGGAGGGCCAGGCCCTGCTCGGCGAAGGCGGCGGCCCCGCCCGCCTCCCGGTCGATCACGCACAGCACCACCTCGACGGTGGCGCCCAGCGCCCGCAGCTCGGCGCACGACTCGAGGACCTGCCCGCCGGTGGTGACGACGTCCTCGACCACGAGGAGGTGCCGACCTTCGACGTCGCCCCCCTCGGCCAGCCGGCAGGTGCCGTAGTCCTTGGCCCGCTTGCGGACGAACAGGGCCGGAAGGCCGGTGACCTGGGAGAGCACGGTGGCCACCGGCACGCCGCCGAGCTCGAGCCCGGCCAGGGCGTCGACGCCGTCGGGGACCAGCCCGGCCAGTCCCTCGGCCACGTCCCGCAGGAGCCGGGGGTCGCTCTCGAAGAGGTACTTGTCGAAGTACTCGGTGCTCGTCTGGCCGGAGCGGAGCCGGAACGTGCCGGTGAGGTGGGCGGCCCGGTGGACGCGGGCGGCGAGCTCGGCGGACATGGCCCCATCCTGCCGCGGCCGGCCGGCCACGTCGTGCCGGCCGTTCCCGTCGTGCCTGCAGGCCGGATCGTTCCCAGGCGGTCCGGGCAAGGTGGGTCCATCAACTCAAAGGCGCCGTCTGCCACTGTTTCCCCAGCAAACGGACATCGGCTGCACAGCCCGGCCCCGCCCGTCCCACCACCAGAGTCATGGGAGACCCGACAATGGCGTCGATTGAGACCTCGTCGAAGACGACCGGCGACCCGTCCACCCGCATCGACCTGACCGCGGCCGAGCGCCAGGAGCTCCCCGACGCGCTCCTCACCCCGGCCGAGGTGGCCCGTCTGTTCCGGGTGAACCCCAAGACAGTCACCCGCTGGGCCCGGGCCGGCAAGCTCACCGCCATCCGGACCCTCGGCGGCCACCGCCGCTTCCGCGCCTCGGAGATCCAGCGCTGCCTCGACCAGGTGTCGGTCGAGCGGTCCTGACCGGCGTCACGTCTCGCTCTCTGTCGACGGAGCCGGGGATGTTCCGCCCGAGTCGACAAGGAGTCGACAAAGGACGGATCTGGTGGTGGTCGAGACCGGCGTCGATCCGGTGACCTCGCGCTTTTCAGGCGCGCGCTCTGCCAACTGAGCTACTCGACCGTGCTTCCATCCGAAGTCGGCCGAGCTGCACACCTTCGAGGTGCGCAACTCGACAGACTTCGCATGTGGCGGTCCCGACGGGATTTGAACCCGCGACCTCCGGCTTGACAGGCCGGCGTGCACTCCAAACTGCACCACGGGACCACAGTGGCGCCCAACGGGCTGCGGAAGCGTAGCGTGCCCGTCGAACCCGGACGCATCCCGGGTCCCCGACCTCGGGGGGTGTCACACCCGTTCCGTAGGGTCGCGGCCGACGCCTCCGTCCGTTCGGGCAATCCGTCGATCGCCCCTGGTCTCCGCTCGTCCCCGAGACTCGAGGTGGGTCCGCATGGTCGTCCTGGAAGAGTGGCAGGTCCTGCTTTCGGTGCCGGCCGGCCTCGGTGACGCCGAGGCCCGGGCGCTGGCCGAGGCCGTCCGGGCCCGCCTCGAGGCCTGGTTGGCCGACGAGACCGGCCGCCTGGCGCCGTCCTTCCCAGGTTGCACGGTCGCCCTCGACGGGTCGTGAGAGGCTGCGCCGGGATGGCTGCTACCGATCAGTCTGTAGATCGGGGAGTAGCACCGTCGGACGGTTGGGAGGTGGAAGGTGACCTGCAGCGAACGGTCGGCCAGAACCTCCGGCGCCTCCGCCTGGCCCGTGGTCTCTCCCAGGAGGCCTTCGCCGACGTGCTCGGCGTCCACCGCACCTACATGGGCGGGGTCGAGCGGGGCGAGCGGAACCTCACCCTGCGCTCCCTGGAGCGGGTGGCCGACCATCTGGGCATCGACCCTCGGGAGCTGCTCGCCCCCTGATCTCGACCGGCCGGCCGCCAACCCCGTGCAGGAGTGTGCTATCTATAGATAGCGCACCCCGGATCGGCGGGAGGGAGAGTCGTCGTGGCGTCGTTGCGAGGGAGGTTGCGTCGATCGGCGGCCTTCCGCACCACCTTCGACCAGGTCCTGGGCGAGCTCCACGCCGATCCGCCGCCGCCCGGCGTCGGGATCACGGCCTGGCTCGACGCCCATCACCACCGCGTCCCGACGCCGGGGCCGGCGAGCCTCGCGGCCGAGTGGTGGAGCGCCAGCCGGGCCGACGCCGGGCCCCGTCGCCGGCTGGGCCCGCCGGTCGCCCGGCTCGGGCTCGTCTGGCGGTCGTTCATCGTCGTCGAGCGCCACCCCGAGGCCCGCTGGGTCGTGCTCGAGCTCGGGCGCGGCCTCGACGACGAGGGCCTGCTCGACGGGCCGTTCGACGAGCGGTCGATGAGCTCAGGCGGCCCGGTGAACCCCTACGAACCGGGCCCGAGCCGCCTGGCCGCGCTCGTGACCGTGGCCGGCTACGCCGACCAGCTCCGCCACGGCCGCCGCCGGCAGTGGCGGGAGCGGGCCATCGAGGGGGTGGTGACGTGCCCCACGTCGGCCGCCGCCCTCGCCGCCCCGGTTCGGTCGCTCCTCGCCGGCCTGGCCCGCCATCCGCCGTCGAGGACGGGCGCCCGACCGGGTGGGCCTAGCCGCTGACCCTCTCGGCCCACGCCGAGCGGCCCCGCAGGTGCGCCCCGACCGGTGACACCCGGCCGGGACGAAGGCGTCGACCGCCACCTCCCTCGAACTCGGTGCGGTCATCGCCGCTGAGCGGTGACCGGCGCACCGAGTTCGGGGACTGCCCGGTCGCCCCGGCTGCGGTGACCAGTCACTTGGCAGGTCGTCGCACCGGTCCGGATCGCTACGGTGAGCGACGACCGAAGGGTGGGGTGGTGGATCTCGAGCTGAACGACGACCAGCAGCTGTTCGTGGAGACCACGAGGCGCTTCCTCGAGGCGGAGAGCCCGCTCACGAGCGTGCGCGAGCTCCACGAGAGCGCCGACGGCTTCGACCGCGAGAAGTGGCGGCAGGGCGCGGCGCTGGGGTGGACGGCGATGCTCGTGCCCGAGGAGCAGGGTGGCGGCTCGGTGGGTGGGAACGGCCTGCTCGACCTGGCCCTCGTCGCCGAGGAGGTCGGCCGCCTGATCGCCCCGGGCCCGCTGCTGCCGGTCAACGTGGTCGCCGACGCCGTGGCCCGGGCCGGGACGGCCGAGCAGCGCGACGAGCTCCTGCCCCCGCTGGCCGCGGGCGAGGCCATCGCCACCTGGGCGTTCGACGAGGGCGACGGCCGTTGGGACGCGACGGGGGTGCGGCTGCGGGCCGAGCCCGCCGACGGCGGTTGGGTGCTCGACGGCGCCAAGTCGTTCGTGCAGGACGCCGCGGTGGCCGACTGGTTCCTCGTCACCGCCCGCACGGGGGAGGGGCTGTCGCAGTTCGTCGTGCCGAGGGGCACGGCCGGCGTCACGGTGTCAGCGCTGGAGTCGCTCGACCTCGTGCGCCGGTTCGGCGAGGTCGCCTTCGAGGGGGTCCGGCTCCCGGGCTCGGCGCTCCTCGGCACCGCCGGCGGGGCCGGTGCCGACGTCGAGCGCCAGCTCCAGGTGGCCCTGGTCATCCAGAACGCGGAGACGGTTGGCGCCACCCAGCGGGTCTTCGAGTTCACGCTCGAGTACGCGCGCGATCGCGTCGCCTTCGGCCGGCCCATCGGGTCGTACCAGGCCCTCAAGCACCGGCTGGCCGAGATGAAGACGTCGCTCGAGGGCTGCTTCGCGACGGCGACGGCCAGCGCCAGGGCGGTGGCGTCGGGCGCCGACGACGCGGCCGAGCTCGTGAGCGTGGCCAAGGCCTACATCGGCGACCGCGGCCCGGCCATCGCCCAGGACTGCGTGCAGCTCCACGGCGGCATCGGGGTCACCTGGGACCACGACCTGCACGTCTACCTTCGCCGGATCACCCAGAACGCCGCGCTCTACGGCTCGCCCCGCCAGCACCGGGAGCGGGTCGCCACCCTCCTCGGCATGTAGCCCTCCTCGGCACAGCCACCCGGCCCCTTCCGGGGACAAATCGGCATGACCGTGGTCCGGCGGTCAGCTCCGGTTGGACGGCATGGTGTTGTGACGCACCTGGTTGAACGGCATCTCCCGGTCGGGCGCGGCCTCCCGGGGGAGGTCGAGCACCCGCTCGCTGATGATGTTCCGCTGGATCTCGCTCGTGCCGCTGACGAGCGCCGCGGTCTGCCGGGACAGGTAGCCGATGCCCCTCGCCTTGGAGGCCAGGTCGTCCGGCTTCCACGCCACCGCCGACGACCCGACCAGCTCCATGGCGATGTCCGACCGGCGCACCGCGTGGTTGGAGTTGATGAGCTTGAGGATCGAGCTCGCCGCTGGCGGCATCAGGCCCTTGCTCATCGCCGCCACGACGCGCGGGCCGGACTGGCCGCCGACCTTGCCGTTCACGTAGGCCTCGGCCACGAGCTGGCGGACGTGGGGGTCGCCGGCCTGCCCGGTGGCGAGGGCCAGCTCGACCAGGTCGTCCCGTCGGGTTGCGCCCCCCGTCATCATGGCGGCGAACCCGCCGCCGGGCGGGAGGTAGTACTCCGAGCCGCCGTTGAGGACGTTGCGCTCGTGGACGAGGAGCCGGGAGGCGATGCCCCAGCCCTCGTTGAGGTCGCCGAGCAGCGCGTCGGCAGGGACCCGGACGTCGTCGAAGAACTCCTGGCAGAAGCCGGTCTGGCCGCTCACGAGGCGCAGCGGGACGATCGTGAGGCCGGGCGCGTCCATCGGCACGATGAACACGCTGAGGCCGCGGTGCTTGGGGGCCTCCCAGTTGGTGCGGGCGACGATCATCCCCATGTCGGAGTGGTCGGCGCCGCTGGTCCAGATCTTCGAGCCGCTGATGACCCACTCGTCGCCGTCGCGGTCGGCCCGGGTGATGGCGCTGGCCAGGTCGGAGCCGCCGGTCGGCTCGGACAGCAGCTGGATCCACACGTCCTCGCCGCGGAACATGCGGGGCAGGTAGCGCCGCTTCTGCTCCTCCGTCCCGTACTCGAGCATCGCGGGCGCGTTCATGCCGAGCGTGAGCGTGAACCCGCCGAGGGCGGCCATGTCGTAGTCGGCCACCGCGGCGTTGAAGGCGCGGAGGTGGGCGGGCGTCAGCCCCTGACCGCCGTAGGCCTTCGGGAAGCCGAGGCCGCCGAAGCCGGCGTCGTCCATGAGCCGCAGGAGGAAGCGGCCCCGCGCGCCGAAGCCGGTCGGGTCGACGCCCGCCGCCTCCATGGCCCGGCCCACCCGGTCGTCGGCCCCGGTGGCGCCGATCGGCGTCAGGTGCTCGGCCGCCCACGCCCGCACCCGGGCGCTGAACGCCTCGACGCTCTCGGTCTCCTCGTCGCGCTGCGTGACGGCCATGCGTCCCCTCCCGGACCGGCTCGGCGCCGGGTCCACCGCCATGATCGCGCCACCGGCCCGCTCGACGCGTGGGCGGTTGGTCACGACGGCTCCGGCAGCCTCCCCGCTGCCTCCGGGCGCACGGAGCCGCGGCCCGCCGGATCCTCGCCGTCGGACCTCTCCGTCGGATCCAGAACGGCGTCCGCAACCGTCGTGACCCCGGAGCAGCCCATCGAACCCGGACGAGCCCGTCGACCCGGGACGGCCCGCCGAGCGGTCTGGCACCCCCAACGGGATTCGAACCCGTGTTACCGCCTTGAAAGGGCGGCGTCCTGGGCCGCTGGACGATGGGGGCCGGTGCGGACCGGCCCGCACTCTACGAGGCGGGCGGCGGCCGGCCCACGCTCAAGAGACGGCGTCGACCAGGGTCTCGAGGAGGAGCCCGAGGTAGCCGTACAGCGCGAGGAGGGGCGCGTCGGGGTCGTCCGGGTCGGGAACCAGGTCGGTCTCCTCGCTCACGTCGAGGCGGGTCCCGAGCACGAGCCGGAGGTCGTTGACGGCGCCCATCCAGGCGTGCAGCTGGGCCTCGTCGAGTCGGGTCGCGTCGACGCTGGCGACCATCGTGGCCGCGGCCGCCCGCCGCCGGTCGGCCAGCTCGTCCCGGACGAGCCGCTGGTAGGCGGCGTCCCTCTCGGGGTCGTCGGCGTAGGCGGTCGGGAAGAGGCGGCGCAGCCCCGGGTCGTCGAGGTCGCCGGTGAGCAGGTCGGCGAGCTGGGGGACCACCGTCCGGAGCAGCTCGCGCTCCTCGGGGGGCAGGCGGACCTCGAAGTCACCCTTGCGGGTCCGTCGCACCCGCCGCCCGATCAGCACCAACGCTCCCTCCCGCTCGACCCGAGCCCGCTCCCGCAGGGAAGCTCAGTCTTGCTGCATCGTCGCCCAGAGGCCGTGCTCGTGGAGGCGGAAGACGTCGAGCTCGCACCGCTCACGCGTCCCGTTCGACACCACCGCCCGGCCCTTCTCGTGGACGTCGAGCATCAGGGCCGTGGCCTTCTCCCGGCTGTAGCCGAACAGCTTCTGGAACACGTGGGTCACGTAGGACATGAGGTTGATGGGGTCGTTCCACACGAGGACGATCCAGGGCGTGTCGAGGTCGGCGACGTCGTCGACCGTCGGGTCGTGGACCTCGACCGGCGCCGTGCTCATGCCGGTCCCACGGCGCTCAGGTCGGCGCCGTCGGGCGCCCGGTAGGGGGCGTCCGGGCGCCGGGACCCGGCGGCGCGGGGGAGGGCGCTCTCCAGCCGGAGCTGGACGGCGCCGATCCACACCGCGAGGGCACCGCAGATGTGGATCCCGACGAGGAGCGGCGGGACGTCCGTGAAGTACTGCGTGTAGCCGACGGCGGCCTGGGCCACGAGCACCCAGAGCAGCCGCGCGACCTGCTCGCGCCGCTCCACCGGGGCGCCGGGTGCCCGGACCACGTGGGCGGCCGCCAGCACGACCGCCAGCAGGACCAGCACGGCGATGCCGTGGACGCGCGCCACGTCGGCGACCGGCAGGTCGAGACGGGAGGCCTGCTCGTCGCCGGCGTGGGGACCGGCCGCGGTGACGACCGTGCCGGTGAGCACCACGACCGCGGCGGCCGCCACCACGCCCCGCGTGAGCCGGTCCAGCCGTCGCGCCGCGCCCGGGCGCCATGCGGCCGCTGGCGATCCGCTCGGTAGGGGTGCCATCGGCGCCGGGTCGTCGAGGTCGGGCAGCCCGGCCCGGTGGTGCAGGACGACGGCGTTCCACACGATCACCATCGAGAGGGCGAAGTGGGCCATGACGAGGCGGGGCGAGAGGTCGAGGAGGACGACGAGGCCGCCGAGCACGATCTGGGCCAGCACGCCCACGACCAGCCCGACCGAGAGCCGGGTGAGGTCGCGGCGCCGGGGCCGGCGGACCAGCGACCCGAGCACGGCGAGGATCACGGCCACCGACACCACCCCGGTGATCGTGCGGTTGACGAACTCGACCATGGCGGGCGCGTCCCGGAGGTCGGCCGGGGCCAGCTGGCCCTGCTCGCACGTCGGCCAGTCGCTGCAGCCCAGGCCCGAGCCCGTGAGGCGAACCGCCGCGCCGGTCACCACGATCACGGCCAGCGACGTCAGCGCGACCAGGGTGATGCGGCGGTAGGCCACGGGCGACAGCCCCGTCCGGGCGCCCGGAGCCGGCGGGTCGTAGGGCACGGCCCGATGGTATGTAGCCCTCCCGCGGAGTTCCGGGTCGCGAGCTGTGTCTCCTAGGCTCGGCCCTCGTGCAGCCGCAGCTCGTCGCCAGCGAACGGGGACGGGTCCGGGCTGGCGGTTGGTCGACCGTCGGCTCCTACGTGGCGCTCACGAAGCCCCGGATCATCGAGCTGCTGCTCGTGACGACGGTCCCGACCATGGTGGTCGCCGAGGGGGGGCTCCCCTCGCCCTGGCTCATCCTCGCCACCGTCGTCGGGGGCACCCTGGCCGCGGGCGGTGCCAACGCCATCAACATGTTCATCGACCGCGACATCGACCAGCTCATGCGCCGCACCCGGCACCGGCCGCTCGTCACGGGCGCCATCCGGCCCCGGGACGCCCTGGTGTTCGCGATCGGGCTCGAGGTCGCCGCCTTCGGGCTGCTGTGGCTGACGGTCAACCTGCTCAGCGCCCTGCTGGCCGTGAGCGCCACGCTCTTCTACGTCTTCGTCTACACGCTGTGGCTGAAGCGGACGTCCACCAGCAACATCGTCATCGGCGGGGCGGCCGGCGCCGTTCCCGTCCTCGTGGGCTGGGCCGCGGTGCGGGACTCGCTCGACTGGGCGCCCGTCTACCTCTTCGCGGTGATCTTCTTCTGGACGCCGCCGCACTTCTGGGCCCTCGCGGTCCGCTACCGCGACGACTACGAGGCCGCGTCGGTGCCGATGCTCCCTGTCGTGGCGTCGCTGCACACGACCGCGCTGCGCATCCTGCGCTACACACTGATCCTCTGGGCCCTCACGCTGGCCTTCGGCTGGGCGGCCGGCCTCGGGCCGCTCTACGGCGTGGCCGCCGTCGGGCTCGGCGCGGCGTTCACCTGGTTCGCGGTGCGGCTGCTGCGGGAGCCGACGCCCCAGGTGGCGATGCGCATGTTCACCTGGTCGATCACCTACCTCACGCTCCTGTTCGCCGCGATGGCGCTCGACGAGCTGCTGCGATCCGGGATCTGAGGGGTGGCGACCCGGGTGGGCCACATGGACCGGTGGTTTCGTGCCGCCCAAGTGGCCCTGTGTAGAGTCCGCGGCCGGCTCCTGACGGTCGACCCGAGGTTCACCGCACGCACATGGCCATGACCGAGACCAGACCCGCGCCCGAGGCCGCGCCCACCGAGGCGACGCCTGGTGCGCCGGCGCTCGTCCCCCCGCCGGAGCGCCCCGGCCTGGCCGGGTGGTTCACGACCTCCGACCACAAGCAGCTCGGTCGGCTGTACGTGCTCACCGCCCTCGTGCTCGGCGTGGTGGCGACCGTGATCGGCACCGTCGTCGCCCTCGAGGGCCTCGACGAGGGCTTCGACGTCGTCGATGCCGACGTCTACCTGCAGCTCCTGACCCTGCACCGCGAGGCTGCGATCTGGCTGTTCGTCGTGCCCCTGCTCCTCGGGCTGGCCACGTTCGTCGTCCCGATCCAGGTCGGCTCCCCGGACATGGCCTTCCCCCGGGGCGCGGCCACCGCCTACTGGACCTACCTGGTCGGTGCCGGCCTGCTGCTCGGCGCCTACGCCGCCGACGGCGGACCGTCGGGCGCCGACGGTGTCGCCGTCGACCTCCACCTCCTGGCCCTCGGCATGCTCGCCGGCGCCCTCGGCCTCGGGATGCTCTGCGTCCTGACGACCGCCCTCAGCATGCGGGCACCGGGCATGACCCTGCTGCGGGTGCCCGCCTTCACGTGGTCGATCGTCGTCACCGCCGGCCTGACGCTCCTCGGCGCGCCGGTGCTGCTGGCCCGGGTCATCGTCCTCTTCGTCACCCACCACTTCGGCGGCGACTACGGCCTCGCCGACTACGGCGACATCGCCTGGGCCCACTCGATCCCCCAGCTCTACCTGGTCGCGGTCCCGGCCGTCGGCGTGGCCTTCGAGATCGTCCCGGTCCTGGTCCGGAACCGGGTCCGCCACCACGAGGCCGTCCTGGTCGTGCTCGGCGCCCTCGGCATCGTGAGCATCGGCGCCTGGGCCCAGGTGCCCGGCACCTTCGACGAGCTGCTCTACGTCGCCATCGGCCTCGCCGCCGTCGTGCCCGCCCTCGCCGTCGTCGGCCTCCTGGCCGACACCGCCCGCAACGGCAACCCGGTGCTGAAGGTGCCGCTCCTCTTCGCCGGCGGGAGCGCCCTGCTCCTCCTCCTCGGCGCCGGGGCCGGCGCGCTCTCGGTCATCGACGGGCTCGACCTGCGGGGCACCGTCTGGGAGACGGGCCTCTTCCACCTGGTGGTGTTCGGCGCGGCGGGGCTCGGCGGGCTGGGCGGGCTGTGGTGGTGGGCGCCGAAGCTCTACGGGACCACGCTCCCCGACGGCGCCGGCGCGCTCGCCTTCCTCGCCACCTTCGGCGGCACCCTCCTCGTCGCCGTCGCCACGCTCGTCAACGGCCTCGCCGAAGACGTCGTCCTGGCGCCCGGCGCGTCCTCCGATGCCGGCATCCAGGCGCTGAACGTCGTCGCCGTGGCCGGCAGCGCCCTGCTGGTCGTCGGCCTCCTCGTCGCGCTGGCGACGGCGGCACGCGCCGCCCTCGCCGGCGGCACGGGTCCGGCCGACCCCTGGGGCGGCCACACCCTCGAGTGGGCCACGTCCTCGCCGCCCGTCGCCACGAACTTCCCGTCCGCGGTCCTCGCCGTCGGATCGGCCACCCCGCTGCTCGACGAGAGGGAGGCCTGATGGCGGTCACGGTCCAGGGCCCGCTCCCCGCCGCGCCCGAGCCCCGGCGCTCGGTGCTGCTCACCGGCACCTTCCTCGCCATCGCGGCCGGCACGATGCTCGTCGGCGGCCTCCTGGCGGCCTACTTCGCGGCCCGCGAGGCGGTGCTCGCCGGCGGCGGCGAGTGGGGCCTCGAGGCCGGCGACATGCCGAACAGCGCCCTCGGCGTCACCTACATGGCGCTGCTGCTCTCGTCGTTCACCGCGCAGTGGGCCGTCTGGGCCATCAAGGTCGGCGAGCGGCGGCAGACCTATGTGGCCGTCGGCGTCACCATGCTCCTCGGCTTGGCCTTCGTCAACGGCCTCTCCTTCTGCTACACGCAGCTCGGCTTCGAGGCCGGGGAGAGCACGTACGCCAACGTGGTCTACGCCGCCTCCGGCACGCACCTGGTCCTGGTGGTCGCCGCCCTGGTCCTCTTCCTCACCATGGGATTCCGGGTGCTCGGCGGCCAGTTCGGCCCGGGCAACGCCGGGTTCGTCACCAGCGCCGTCTCCGTCTGGCACTTCGTGGTGGCCGCCGGTGGCGTCGTCTACTGGTGCCTGTGGTTCCTGACGGGAGGGCCCTCCTCGTGAACGGCACCGCCGGCAAGCTCTGGCTCGCCATCGCCTTCCTCGCCTTCGGCTCGACCGTCGTCTACGCCGTCGCCAGCGACGGCGAGTGGTTCGGCACCTTCGTGCTCGGCTCCCTGGTCGTGGCGGCCGGCGTGCTGGTTGGCCTGTCCTCGGCGACGAACGACGGCGACCCGGCCTCGCCGGCGGAGACCCTGCCCACGGTGCTGCCCCGCCGCGCGCTCCCCGCCGCCTGGCCCGCCCTCGCTGCGCTCGGCACCGGCACCACGCTGATCGGCCTGGCCGGCGGCACGTTCCTCTTCTGGACCGGGCTCGGCATCCTCACCCTCGTCTTCGGCGAGTGGCTGGTTCAGGGCTGGGCCGAGCGGGCCACCGGCGACGACGCCGCCAACCAGGAGCTGCGGAACCGGCTGATGTTCCCGCTCGAGGTCCCGCTCACCGCCGGCCTCGGCGTCGGGCTGATCGTCGTCTCCTTCTCGCGTGTCCTGCTGGCGCTGCCGAAGACCGGCTCGACCGTGGTGGCGATCGTCGTCGCCTCGGTGATCCTCGGCATCGCGGCGCTGGTGGCGGCCCGGCCCCGCCTCAGCTCGTCGCTCGTCACCGCCGTCGTGGCCGTGGGCGCCCTGGTCTTCCTGATCACCGGCGTGATCGGCGCCGTGAGCGGGCACCGCACCTTCGAGGAGCACCACAGCGAGGACCAGGGCGAAGCCACCGCCGAGGAGACGAACGACCGATGACCCGCTTCCGCCGGTGGTGCCGCGCCCTCCCCGCCCTCGGGCTGGGGCTGTTCCTCACGGCCTGCGCGTCCGACGCCCCCCAGGACGTGTTCGAGCCGGCCGGCCGGCCGGCCCGCCTGATCGACGATCTCCAGCGCCCGATCTTCGGGTTCGCGATCTTCGTCTTCTTCCTGGTGCAGGTGCTCGTCGTGGTGGCGGTGGTCAAGTTCCGCCGCCGCCCCGGCGACGAGGAGTTCCCCGAGCAGCTCCACGGCAACACCCGCCTCGAGATCGGCTGGACGATCCTGCCCGCCCTGGTGCTGGTGGGTGTCGGCGTGATGACCCTGCCGGTGATCTTCGACGTGTCCGACAACCCGCCGGCCGGCTCGCTCGAGGTCGAGGTGACGGGCCAGAAGTACTGGTGGGCCTACACCTATCCGGAGCAGTCCGAGCTCGGGATCGACCAGGCCATCGTCACGGCCAACGAGCTGCACATCCCGGCCGGCCAGCCGGTGAAGCTCACGCTGCGGTCGAAGGACGTCATCCACTCCTTCTGGGCCCCCCGGCTGAACGGCAAGCGCGACGTCGTGCCCGGCCGGGTCCACGACTGGAACCTCGAGGCCGACGCCCCGGGCGTCTACTCGGGCCAGTGCGCCGAGTTCTGCGGCACCTCCCACGCCAACATGCGGCTGAAGGTCGTCGCCCACGGCCCGGACGACTGGGAGGAGTGGCTGGGCCGCATGCAGGACGCGCCGTCGACGCCGTCGTCCGGCGACGAGGCCGAGGGCTTCGCGCTCTTCGAGCAGAAGGGCTGCGCCGGCTGCCACCGGGTCGAAGGCCAGTACGAGGTCGTGGCCGACGACTCACCCCCCGCCCCCGACCTCACCCACCTGTACAGCCGGGACTGCTTCGCCGGCTGCATCTACGACCTCACCGACACCAACGAGCTGAAGGCCTGGTTGCGCAACCCGCAGCGCAAGGCCGGCTCCCTCATGCAGATCGGCCCGCTCACCGAAGCGGAGATCGAGACGCTCGTGGCCTACCTGAAGACGCTGGAGTAGCGATGGCGATCGACCTGGACAAGCCGCGGCCCGAGCTCGTGGCCGGCGACCTCGTCGTCAGCGAGCCGCTCGGCGTCTTCCGCCGGCCGACGAGCACCAAGGGGTGGCGGTCGTGGCTCACGACCGTCGACCACAAGCGCATCGGCATCCTTTACGGCGCGGCCGCGCTCGTGTTCTTCGGCCTGGGCGGCCTCGAGGCCCTGCTGATCCGGGCCCAGCTGGCCCAGCCCGACGGCCAGGTGCTCTCGCCCGAGCGCTTCAACCAGGCCTTCACGATGCACGGCACGACCATGGTCTTCCTCGTGATCATGCCGATGCTGGCGGCCTTCTCGAACTACCTGATCCCGCTGATGATCGGCGCCCGCGACGTCGCCTTCCCGCGGCTCAACGCGCTGTCGTTCTGGATCTTCCTCGCCGGTGGCGTGTTCCTGTACTCGGGTGCGGTCCTCGACGAGATCGCCGACGGCGGCTGGTTCATGTACGTCCCGAACTCCGGCCTGGCCTACAACCCGGGTCACGGCGTCGACTTCTGGGCCCTCGGCCTGCAGATCGCGGGCATCGCCTCGCTCATCGGGGCCATCAACCTGATCGTCACGGTCGTCAACATGCGGGCCCCCGGCATGACCCTCATGCGGATGCCGATCTTCGTCTGGATGTCGCTGGTCGCCCAGTTCCTGCTGCTCTTCGCCATCCCGGTCATCACGGTGGCGCTGTTCCTGCTCTCCTTCGACCGGCTCTTCGAGAGCAACTTCTTCGTGGTCGAGGCCGGCGCCGACCCGCTCATGTGGCAGCACCTCTTCTGGATCTTCGGCCACCCGGAGGTGTACATCCTCGTCCTGCCGGCATTCGGCATCGTGTCCGAGATCATCCCGGTCTTCGCCCGCAAGCCCCTGTTCGGCTATTCGTTCATGGTCTTCTCCGGGATCGCCATCGGCTTCATGGGATGGGGTGTGTGGGCCCACCACATGTTCGCCTCGGGCGCGGGGCCGGTCACCGTGGCGGCCTTCTCCCTCTCGACGATGTTCATCGCCGTGCCCACCGGCGTGAAGATCTTCAACTGGGTCGGCACGCTGTGGGGCGGCAAGTTGCGGTTCACCACCGCCATGTGCTTCGCGGTGGGCCTCGTGTCGCAGTTCACCATCGGCGGGCTCTCGGGCGTGACCCACTCGGTGTCACCGTCCGACTGGCAGCAGACCGACACCTACTACATCGTCGCCCACTTCCACTACGTGCTGTTCGGCGGCTCGATGTTCGGCATCTTCGCCGGGCTCTACTTCTGGTGGCCGAAGATCTTCGGCCGGTTCCTCGACGAGCGCCTCGGCAAGCTCCACTTCTGGACCTGGCTGATCGGCTTCAACCTGACCTTCGGGCCGATGCACATCGCCGGTCTGCAGGGCCAGCCCCGGCGCACGGCCACCTACCCCGAGGGCATGGGCTGGGACATCCCCAACCTGCTCTCGACCATCGGCTCGTTCGTGATCGCCCTCGGGTTCCTGGTGTTCATCTACAACGTGGTGTACAGCCGCCGGAACGTCACCCACGATCCCGATCCCTGGGACGCCCGCACCATCGAGTGGGCGACGTCCTCGCCGCCGCCCGCCCACAACTTCGACATCGAGCCGACCGTGACCCAGCTCGACGACTTCTGGCATCGCAAGTACGAGGTGGGTTCCGACCACAAGGTCCGGCGCCGGGAGCGGGTGGAGACGTTCATCGCCGACACGCCGCCGACGGGCATCCACCTGCCGTCGCCCTCGTACTGGCCGCTCGTGCTCGCCCTCGGCCTGCCGCTCATCGCCTACGGGCTCATGTACACGTACTGGCTGTCGGCCCTCGGCGGCCTGCTCGTCTTCGGTGCCGTGTACGGGTGGGCCCTCGAGCCGTCGGTCGACCCGGACGCCGGCCACGGTGACGGGCACCACGGCGGCGAGCCCGATCCGGAGCCCGAACAGGAAGCGGTCCTCGTCGGGGCCGGGACCGCGGACGCGGAGGATGGGGAATGACCGAGACGGTCCTGCACGTCGCCGACACCGACCACGCCGCCGACGGTCACACCGACGACGGCCATGCCGGTGGCGGCCACCGCACCAGCACGGGGCTCTCGAACGAGAAGCTCGCCATGTGGGCCTTCCTGGGCTCGGAGTGCCTCCTCTTCGGCGGCCTCATCTCGGTCTTCCTGATCAACCGGGTCAAGCCCGTCGTCAGCGGGCCCGAGGTCCACGAGCTCTACGACATCCCCTTCACGTCGGTCAGCTCCTTCGTCCTCCTCATGAGCTCGCTCACCATGGTGCTGGCCCTGGCCGCGCTGAAGCGGGGCGAGCACCGGCAGGCCCGGACGTGGATCCTCGCCACCGCCACCCTCGGCGCCAGCTTCGTGGCCGGGCAGGTCTACGAGTTCACGTCGTTCGTCAAGGAGGGCATGGGCTTCACGACCAGCCTCCAGAGCTCGTCCTTCTACACGCTCACCGGCTTCCACGGGGTCCACGTCACGCTCGGCATCGTGATGCTGCTGAGCCTCTACGTGCTCTCGCTGCGGGGGAAGCTGCCCACGGCCAAGTCGGAGTCGCTCGAGATCGTCGGCCTCTACTGGCACTTCGTCGACGTGGTGTGGATCCTGATCTTCACCGTCGTCTACCTGATCGAGCCCTGAGGAGCCCGGCATGACGACCGTCAGCGCCCACGACACCGGCCACGCCCACCCCACCGATCGGAACTACTGGCAGATCGCCCTGATCCTCGCCGCCATCACCGGCGCGGAGGTGGCGCTGCCGTACATCACCGACATCGAGGGGCCCGTCCTCGGCCTGATGCTCGTCCTCATGGTCACGAAGTTCGCCATCGTCGCCATGTGGTTCATGCACCTCCGCTTCGACAGCGCGCTGTTCCGGTGGGCCTTCGTCTCCGGGCTCCTGCTCGCCGTCTTCGTGTACATGATCGTGTTCGTGTCCACGCAGTTCTTCGGGGACGACACCACGAGCGAGCCGCTCGAGGACCGGGCGCCGCCGGCGGGCATCAGGTTCTGAGGCGGTGGCCGTGGTCGCCGCCGTCGACGTCTGGCGGTGGCAGCCGCACCCCGAGGTCTGGGCGCTCCTCCTCGGCCTGATCGGCCTCTACGCCTACGCCGTCCGCCGCATCGGGCCGTCGGCGACCCTCGAGGGCGAGCCGGTGGTCACCCCGGCCCAGCTCCGCTGGTTCGTGGCCACCATCGTCACCTTGTGGGTGGCGTCGGACTGGCCCGTGCACGACATCGCCGAGGAGCACCTCTACAGCGCCCACATGGCCCAGCACCTCCTGCTCTCGCTGGTCGTGCCGCCGATGGCGCTGCTCGCCACACCGACCTGGCTGGCCCGGATGGTGGTGGGGGACGGGCGCGGCTACCGGGTCGTGCGGTGGCTCACCCGGCTGGTGCCGGCGACGATCCTCTTCAACGCCGTCGTGGTGTTCAGCCACTGGCCCCTGGTGGTGGAGGCGTCGGTGACGAACCCCTTCGCCCACTACGGAGTGCACCTGCTCGTCGTCACCACCGGCCTGATCGTGTGGATGGGGGTGTGCTCGCCCCTGCCCGAGCTGCGCTTCTCCCTGCTCGTGCAGGCCGCCCACCTCTTCCTCCAGTCGGTCGTGCCGACCGTGCCGGCCGGGATCCTCGTGTTCGCCGAGCACGTGGCCTACGAGTCCTACGACCGGGTCGGGCGGATCTGGGGCCTCACCGCGCTCGAGGACCAGCAGCTGGCGGCCACGATGATGAAGCTCCTGGCCGGCACCTACCTGTGGGTGATCATCGCCTCCCTGTTCATCCGCTTCGCGAACCAGTCGCAGGCCGACGACCGCGACCGGGGCATCGCGCTCGACCGGCGCTCGCCGGAGCTCACCTGGGCCCAGGTCGAGCGCGAGCTCGCCGAAGCCGGACCGGCGCCGATGGAGCCCTGAGAGTCCGCGCGGACAGGTCACGTCCGTTCTGGTTCTCGGCTCCTTCGTCGCCGAGAAGGCGCTGCGTTCTCCTCTCTCGGCGCCTCCGGCGCCGGGCCGCTCGGGCCACAGGGTGCGCCTGTCGGCGCACCCTCCGATGGCCCGCGGCACGGTCACGTCGCGCTCGATCGGCTCCTGCGCCGAGCAAGGCGCGACGCCCTCCGAGCTCCAAGTCGTCCGGCTCGGGGAGGGCCGGCCGCTACGGTCGCCCGGTGCTCGACGTCAAGCTGCTCCGTGACGATCCGGACGCGGTCAAGGCCGCCCTGGCCCGGCGCCGCATCGACCTGGCCGAGGTGGACGAGGCGGTCCGCATCGACCGAGCCCACCGGGCCGCGTTGGCCGAGGCCGAGCGGCTCCGGTCCGAGGTGAAGCGGCTGTCGGCCGAGGTCGGCCGGGCCCGGCGGGACGGGGACACCGACGCCGCCGATCGCCTTGCCGCCGAGAGCCGCTCTCTCGGCGACCGCCAGGCCCTGGCCGACGGCGAGGCCGGCCGCCTGGCCGGCGAGCTCCGCCAGGTGCTGCTCGGCATCCCCAACCTCCCCTCCCCGGCCGCGCCCGACGGGGCCGGTCCCGACGACAACCCGGTGGTCCGCACGGTCGGCGCCGACCGGGCCTGGGCCGACCACCAGCGGGTGCCGCACTGGGAGGTCGGAGCGGCCCGGGGCTGGCTCGATCCCGAGCGGGCCGTCCGGATGTCCGGCTCGATGTTCGTGATGTACCGGGGCGGGGGCGCCCGGCTCCTCCGGGCGCTCACGCAGCTCGCCCTCGACGCCCACGCCGACGCGTGGGAGGAGATCCGGCCGCCGACCATGGTCCGCACCGAGACCCTCACGTCGACGGGGCACCTCCCGAAGTTCGCCGACGACGCCTACCACCTCGAGCGCGACGACCTGTGGGCCATCCCGACCGCCGAGGTGCCGCTCACCTCCATGCACCGCGACGAGGTGCTCACCGAGGACGAGCTGCCCCGGCGCTACACCGCCTACACCCCCTGCTTCCGCCGGGAGGCGGGCGCGGCCGGCCGCGACACGCGGGGGCTCCTGCGTTCCCACGAGTTCGACAAGGTCGAGCTGATGGCATGGTGCACCCCGGCCCAGGCCGACGACCTCCACGCCGAGATGCTGGGCCGGGCCGAGGCCCTCCTCCAGGCGCTCGGGTTCACCTACCGCGTGCTCGACCTGTGCACCGGCGACCTCGGCTTCTGGGCCAGGCGGACCTTCGACCTCGAGGTGTACGCCCCGGGCTGCGACCAGTGGCTCGAGGTGTCGTCGGTGTCCTGGTGCGGCGACTACCAGGGCCGCCGGGGCAACGCCCGGTACCGCTCGAACGACGCCAGGGGCACGGAGATCCTCCACACGCTCAACGGCTCGGCGCTGGCCTGGCCCCGGGTGTGGGCCGCCCTGGTGGAGACCCACCGCCGGCCCGACGGCCTGGTGGCGGTGCCGGCCGCCCTCGCCCCCTACCTCGGCGGGGCCGAGACGCTCTGAGCCCGGCCGGCCATCCGCCCAGCCGCCCGGGGGCACCGCGACGCCGGTGGCGCCGGGTGCCCCCGGTGATCGGTCAGTCGAGGCCGGCGTCCTCGAGGAAGTCGGCGGCGATGTCGGCGGCATCCTCCTTGTCGACGTCGTACCGGGCGTTCAGGTCGATGAGCTTCGCCGTCGTCAACGCCTTGCTGATGGCGTTGATCGCCTCGGTCAGCTCGTCGATCTCGGCCAGCTCGTCGCTGACCACCGGCACGACGTTGTCGGCCGCGAGCAGCGACTTGTCGTCGGTGAGCAGGACGTAGCCCTTGGTCTTGATCTGGCTGTCGGTGGAGAAGAGCACGGCCACGTCGATCTGGTCGGCGTCGAGGGCGGGCACGATCTGCCCGGTCTCGAGCGCCTTGAACTTGGCCGAGAGGTCGAGCCCGTAGGTGCTCCTCAGCCCCGGCATGCAGAAGGGGTTGGTGGCGCAGTCGCTCGGGGCACCGAGGACCAGGTCCTTGCCCTTGGCCGCCAGGTCGGAGAGCGACTTGAGGCCCAGGCGGTCGGCGGTCGCCTTCTTCACGACGAAGGCGTTGGTGTCGACCGCGTCGCTCACCTCGAGGGCGACCAGGCCCTTCGGCGTGAGGTAGGTCTGGAGCTTCGCCACCGTGGCGGCGGCATCGCCGGAGGCCTCACCGTTGGTGGGGTTGTTGAGGTACTCGAGCATCGACGCCGCGTACTCGGGCGCGAAGTTGATCGTGCCGTCGTCGAACGCCGGGATCTCGAGGGGCCGGAAGCCGCCGAGCGCCTGGATGCTCACCTCGAAGCCCTTGGCCTCGAGCCCCTGCTTGTAGATCTCGGCCAGGATGGCGGACTCACCGAAGTCCTGGGCGCCGATGACGACCTCCGGGGCGTCGGCCGGGGCACCGCCCGTGTCGTCGTCGTCGCCACCGCAGGCGGCCGCGACGAGGGCGGTCACCGCGAGCAGGGCTAGCAGGGTCTTGGTGGAGCGTCTCACGTGGCGTGTCCTTCTCTCGAGAGTGCAGCGCAACGGTTCTACCGTGAATTGGCCGCCGATGTCCCGCCGGGGGCGGCGCGCACCGGGCGCCGCCAGGGGGACGAGCGCCGGGCGGCGACGCCCAGGAGCCCGTCGATCACGAGCGCCAGGCCGGCCACGGCCAGGGCTCCGGTGAGCAGCTTGCCGTCGTCCTGCTGGCGGAAGCCCTCGTTGATGAACGAGCCGAGGCCGTTGAAGGCCACGTAGGCGCCGAGGGTGGCGGTGGCGACGACCTGCAGGGTGGCCACCCGCAGGCCGGTCAGCACGAGGGGCAGGGCGTTGGGCAGCTCGACGCGCGTCAGCACCTGCACGGGGCGCAGGCCCATGCCCCGGGCCGCCTCGACCACGGCCGGGTCGACGCCGGCCACGCCGGCGTAGGTGTTGGCGAACAGCGGCGGGACGGCCAGGGCGACGAGGGCGGGCACGGTGGGCCAGAAGCCGAGCCCGAAGCCGTAGCGGAGGGCGAGCGGGAAGACGATGGCGAGGATGGCGAGCGAGGGGACCGCCCGGCCGATGTTCAGGACCCACTGCACCACGACGCCACCCCGGCGGACGTGGCCGAGCCAGGCGCCGAGCGGCACGGCCATGGCGCTGCCGAACGCCACGGCGGTGGCCGAGAGGCGCAGGTGCTCGACGGTGCGGTGCACGATGCCGTTCGTGCCGGCCCAGTTGTCCCCGTCGCCGAGGAAGGTGCCGAGCTCCCGCCAGGCGCTCACCGGCCGCCCGCCCGGGTGGCCGGAGCATCGAGACCCCCGGCCGCCGGGGCCGGCACCGGACGGGAGCGGCGCCGGGTGCGGCGCCAGGGCGTGAGGGCCCACCCGCCCGCGACCAGCAGGGCATCGAGGACCATGGCCATCACCACCGAGAGCCCGGCGCCCACGACCACCTCGGTCGAGAACGACCGCTTCAGGCCGGCGTTGATGAACGAGCCGTAGCCGCCCTGGCCGATCAGGCCCGTGACGGTGACGAGCCCGATCGTCGTCACCATGGCGATGCGGACGCCGGCCACGATCGCCGGGGCCGCCAGCGGGAGGTCGACCTCGAGGAAGCGGCGGACGGGTCGGTAGCCCATCGCCACGGCGGCCTCCCTCGCCGACGCCGGCACCCCGTCGATCCCCTCCACGATGTTCCGCACGAGGATGAGCAGCGTGTAGCTGACCAGCCCGATCTCGGCGGTGAGGGTGGTGAACCCGGTCCAGGTGACGAGGAGGGCAAAGAGGGCCAGGCTCGGGATGGTGTAGATCACGCCGGCGACACCGCCGATGAGCCAGTACGTCGACCGCCACCGGATGGCGATGGCGGCCAGGGCGAGCGAGAGGGCGAAGCCGATGCCGACGGCGATGAGCGTGAGGCGGAGGTGCTCGAAGCTGGCGGTCTGGATCTCGTCGCCGTGGCGACCGACCCAGTCCCACCAGATGAACGAGTCGCTGTTCACCTCGGCGCCACCTCGGCCGCCGGGCCGAGGGCCCGGCGCACGCCCTCGATGGTGAGCGTCCCGAGCCCCCGCCCGTCGGCGTCGACGACGAGCACCCGGTCGGTGGTGCCGGCGACCAGCGCGTCGACCACCTCCCGCAGGGGCGCCCCGGACGGGATGCGGGGCAGCCCGGCACCTGCACCGTCGCCGGGCGCGGGGTCGAGGTCGACCGAGCCGGCCGGCACCAGCGCCAGCCGTCGCAGCGACCGCTCCCGGCCGAGGAACTGCTCGACGAACCCGTTGGCGGGCGCCCGCAGGAGGTCGTCCGGCGTGCCGAACTGCTCGAGGACGCCGCCGACGTTGAGGAGGGCGATGCGGTCGGCGAGCTTGATGGCCTCGTCGATGTCATGGGTGACGAGCACGATCGTCTTGCCGACCCGGCGCTGCAGCAGGACCAGCTCGTCCTGCAACCGGGCCCGCACGATCGGGTCGACGGCCGAGTAGGGCTCGTCCATGAGGAGCACCGGGGGATCGGCGGCGAGGGCCCGGGCCACCCCCACCCGCTGCTGCTGGCCGCCCGAGAGCTCGACGGGGTAGCGGTCGAGGATCTCGGGGAGCAGGCCGACCAGATCGACGAGCTCGTCGACGCGGGCCCGGACCCGGGCCCTGTCCCAGCCCAGCAGCTGGGGGACCGTGGCGATGTTCGCGGCGACGGTGCGGTGGGGGAACAGGCCGGCTTGCTGGATCACGTAGCCGATGCCGCGGCGGAGCTCGTGCACCGGTAGGGAGCGGACGTCCGTGCCGAAGAGCTCGATCGAGCCGGCCGTCGGGTCGATGAGGCGGTTGACCATCCGCAGGGTCGTGGTCTTGCCGCACCCGGACGGGCCCACGAGCGCGGTGACCGTCCCCTCCTCGAGGTCGAGGTCGAGGTCGGTCACGGCATCCGTCGCCGATCCGGGGAACCGCTTGCTGACGGACTGGAGCCGTATCGCGGTCCCTGCCATCCGACGACCGTACCGTCCGCCGCGTTCCGGTCGGCCGGCTACCGACCCTGGGCCGGGCGCCGGGACCGGCCGGTCAGCGCCGCTCGCGCAGGAGCAGCGACCAGGCCAGCCCGGCGGCCACCATCGTGGCGAGGACGAGGCCGAGGCCGGTGGCCCGGTCCTGGATCCACACGGTGAGGTCGTTCGAGAGGTCGTCGACGAAGGTCACGGGGCTGTCGGCCACGGCGTCGTCTCGGACGGCGACGACGCCGTAGTACACGAGGTAGGTGCCGACCGCGACGAGCAGCACGGCGGCGATCCGGTCGACGTAGCGCAGCGTGGAGCGGAGCCAGCGCACCATCCCCTCCCGGGCGAAGGCGAGGGCCAGCGAGAGGGCGAGGAGCACCACGCTCATGCCGGCCGCGTAGGCGCCGAAGGCGGCCACGCCCGACGCCAGGTTCTCGCGTGAGGTCGTGCCGGCGACCACCGCCAGGAAGAGCGGGAGGGTGCAACCGAGCGAGGCGACGGCGTAGGAGATGCCGAAGAGCACCATCGAGCCGGCCCCCCGGGTGCGGCCCCCCCGGTCGAGACGGGGCAGGCCGGGCCGGAGGGGATGGCCGAGCAGCGTGGCGACGCCGAGGCCGGCCAGGCCGGCGCCGATCACCATCGTCAGCCATGGCACCCAGTCGAGGATGACGTCGAGGCCGGCGTCGATCGGCAGCCCGAACCCCAGGAACACCACGAAGAAGCCGAGCGACACGCACGCCCCCGCGCCCAGGGCCCGCAGCACGCGGACCGGCGTGTCGGTGCCGCCGCCGGCGCCGCCGGCGCCGCTGGCGTGATCGGCGTGATCGGCGTGATCGGGGTCGTCGGCGCCGACGAAGAAGGAGAGGTAGGCGGGCAGCATCGGGAACCCGCACGGGTTCACGGCCGCGACGAGCCCGAGGGTGAAGGCATAGGTGAAGGGGACCTCGATCACGGTCGCCGGCTCCCCCGGCACGCGGCCGGCGCTCCCCGCCTCACAGCAGGTGGTCGTCGATCAGCGCCCGCAGCTGCCTGGCGGTGAGCTCGCCGGGGTGGGTGGAGACGACCCGGCCCTCGGCGTCGACGAGCAGCGTGGTGGGGAACTTCAGGATGTCGAGGGCCTCGGCGATCTTTCCCGTCGGGTCGCGCCCGGTCTCGTAGGTCACGCCCGTCTGCCGGACGAGGGCCCGGGCCGCGTCGGCGCCGTCCCGGAAGGCGATGCCCACGAAGGCGACGCGGTCGCCGAGGTCGTCGTGGACCGCTTCGAAGGCCGGCATCTCGTCCCTGCACGGGACGCACCAGGAGCCGAAGAAGTTGACGACCATCGGCGTGCCCCGGTGGTCGCGGAGCGAGCCGAGGCCGCCGGCGAGCAGCTCGTAGCGGGTGCCGGGCACGGTCGCGCCGTCCGTGTCGAGCCCGATGAGCGGGGTTGCGTCGGTGCCAGCGCCGTCGGCGTCGTCGGCGGTGAAGTGAATGTCGACCCCGGGGTCGTCGTCGCCACCGAGGGCGACCACGGCGGTGGCGGCACCGGCCGCGGCGACCAGCCCGGCCAGGCAGGAGAGCACCCCGATCATGAGGTGTCGTCGCCTCGATCCCGGGCGCCGGGCCTCGTCCATCGAGCGGAGACGGTACCCGCCGCCCGTCGGGCTTCCCCGGTCGCGGCCCGGTCCCCGGACAACGGGACGGGCCACCCGCGGCTACAACGTCGGGATGCCCGAGGCCCAGACCCCCGCCGACCGGGTCGACGACCCGGCGGTCGTCGCCGACCTGCGGGCCACGTTCGACCGCTCGACCGGGCGGGCACGAGGGGGCAACACCCCGTACCTTCCGTCACCAGCGTGTATTGCCGGCCGGGCCGGTTCGGGTTAGCGCAACGACCTCGCCTACCGCGATCTGAAGGGCCGGCTCCTGGGCCCTGCCTCCGCAACTCGAGGACGTGGGCCCTTCGCCCCTGGAGGGGACCGTGCCATGCGAGCAGGATGTCCTGCATGGCCACGACGCAAACGAAGTCATCGGCGCCGGCGGGTCGAGTGGTGGCGCTCGTCGCCGGCGTCATCCTCGCCCTTCCGTCGCTCGGCGCTCTCCTTGGTGGTGCCGCCCTGGGCATCGCCTACGTCGCCGGTCGCGACGACGACGGGTGGTTCACCGCCGATCTCGAGCGGGTCGCCAGCCCGACCCCGGCCATCACCGCCGAGGAGGTCGACATCTCGGCCGAGCCTGGCCGCCCACGGCGCCTCGTCCGCCTCCTCGATGCTGACGTTCGGCTGCGGGTCACCGACGTGCGGAGCGAGGGCGAGATCTTCGTCGGCGTCGCGCGTGAGGACGACCTCGACCGGTATCTCGACGGCATCGCCCACGACGAGGTGACCGATGTCGACGACGGGGATCCCGAGTACCGGGCGCGGGCGGGTGCGGACATGGCATCCCCGCCAGACCGGGAGACGTTCTGGGTGGAGAAGGCGACCGGCCCGGGCACCCAGGAGCTCGTGTGGGAGGTGGAGAGCGGCGAGTGGGCGGTCGCGGTGCTGAACGCCGACGGGTCGCCGGGAGTCTCTGTCGACGTGGAGGTCGGGGCCAAGGCCGGCTTCCTCTTCCCGCTCGTCCTCATCCTGCTGGCCGCCGGCGCCGTGGGCCTGCTCGCCGGCGTCGCACTGATCGTCTTCGGAGCCGATGGACTGGGGCGCGGCGGCGTCCAGCCGGCCGCGGGGACGGTGCTGCCAGGTCCGGCCGGGATGGCGACCGCTGGGTCAGGCGCCCTACCGGAGGAGACGGCGCCACCGGCGGAGCCGGTGACGCTCGAGGCCCGTCTCGATCCGGACCTCTCCCGTTGGAAGTGGCTGGTGAAGTGGTTCCTCGCGATCCCGCACCTCGTCGTGCTGGTGCTCCTGTGGATCGCCTTCGTCTTCCTGACGGTCGTCGCCGGCGTGGCCATCCTCTTCACCGGGCGCTACCCGCGCGGCATCTTCGACTTCAACGTGGGCGTCCTGCGGTGGACCTGGCGGGTCAGCTACTACGCGTGGTCGGGCGGCCTCGGCACCGACCGGTACCCCCCGTTCAGCCTGCGGACCGGGGACGACGAGCCGGCGACGCTCGAGATCGCCTACCCCGCCCGCCTGTCTCGCCCCTTGGTGCTGGTGAAGTGGTGGCTCCTGGCCATCCCGCACTACGTCATCGTCGGGCTGTTGCTCGGTGACGCAGGAGGACTCGGCGATCGAGCCGGCTCGGGACCGGGTCTCACCGGGGTCCTGGTCGTCGTCGCCGGCGTGATCCTGCTGTTCCGCGGCCGCTACCCCCGGTCGATCTTCGATCTGGTCGTCGGGCTCAACCGTTGGATCGTCCGGGTCGTCGCGTACGCAGCCCTGCTGACCGACCGGTACCCGCCCTTCCGCCTGGACCAGGGCGGTGCCGAGCCGGCCGGGTAGCCGGTGTCCTCTGACGTCACGGCATGCCGGCCGCTGCTCGGCGGGCGGCGCCTCACCACTCGGACGCCGAGCACGGTGAGGTCCCAGCCCGGGACGACACGGGACCCGGCCGGGCGTCGGTCACGACCAACGCCGCCAGCAGCACCGCGCTCTGCCGCCAGGCGTCGTTGGCGGCAGGCGGGCCGGGGCTCGGTGAGGGGAGCGTCACCCCGGCCCGCCTGACGGATGGTGGCGGGCGTCAGGCGCTCTGGATGGCGGGCACGACGACGATCTCCTCGCCGTCGATCCAGATCACCTCGGCCGGCCGGTTCTTCGGTGGCCGGCCCCGGCGCCGCTTCTGGGCCACGACGTGGCCGTGGGCGAACAGCTCGCCGCCCCAGACGCCGAACGGCTCCCGGCGCTCCTTCGCATCCGAGAGGCAGGGGATCCGCACCGGGCAGCCACCGCAGAGGTGCTTCGCCCGGGCGATGTCGTACAGGTCCTCGGAGAAGAAGACGCTCGTCCAATCGGTGTCCGGTTCGGCGCATCGGGCGAGCGAACGCAGGTCGCCGTCGGCGCCTCGTTCCTCTTCCTGTCGGCTCTCCTCGAGCACGTACATCGCTGCTCCCCTCGGGGGTCGGTTGCTGGCTGCGGGTGGCTGGGTGGTGGTGTGACTGGCGGCGAAAAAGAAGAAAGGCCGTCGGGATGTCCCGACGGCCTCTGGGGTGGTGACTCGACGCTGCTAGGTCGAGTGCTCCAGGAGCCGGCGGGGGCCGTGACGGAAGGCCTTGGCGGCCTTCGTGTTCACGGCGAGAGCGTTGGTCCACGGACGGGAGCCGACGCCGCTCGGAATGGGCATGAGGGACGAGCCATAGGTCGGGCCCACGGCCGGGGCACACGACGGCGACACGTGGGCGGGACGCGGCGCGACGAGGGCGGAGGCGCTCATGAGGGTCGTCACTGCGGGGCTCGCTGCCATCGTCACACCACCTCTCGTTGCTGGTTCACGGTCGGTTCGTCTCGTTCGGGCGTCGCGGGTCGTGCCGAGCCGCGTTGCGCCTTGCCAGGGGACCACGAGTTCGTACGACCCGTCAAACGATTTCTCGTACCGGCACCTTGCCCGCCGTGGGGGCCCGTCCGGCGGAGCTCCGCCGGACGGCCAGCACGGCGACCGCGGCCAGGAGCCAGGCTCCGCCGGTGCCGACGAGCACCCGGTCGACCGGCGTGTGGCGGGCCGCCAGGCCGGCAACCAGGGCGCCGGCGGGGATCGCCGCCCACGTGACGAGGTGCAGGAGGTGGAGGGCCGCGGCCGTGCCCCGGGGCCCGGCCACGAGCTGGAGCCGGGCCCGGCCGAGCACGGTCGCCGCCATGCCGGCCGCGGCGCCGGCACCGAGGGCGACGATGGCGGGCCACGGTCGGCCGGGATCGGCGAGGAGGGCGGCGGCGGCGACCGCGCCTCCGGCCACGACCTGACCGGCGGCGACGCCGGTCCTGACGCCCACCAGCTCGCCCACGAGGGGGGCGGCCAGGCCGCCGAGGGCGGTGCTGACGGCGAGGCCGGCGAGGAGGAGGCCGAAGGCGGGCGCACCGAGCCCGAGGTCGGCCGTGGCGAACAGCACGAGCAGGCCGAGCAGGCCGCTGGCGGCGAACGACGCCACCGCCGAGGAGGCGAGCAGCGCGACCGCGGCGGACGGCAGGGGACCACCCCCGGACATGAGCGGGTGGCCGGGGCGCGTCGGGGCCCGGCGCGGCTCGGGTCTCGGTCGGACCGCCGACCGGATGGCGAGCGCCAGCGTGGAGGCCACCGTGAAGACCAGCACGTCGGCCAGCAGGGGGGTGGCCGGGCCGGGGGAGACCTCGTAGAGGAGGCCGCCGAGGGGGAAGCCGACCAGGCCGACGGCGAGCATGCCCCGGGTGCTGAGGCTGCCGGGGCTCGACGACTCCGACTCGATCCGGTCGGTCCACGCCTCACCGACGCCGACCACGAAGGCGACCAGCTGGATGGCGAGCATGGTCTCGGCGTTGGTGAGCGTCAGGATGCCGAGGATCCCGACGGCGACGGCCCGGGCCGTGTCGGCCAGCCCGACGAGCGTCCGGCGGTCGTAGGTGCCGGCCTGGCCGGCCAGGTGCACGAGGACCCAGGGCACGTGCTGGGCGGCGACCACCGAGGCGATGGCGAGCGGGTCGAGCGTCACGCGGGTGGCGAGCAGGGGCAGCGCCACCGCGGCGATCCCGTCCCCGATGCCGGCCACCGTGGCCGAGCGGCGGAGCTGTCGATCGACGGTCTCCGCCCGGGCCACGGGCGGAGAGGCTACGAGCGACGGGAGCCCGACGCCGGCACCGGCCCGCCGAGCCGCCGGCGCCCGCCGGCGAGGCCCCTACAGTCCAGCCGGTGGAGGCCCTCGTGCGACGGCCGGCCACGGGCCGGGTCTTCGAGACTCGGGTGCCGGTGCGGTTCGGCGACTGCGATCCCGCCGGCCGGCTCCGCCTCGACGCGCTGGCCCGGATCCTGCAGGACGCCGGCAACGACGACTTCGACGACGCCGGGCTCGACCCCACCTCGCCCTGGGTGTCCCGCCGGTCGGTGGTGCATGCCTCGACGTGGCCCGGCCTCGGCGAGCAGCTGGGGCTGGCGACCTGGTGCGGCGGCATCGGCGCCCGCTGGGCGGAGCGGCGCACGTCGCTCTCGTCGACGTCGGGTGCCCGGGTCGAGGTGGCCACGCTGTGGGTGCACCTCGATGCCGCCGGCCGGCCGGCCCGCCTGCCCGAGTGGTTCGTGCGCACCTACGCCGGGGCCGCCGGCGGCCGGGCGGTGTCGAGCCGGCTCTCGGTCGGCCCGCCCCCTGCCGGCGTGGACGGGCGGCCCTGGCCGGTGCGGGCCACCGACCTCGACCCGCTGGGGCACGTGAACAACGCCGTGCTGTGGGCGCCGGTCGAGGAGGAGCTGGCCCGCCGGGGCCTCCCGCCCCGGACCGTCGAGCTCGAGTTCGTCGGCCCGGTGCTGGCCGGCGAGGACGTGCGGCTGGTGGCCGACCCGGAGGCCGGCGACGACTTCAACGTCTGGCTGGTGGTCGGCGGCGAGGTCCGGGTGGCGGCCCACGTCACCGCGCCGGGCCGTCGATAGCTGGTCCGTCGGCTCGGTCCCGCCGTCGCCGTGCCGCTCCGGCCCCGGGGTGGTCCGCTCGGCGCGGCCTCGCCGCTCAGGGCACGAGGTAGGAGAGCGACTTGCCCTCGCCCCGGGCCTCGGCCCGGCCGAGGAGGCGGAGGTGCTCGAGGTGGGCGTAGGTCTCGCTCTCGGCCATGCGCCCCCAGGAGCGCTGGGCGAACAGCTCGTGGGAGATGTCGACCACCGAGGCCCAGCCGAGGTCGGCGGAGATCGTCTGCAGGTGCGAGAGCCGCTCCTCGTGGTGGCCGATGATCGCCTTCACCCGCCCCGGAAGGTCGTCGAACGGGTGGCCGTGGGCGGGGAGGACCCTGGCCACGCCCAGCTCGGCCACGCCCTCGAGGGAGGCGAAGAAGGCGGCCAGCGGGTCCTCGGTCGTGCTCAGCCCGGAGATGTGGGGGGTGATCGTCGGCAGCACGTGGTCGCCGCTCAGCAGCACGCCCTCGGTGGGGTCGTGCAGGCAGATGTGGTCGACCGTGTGGCCGGGGGTGTGGCGGACGAACCACTCCCTGCCGGCCAGGTGCAGGACGTCGCCGTCGCGCACCCGCTTGTTGGGGTGCGGCGGCCGGCTCCGCATGCGGCGCAGGCGACGGGCGTGGCGGAGCATCCGCACCTTGTCGCGCAGCGACATGTCGGGTGCGCTGAAGCCCTCGCTGCCCCAGGGGGTGGGGCCCCGGAACGACACCACGTGCTCCTGCTCGGTGGTGTCGACGTCGTGGTCGTGCGACGGGTCGGTGCAGACGTGGTTGGGGTCCTCGAAGCCGGTGTGGAAGGCGGCGTGGGTGACCACCCTGGCCCCGGCGTGGTCGACGATCCACTGGGTGCCGCCGAAGTGGTCGCCGTGGGAGTGGGTGATGAGCACCGTGTGGATGCGGCTGACCGGCAGGCCGGCGACGCCGAGCCGGCGCTCGAGGGCCTTGAGCGACTCGTCGGTGAAGTGGCCGGGGTCGACGAGGGCGACGCCGTCGTCGTCGACCAGGGCGTAGCAGTTCACGTGCCGGAGCCCCGGCATGTTGATGGGCAGCTGGAGGCGCAGCACACGGTCGGCGACCTCGGTGACCTCGGCGGAGGCCTCTTCCTGCTCTTCCCGCATCGCTCGCTCCCGGGCTCGGACGTCGCCCGAGGGTAACGGCGGGGTGGTTCGGGGCCGCAGCTGCGGGGCGGCGGCTGTCCAGTCGGGCCCGTCAGGTCCGGAAGACCGTGGCTCGCCAGTAGCGGAGCTCGGCGACGCTCTCCCGGATGTCGTCGAGGGCACGGTGGCCGCCGGTCTTCGACGGCGCGTCGGCCAGGGCCGCCGGGTACCAGCGGCGGGCCAGCTCCTTCACCGAGGAGACGTCGATCGAGCGGTAGTGCAGGTGGTCCTCGATGGCGGGCAGGTGGCGGGCGAGGAAGCGCCGGTCGGTGCCGATGCTGTTGCCGCAGAGCGGCACCGTCCGGGCATCGGGGACGTGCTCGAGGATGAAGGCGAGGGTGGCGGCGCCGGCCTCGTCGAGGCTCGTCGTCGAGGCCTCGATGGCGGCGAGCAGCCCGCTGCGGGTGTGCATGTCGCGCACCACCCGGTCCATGGCCTCGAGCGCCTCGGGCGGCTGGTGGACGACGAGGTCGGGGCCCTCGGCGACGATCTCGAGCTCGTCGTCGGTGACGAGGGTGGCGATCTCGACGATCACGTGCCGGTCGGGGTCGAGCCCGGTCATCTCCAGGTCCATCCAGACGAGCACCGGGCGACTGTACGCGAGGTTCCCGCCACGGCCGGGAGCCACGACCGGGCCCGTTCGACGCGGCCCCTAACGTCGACGGGATGCCGACCGACGCACGGTCCGACCCCGGTCCGGCATCGCTCGACGTGCTGGTCGTGCGCCTCGACCCGGACCTGGCCCTGCCCTCGTACGCCCATGCCGGCGACGCCGGCGCCGACCTGGTGGCGAGGACCGACGCCCTGCTGGTGGCCGGGGGCGGCCGGGCCCTCGTGCCCACCGGCATCGCCGTCGCGCTGCCGATCGGCTACGCCGGCTTCGTCCAGCCCCGCAGCGGCCTGGCGCTGCGCCACGGCGTCACCTGCCTGAACACGCCGGGTCTCATCGACGCCGGCTACCGCGACGAGCTCAAGGTGATCCTGGTGAACACGGACCCGGTCGCCGACTACCAGGTCCACCGGGGCGACCGCATCGCCCAGCTGGTGGTGCAGGCCGTGGCCCGGTGCTCCTTCGTGGAGGTCGACCGCCTGCCCCCCAGCGTCCGGGATGGCGGCGGCTTCGGCTCCACCGGCCGCTGAGGCGCCCGGGCCGGCCCGTCCGGGTCGGCGGCGGGATCAGCGATCGCCGGGATCGGCGCCCCGCTGGCGGAGCTGGGCGAGGCTCCGGGTGAGGAGGCGGGAGACGTGCATCTGGCTGATGCCGAGGCGCTGGGCGATCTCGGACTGGGTGAGCCCTTCGTAGAAGCGCAGGTAGAGCATGGCCCGCTCCCGCGGGGGCAGCGACGCCAGCAGCGGCTCGAGCGATGCCCGCCGCTCCGCGCCCTCGAGCTCGGTGTCGACCTCGCCGAGGCGGGACTGCAGGCCGGGGCCGGTGTCGTCGTCGCGCCCGGCGTCGAGCGACGTGGAGCGGTAGGCCGTGCCGGCCTCCATCGCCTCGATCACCTCGTCCTCGGTGGTGCCGGCCCGCGCCGCGATCTCCGGCACGGTGGCCGACCGACCCAGCTCGAGCGACAGCTCGTCGACCACCCGGCTCACCCGCAGATGCAGCTCCTGGACCCTGCGGGGCACCCGGACCGCCCAGGCCTTGTCGCGGAAGTGCCGCTTGAGCTCGCCGAGGATCGTCGGCGTGGCGAAGGTCGTGAACTCGAGGCCCCGGTCCGGGTCGAAGCGCTCGACGGCCTTCACCAGCCCGAGCGATGCCACCTGGACGAGGTCGTCGAGGGGCTCGCCCCGGTTGGTGAACCGGCGGGCGAGGTACTCCGCCAGGCCCAGGTGGGCCCGGATCAGCTCGTCGCGGGTGGCCTGGTCGCGCGTCTCGGCGAAGTGCCGGAAGGCCACGCCCAGCGCGGCCCGGTCGGTGCGGTCGAGCGGCACCGTCAGCCCCGCCGCTTCACGAGTCGGAAGCGGGGGTTGCCGTGGACGAGGGAGAGCTCGTGCTCGTCGACGACCGCGTCGAGGATCAGCGCGGACAGCTCGGAGGGGGCCGGCGGGGTGGTGGCCCGCTCGTGGTCGAAGCGGCCGATCCCCTCGATCTCGAGCCGGTCGCGGTCGAGGCGGAAGGTCAGCGTCAGGACGCCCTCGGCCCCGTGATCCCCGACCAGCGCGAAGCACAGCTCGTCGACGGCGATCTTCATGTCCTCGATCTCGTCGAAGTTGAAGCCGAGCCGGCCGGCCAGGCCGGCGGCCGCGAGCCGGGCCACCCTGAGCAGGTCGGGCGACGCCGGCATGGTCAGGAGCACCTCGTCGCCCGACCGGGCACCGCCGGCCTCGCCGGTCGAGCCCCCACCGTTCGCGTCGTCGCCTGCCGTCCCGGCCATGGTCCGAAGCTAGGCGTTCCCGCCGGTGCTCCGGCGCAGCCGGTGACCGCCATGGGTCTACGATCCGCCCGATGCCCGGGCCCGAGGAGCTGCTGCGGCTCGACCTCCCGGCCGACCCCGCCTACGTGGGCGTCGTGCGGGCGGTCGTCACCTCCGTGGCCGGCTCGATCGAGGGGCTCTCGGACGACCGGCTCGACGACCTGCGCCTGGCCGTGTCGGAGGCCTGCACCAGCGCCGTGATCTCCGGCGGCGTCGACCGGATCCTGGTCCGGTGCGTGCACGACCCCGCCGCCCTGGAGGTCTCGATCGAGGACGTGGGCCCGACGCGGGCGAGCGACCGCCTGGCCGGCGAGGACTTCGCCCGCCAGCTGCTCACCGCCCTCGTCGACGACCTCGTGATCGACGAGGCCGAGGGCGGCAACGTCGTGCGCCTCCGCCTCACGCTCGACGCCTGACGCGCCGGGGCCCGGCCGCGTCCGCGCCGGTCCGCGGCGCGTCCGCCGCCGGGCTGCGGGCCCAACGGCCGCCCCCGGCGCCCGCCCGGACACGCTTCCGGTCCCGGGCGGGAGATCCGGCGGGGCGGCCGGCGCCGTAGGAAGAGACATGAGCCGACCGCGCGCCGTCCCCCTGCTCCTCGCCGCCCTCCTCGCCGTCGGGCTCGGTGCCTGTGGTGGCGACGACGACGGGGCGTCGAGCCCGCCCGACGGCGCCGGCGAGGGCAGCGAGGTCCGGATCGCCTCGTTCGCCTTCGCCCCGGAGACGCTGACGGTCGACGTCGGGGCGACGGTCACCTGGACGAACGACGACGGGGCCGCCCACTCGATCGAGGCGACCGACGGCTCGTTCGTGAGCGAGAGC
>JBFWQW010000001.1:0-87932 GCA_050249235.1 Acidimicrobiia bacterium | reverse complement strand
GTACTCCCCGTGGAACTCCTGGAAGGAGTCGTTGGAGAAGATCGTCGCGCCCGACTTGTCGGCGATCTCGAGGATGAACTTGTCGCCTCGCCCGATGCTGCCCGCGGGAGGGGTCAGCAGCTCGTTCGCGGCCAGGGCCTCGTCGTAGAGCTGCTTCTCCGACTTGTCGATGCGATGTTCGAAGGTTGCGTCGACGACGACCGTGCACAGCTCGTGCGGCCGCTCCGTGAGGAACGCCCGTACCGCCTCGTCCAGCTGACGCAGGCTCGGCAGCGACCGTCCTTCGGTGGCGATGTTCGATCCGTCGACGACGACGTGCTTTCCCGTCATGTCGGGACGAGAGTCAAGCAGCTACCGGCGCGAACGCGTGCCACGGTCGAACGACATCCGAGCCGACGTCGCGCCGTCGGAACGAGAAGCCCATGTGCCCCATGGCGTTCGTTCGGTGGGACGATCGGCACGGCGTGGGCTCCCGTTGCCCCGAACGACCCGGTCGGTGAGCCAACCCGGACGGCTCGGACCTCAGACCCCGTCGAAGGCCCGCTCGACGAGGTCGTCCTGCTCCTGCTGGTGCACGGCCGCCGAGCCGGTGGCCGGGCTCCCCGACTCGGACCGCGACGAGTGGCCGAGCTTGGCCCGCCCGGGCAGGACGGCGTGCAGGCGGGAGTGCACGAAGGGCCACGGGCCCATGTTCTCCGGCTCCTCCTGCACCCAGAACACCGAGTCGGCGTTCTCGTACCGGTCGAGCAGGGCGGTGATCTGGCCGGCCGGGAAGGGGTAGAGCTGCTCGACCCGCACGACGGCCACCGGCGCCTGCGTGGCCGCCTTGCGCTTCAGCAGGTCGAAGGCCACCTTGCCGGAGCAGAGGAGCACCCGGCGCACCGCGCCGGGATCGCCCACGGTGACGTCCTCGAGGATCTCCTGGAACGAGCCCGAGGTGAAGGCCTCGACCGGTGACCGCGACTCCTTGGCCCGGAGCAGGTACTTGGGCGTGAACACGATCAGGGGCCTGGGGCGTTCGAGCCGCGACTGCCGGCGCAGGAGGTGGAAGTACTGGGCGGCGGTCGTGCAGTTGACGATCTGGAGGTTGTCCTCGGCGCACAGCGTGAGGAAGCGCTCGATCCGGCCCGACGAGTGCTCCGGTCCCTGGCCGTCGTAGCCGTGCGGGAGCAGCAGCACGAGGCCGGACCGCTGGTTCCACTTGTCCTCGGAAGCGGCCAGGTACTGGTCGACGATGATCTGGGCGCCGTTGACGAAGTCGCCGAACTGCGCCTCCCAGCAGACGAGGGCGTCGACATGGACGGTCGAGTACCCGTATTCGAAGCCCATCGCCGCGTACTCCGACAGCGACGAGTCGTAGATCCAGAACTTGCCCTGCTCCTTGCCGAGGCGGGTGAGCGGGGCCAGCTCGGCGCCGGTCTCGTAGTCGACGAGCACGGCGTGGCGGTGGGAGAACGTGCCCCGGCGCGAGTCCTGCCCGGCGAAGCGGATGTCGTGGCCGTCGAGCAGCACCGACCCGAAGGCCAGGGCCTCCCCCAACGCCCAGTCGACCTCGCCCGACGCCCACAGCTGGCGGCGGGCGTCGAACTGGCGGGCCAGCTTCGGGTGCACCGTGAAGTCGTCGGGCACCGAGTCGAGCGTGTCGACGATGTGGGTGAGCGTCTCGAGGTCGCAGCCGGTGGGGATCTGCGGCAGGGGGCCCTGCGACGGCAGGGCCGGGCGGGCCCGGATGCCCTTCGGCGGGGCCGCCGCCCGGGTCTGGTCGAAGGCGCCCTGGAGCATGAGGTTGAAGTCGGCGAGCGCCTGCTCGGCCTCCTCCATGCTGATGTCGCCCCGCTTGACCAGCGAGTCGACGTACCGGTTGCGGACTGAGGGGTGCTGGTCGATCCGCTTGTACATGAGGGGCTGCGTGTAGCTGGGGTCGTCGCCCTCGTTGTGGCCGTGGCGGCGGTAGCACCACATGTCGATGACGACGTCCTTGTTGAACGCTTGCCGGAACCCGAAGGCGAGCCGGGCCACCCGGACGCAGGCCTCGGGGTCGTCGCCGTTGACGTGGAAGATCGGCGCCTGCACGGCCTTGGCGACGTCGGTGGCGTAGACGGTCGAGCGGCCGTACTCCGGCGCCGTGGTGAAGCCGAGCTGGTTGTTGACGACGAGGTGGACGGTGCCGCCGGTGCGGTAGCCCTTGAGGTCGGCCAGGTTGAGCACCTCGGACACGACGCCCTGCCCGGCGAAGGCGGCGTCGCCGTGGATGAGCAGCGGCAGGATCGTGTACGAGCCCGCGGGCCGGTCGATGACGTCCTGCATGGCCCGGACCATGCCCTCGACGACGGGGTCGACGGCTTCGAGGTGGGACGGGTTGGCGGCCAGCTGGACCGGCATCACCCGGCCGCTCCGGCTGGCGAACGTGCCCTTGGCGCCCAGGTGATACTTCACGTCACCGGACCCCTGCACCATGTCGGGGTCGACGTTGCCCTCGAACTCGTTGAAGATCTGGCCGATCGACTTGCCGACGACGTTGGCGAGCACGTTGAGACGGCCCCGATGGGCCATGCCGAGCACGGCGCCGTCGAGGCCGGCGTCGGCGGCGGCCTCGAGCACGGCGTCGAGCAGGGGAACGGCCGACTCGGCCCCTTCGATCCCGAAGCGCTTGGCGCCCACGTACTTGGTGGCGAGGAAGCGCTCGAACGCCTCGGCGGCGTTGAGCTTCTCGAGGATGTGGCGCTGGTCGCCGGCGGTGAGCGCGGTGGAGACGCCTTCGACGTGGTCCTGGATCCACCGCTTCTGGTCGGGCTCCTGGATGTGCATGTACTCGACGCCCACCGTGCGGCAGTAGGCGTCGCGCAGGATGCGGAGGATCTCCGAGAGCGGGAGCCGCTCGTGGCCGGCCAGGCCGTCGGTGAGGAACTCCCGGTCGAGGTCCCAGATGGTGAGGCCGTTGTTGGCCGGGTCGAGCTCGGAGTGCATCGACGGGACCTTGAGCCGCAGCGGGTCGAGGTCGGCGATGAGGTGGCCCCGGACCCGGTGCATGTTCATGACCGTGTGCACCTGGAGCTGCTTGCGGCTGTCGGCGTCGTCGGAGTCGACCGGGTTGACGTCGGCCCGCCACTGGACCGACTCGTAGGGCACGCCCAGCGAGGCGAAGATCTCCTCGTAGAAGTCGTCGGCCCCGAGCAGCAGCTCGTGGACCTTCTTCAGGAACATCCCCGACTCGGCACCCTGGATGATGCGGTGGTCGTAGGTGGAGGTGATCGTCACCACCTTCGACACGCCCAGCTCGGCGAGCGCCCGCCGGTCGGCGGCGTGGTACTCGGCCGGGAAGTCGATGGCGCCGACGCCGACGATCACGCCCTGTCCGGGCATGAGGCGGGGCACGGACTGGACGGTGCCGATGGTGCCGGGGTTGGTGAGGGTGGCGGTGGCGCCGGCGAAGTCGTCGGGCGAGAGCTTGCTGTCCCGGACCTTGCGGATCAGCGCCTCGTAGGCGGCGTGGAAGCCGGCGAAGTCGAGCGTGTCGGCGTCCTGCACCACCGGGACGAACAGCGTGCGCGAGCCGTCCGCCTTCTCCACGTCGACGGCGAGGCCGAGTCCGATGTGGTCGTGGCGGCGCACGGCCGGCTTGCCGCCGACCTCGGCGTAGGTCTTCGTCATGGCCGGCACGGCCCGGAGTCCCTTGACGACGGCGTAGCCGATCACGTGGGTGAAGCTGATCTTCCCGCCGTGGGTGCGCTGCAGGTAGCCGTTGGCGATGGTGCGGTTGACCTCGAGGAGCTTGGCCGGGACGACCCGGAACGACGTCGCCGTCGGGACCTCGAGGCTGGCCTCCATGTTCGTGACGATCCGGGCCGCCGCCCCGCGGAGCACCTCGTCGTCCGACCCGGCGGGCGTGGCCGCCACGACCGGGGCCGGCCCCGGCTGCGCCGACGGCGCGGGGCCGGCGGCGGGCGGCGCGGCCGGGGCGGGGGCCGGTGCCACCGGGGCGGACGGGACGGACGGGACGGACGGTGACGCCGGTGACCCCTCGACCACGACCGACGGCGGGGCCGAGACCGACGGCACGGCCGAGACCGACGTCGGGACCGGCGTGGGCGCCGTGGGGCCGCCGAACAGGGCCTGCCACGACTCGGGCACCGAGCCCGGGTCCTCGGTCCACCGGTCGCGCATCTCGTCGACCAGCCAGTCGTTCGCGCCGAAGTCGTGCTGGCCAGGATCCGTGGACCCGTTCTGACCGGGTGAGCCATCCATCGGTGCCGATGGTACCGGTGGCCCTTGTACCGTCCGGAGACGTGGCCCACGAGTTCATCTTCACCATGCGGAAGGTCAGCCGCTTCTACCCCCCCGACCGCCAGGTGCTGGAGAACATCAGCCTGTCGTTCTACCCCGGCGCCAAGATCGGCGTCATCGGGTCGAACGGCGCCGGCAAGTCGTCGCTGCTCCGGATCATGGCCGGCGAGGACGACGGGTACACCGGCGAGGCCCGCCTCACCCCCGGCTTCACCGTCGGGATGCTCCACCAGGAGCCCCACCTCGACGAGTCGCGGGACGTGCTCGGCAACGTGATGGACGGGGTCGGCCCGGCCGCCGACCTGCTGCGCCGCTACGAGGAGGTCTGCAACGCCTTCGCCGAGCCGGACGCCGACTTCGACAAGCTGCTCGCCGAGCAGGCCGAGCTGCAGGACCGGATCGACGCCACCAACGCGTGGGACGTCGAGCGCCAGGTCGAGGTCGCCATGGACGCCCTCCGGGTGCCGCCGGGTGACAGCGCCATCGCCACCCTGTCCGGCGGCGAGCGCCGTCGGGTGGCGTTGGCCAGGCTGCTCCTCTCCCACCCCGACCTGCTGCTCCTCGACGAGCCCACCAACCACCTCGACGCCGAGTCGGTGGCCTGGCTCGAGCGCTTCCTCAAGGACTACAGCGGCACCGTCGTCGCCATCACCCACGACCGCTACTTCCTCGACAACGTGGCGGGCTGGATCCTCGAGCTGGAACGGGGCAAGGGCTACCCCTTCGAAGGCAACTACTCGGGCTGGCTCGAGCAGAAGGCGGCCCGCCTCGCCAACGAGGAGAAGCAGGAGTCGGCCCGCCGCCGCACGCTCGAGCGCGAGCTCGAGTGGGTGCGCCTGTCGCCCCGGGCCCGCCAGGCCAAGGGCAAGGCCCGGCTCTCCGCCTACGAGACCCTGCTGGCCGAGTCGGAGGCCTCCGACCGGGCGGCCGACCGGCTGGAGATCACCATCCCGGCCGGGCCGCGGCTCGGCGACGTCGTGATCGAGACGGCCGGGCTCACGAAGGGCTACGGCGACAAGCTGCTCTTCGAGGGCCTCACGTTCTCGCTCCCTCCGGCCGGCATCGTCGGGGTCATCGGCCCGAACGGCGCCGGCAAGACGACCCTCTTCCGCCTCTTCACCGGCCAGGAGCAGCCCGACGACGGCACCCTCACGATCGGCAAGACGGTCGAGCTGTCCTACGTCGACCAGTCGCGCGACAGCCTCGACCCCGAGCTCACCGTCTACGAGGCCATCACCGGCGACACCTCCCCCACCGGCCTCGGCGAGATCAAGGTGGGCAACCGCACCATGAACGGCCGGGCGTTCGTCGGCTCGTTCATGTTCAAGGGCTCCGACCAGCAGAAGAAGGTCGGCGTCCTCTCCGGAGGCGAGCGCAACCGGGTCCACCTGGCCCGCCAGCTGCTGCGGGCCGGCAACGTCCTGCTCCTCGACGAGCCCACCAACGACCTCGACGTCGACACGCTCCGCGCCCTCGAGGACGCCCTGCTCGCCTTCCCGGGCTGCGCCGTCGTCGTGAGCCACGACCGCTGGTTCCTCGACCGGCTCGCCACCCACGTCCTCGCCTTCGAGGGCGACTCCGAGGTTCGCTGGTTCGAGGGCAACTTCAGCGACTACGAGGCCGACCGGCACCGCCGCCTCGGCAGCGACGCCGACCAGCCCCACCGCATCAAGTACAAGCCCCTCGCCGCCCACTGAGGCTGCCGTCCCCGGTCGGGACGCCCTCGCCGCCACGGAGCAGTGCCGGGTCGGGGTGCACGGCGGAAGCACCCCGGCTGCCATCCCCGGTCGGGACGCCCTCGCCGCCACGGAGCAGTGCCGGGTCGGGGTGCACGGCGGAAGCACCCCGGCTGCCATCCCCGGTCGGGACGCCCTCGCCGCCACGGAGCAGTGCCGGGTCGGGGTGCACGGCGGAAGCACCCCGACCTGGCCGGGAAAGGGTCGCCGACCAGGGGCGCCGCGTCAAGATGCGGCTGCACCGTCCGCAGCTTCGCCGGCGGGAGGCTCACGTCGGGGGCCCGGCGTGCCGATGGTGTTCTCATGGCCACGACCACGTCACCGATCGCCGGGGCCGTCACCGCCGGCCCCGGCACCCGGGCCGTGCGGCGACGCATCGAGCCGGGCACCCTCAGCCTGTGCACCCGCTGCGGCGAGCGGGTGCGGTTCGTGGCCCGGGAACAGGGCCAGCAGGTGATCGCCAACGTCTACGTCGACGGCCGCTGGGACAGGGTCGAGCACTACCACGACGACTGCTACACCGGCCTGGGCGACCCCTACGGCGCCCCCCAGGCCGACACCCTCCGCGCCCCCCGCGCCGCCCGCCCCGCCTGATGCCCCATCCGGGGGTGGTGGACCCGTTGACAGGTCCCCGCACCCGATGCTATCTCTCAGTAGCAGCACACCCGCGGCCGTCGCACCGGTCGCGGGCCCTGCGGGGGAGCGGTGGCCGTCCGCCCGCGCCCGCGTCCCTGGCCGGACGCGGGCACGGGCACGGCGCCGCTCCCCGCCCCGGCACGGTCAGACGAGGAGGTCGGCGACGCGGGCCGCCTGCTCGACCGGCCCGCCGTCGGAGGGCCGCAGCACCAGCTCTGGTGCCTCGGGGGGCTCGTACGGGCTGTCGATGCCGGTCATCCCGGACAGCTCGCCGGCGCGGGCCCGGGCGTAGAGGCCCTTCGGGTCGCGGCGCTCGCACTCGTCGAGCGGGGTGTCGACGAAGACCTCGAGGAAGGGCACGCCGGCCGCCTGGTGCACGGCGCGGACCGCTTCCCGGCCCGAGCGGAAGGGGCTGATGACCGGCACGAGGGCCACGACGCCGGCGTCGGCGAGGAGGCGGGCCACCTCCCCCACCCGGCGCACGTTCTCGGCCCGGTCGTCGTCGCCGAAGCCCAGGTCGCGGTTCAGCCCGTGGCGGAGGTTGTCTCCGTCGAGCACGTAGGCGGGCCGACCGGCCTCCACCAGGCGCCGCTCGAGCTCCACCGCGACGGTCGACTTCCCCGAGCCCGACAGCCCCGTCAGCCACACCGTCGCCCCCCGGTGCCCCAGCGCCGCGGCCCGAGCCTCCGGCGAGACCAGCCCGGCGTGCCAGACCACGTCCCCAGACCCCGGCGCGCCGGTGGGGGACCAAGCGCCGTCGGTCATGCCATCAACCCGGCAACGCTGCGCAGGCGCCAGCCGGAGCAGCCCAAGGGACCCGCGGTATGCGGAGCAGCCGAGCGCAGCCCGCGGAGCGAGGCCATCTCACAGAGCGCAGCCCGCGGAGCGAGGCCATCTCACAGAGCGCAGCCCGCGGAGCGAGGCCATCTCACAGAGCGCAGCCCGCGGAGCGAGGCCATCTCACAGAGCGCAGCCCGCGGAGCGAGGCCATCGACACAGCAACGCTGCGCAGGCGCCAGCCGGAGCAGCACCTCTCACCCGCGGTATGCGGAGCAGCCGAGCGCAGCCTGCGGAGCGAGGCCATGTCAGAGGATCATGCCGGCGCCGACGGTGGCGTTGGTGGCCTCGTCGATGAGGATCAGGCTGCCGGTCGACCGGTTGCGGCGGTACTCGTCGATGAAGAGCGGCTGGGTGGTGCGCAGCGAGATCCGGCCGATGTCGTTGAGCCCGAGGGTGCTGGCCGACTCGTCGCGGTGCAGGGTGTTGACGTCGAGGCGGTACTGGAGGCCCTGCACGAGGGCGCGGGCCTCCCGGGTGGTGTGGCGCACGGCGTACTTGCCGCCGACCTGGAGGGGCCGCTCGTGCAGCCAGCACACCATGAGCTCGACGTCCTGGGTGACGTGGGGCCGGTTGTGGGGTCGGCAGATCATGTCGCCCCGGCTCACGTCGAGGTCGTCGGCCAGGCGCACCGTGACCGACATCGGCGAGAAGGCCTCGTCGATGGGGCCGTCCATGGTCTCGATGGCCTCGATGCGGCTGGTGAAGCCCGAGGGAAGCACGACGACCTCGTCGCCGGCCTTCAGCACGCCGCCGGCGACCTGGCCGGCGTAGCCCCGGTAGTCGTGGTGGGCGTCATCGCGCGGCCTGATCACGTACTGCACCGGGAAGCGGACGTCGATGAGGTTGCGGTCGGACGCGATGTGCACCTCTTCGAGGTGGTGCAGCAGCGACGAGCCCTCGTACCAGGGCATGTTCTCCGAACGGTGCACGACGTTGTCGCCGAGCAGGGCCGAGATCGGCACGAAGGTGAGGTCGGCGACGTCGAGTTTGGTGGCGAACTGGCGGAACTCGGCCTTGATCTCCTCGAAGCGGTCCTCGTCGTAGCCGACCAGGTCCATCTTGTTGATGCAGACGACGAGGTGGGGGACGCGGAGCAGGGTGGCGAGGAAGGCGTGGCGGCGGCTCTGCTCGACGATGCCGTTGCGGGCGTCGACGAGCACGAGGGCCAGGTCGGCGGTCGACGCGCCGGTGACCATGTTGCGGGTGTACTGGACGTGGCCGGGCGTGTCGGCGATGACGAACTTGCGCTTGGGCGTGGCGAAGTAGCGGTAGGCGACGTCGATGGTGATGCCCTGCTCGCGCTCGGCCCGCAGGCCGTCGGTGAGCAGGGCCAGGTTGGTCTCCTCGCCCCGCTGCCGGGACGTGCGCTCGACCGCCTCGAGCTGGTCCTCGAAGATGGCCTTGGAGTCGTAGAGCAGCCGCCCGATGAGCGTCGACTTGCCGTCGTCGACGCTGCCCGCGGTCGCGAACCGGAGGATCTCGCTCAGAAGTAGCCCTCCTTCTTGCGATCCTCCATGCCGGCCTCGGAGATCCGGTCGTCGGCACGCGTGGCGCCCCGCTCCGTGATGCGGGTGGCCGCCACCTCGAGGATGACCTGCTCGACGTTCGACGCCGCCGACTCGACCGCGGCCGTGCAGGTGGCGTCGCCCACGGTCCGGTAGCGCACGAGCATCTCGGTGCACTCCTCGCCCTCGGCGACCTGGACGAACTGGTTCACGGCCATCAGCATCCCGTCCCGCCTGACCACGGGCCGGCGGTGGGCGTAGTAGATCGCCGGGATCTCGATGTCCTCGTCGGCGATGTACTGCCAGATGTCGAGCTCGGTCCAGTTCGAGAGGGGGAAGATCCGGATGTGCTCGCCCTTGCGGTGGCGGCCGTTGTAGAGGCTCCAGAGCTCGGGCCGCTGGTTCTTGGGGTCCCACTGGCCGAACTCGTCGCGGAAGCTGAACACCCGCTCCTTGGCCCGGGCCTTCTCCTCGTCGCGCCGGGCCCCGCCGAACACGGCGTCGAAGCCGCCCTCCGCGATCCCGCGCAGCAGCGTCGTGGTCTGGAGCCGGTTGCGGCTGGCGCGGGGACCCGTCTCCTCGTGCACCCGGCCGGCGTCGATGTCGTCCTGCACGGACGCCACGACCAGCTGCAGGCCGAGCCGCTCGACGGTGCGGTCGCGGTAGGCGATGACCTCGGGGAAGTTGTGGCCCGTGTCGACGTGCATCACCGGGAAGGGGATGCGGGCCGGCCAGAACGCCTTCTCGGCCAGCCGGAGCATGACGATCGAGTCCTTGCCGCCGGAGAACAGGAGGACGGGGCGCTCCATGCTGGCGGCGACCTCGCGGATCACGTGGATCGACTCGGCCTCGAGCGCCTGCAGGTGGCCGAGCTCGTAGTGGTGCTGGACGGCGGCCCCGGTCATGCTTCATCACCCACGACCCACCAGGCTACATTCCTGACCGATCTTGTCGTCATTTGCCGCCAGCCCCACCGGGGACGACCACCGACTCGCCCGGGAGCTGGCCGCCGGCGCAGGCGCGCTGCTGCTGGCCCTGCGGGCCGAGGGAGGCCGCTCGGCCGACGAGCTCCGGGCCGCGGGCGACCGCCGGGCGCACGTGCAGCTCGCCGAGCGCCTCGCCGCGGCCCGACCGGGCGACACCGTCTTCTCGGAGGAGGCCGCCGACGACCTCGGCCGCCTCGACGCCGACCGGGTCTGGATCATCGACCCCCTCGACGGCACCCGGGAGTTCGGCGAGCCCGGCCGGGCGGACTGGGCCGTGCACGTCGCCCTCGTCGTCGGCGGGATCGCCTCGGTCGGCGCCGTCGCGCTCCCGGCGCTCGGCGTCGTCTACGCCACCGACGATCCTCCCACCGTCCCGCCCCGCTCGGGCTGGCTGCGGGTCGTGACCAGCCGCACCCGCCGGCCGCCGGAGACGGCGCGGATCGCGGCCGCCCTCGGGGCCGAGGTGGTGCTGCTCGGCTCGGCCGGCGCCAAGGCGATGGCGGTGGTGCGGGGCGATGCCGACGTCTACGCCCACGCCGGCGGCCAGTACCAGTGGGACTCGGCCGCACCGGTCGCCGTGGCGGCCGCGGCCGGCCTGCACGTGTCCCGGCTCGACGGCTCCCCGCTCGTCTACAACGGGCCCGACCCGGCCCTGCCCGACCTGCTCGTGTGCCGGCCCGAGCTCGCCGCCGCCTGCCTGGCCGCGGTCTGACGGCTCCGGCGGCCCGCGCCCGGCCACCGCGGGTGACCGCTACCGTCGCCCGAGTGCCCACGACCGACGACCACCGGCTGGCCCGGGCGTCGGCCGAGCGGGCCGGTGACCTGCTGATCGAGCTCCGCCGGGCCGGCCAGGGCATGCAGGCCGACCGCTTGCGGGCCGCCGGCGACCGTGGCGCCCACGACCTCCTCATGGCGATGCTGGGCGACGCCAGGCCGGACGACGGGATCCTCTCCGAGGAGGGTTACGACGACGGCCGCCGGCTCCACCGCGACCGGGTGTGGGTGGTCGACCCCCTCGACGGCACGCGGGAGTTCGGCGAGCCGGGCCGGCCTGACTGGGCCGTGCACGTGGCCCTGGCCGAGGGCGGCACCCTCACCGCCGGCGCGGTGGCGCTGCCCGCCATGGGCGTCGTCTACGCGACCGACGATCCACCGGCGGTGCCGCCGAAGCCGGACGACCGCCCGCTGCTCGTCGTCACCACCCGCTACCGGGTGCCCATGGTCACCGTGCGCATGGCCGAGGCCATCGGCGCCCAGCTGGTGTCGCTCGGCTCGGCCGGCGCCAAGGCCATGACCGTGGTGGCCGGCCAGACCGACGCCTATCTCCACGTGGGCGGCATGTACGAGTGGGACTCGGCGGCGCCGGCCGCCGTCGCCGCGGCCGCCGGGCTCCACGTCTCGCGCGCCGACGGCGCCCCGCTGGTCTACAACCGGGCCGACCCCTGGCTGCCCGACCTCCTCGTCTGCCGGCCGGAGCTGGCCGAGGCCTGTCTCGACGCCATCGACCGGGCGTGGTAGCGACGGCGCCATGCGACTGGTGATCGCCACCTGCTCGGTCGACTACGAGGGCCGGCTCACCGCCCACCTCCCGATGGCCACCCGGCTGCTGATGGTGAAGGCCGACGGCTCGATCTCGATCCACGCCGACGACCGCGCGTACAAGCCCCTGAACTGGATGTCGGCGCCCTGCCGGCTCGTGGAGGAGCCCACCCGGTGGACCGTCTCCACACCGAAGGGCGAGCGGCTCACGATCACCATCGATGCCATCCACGCCGACCTCGACCACGAGCTGGGCATCGACCCCGGGCTGCAGAAGGACGGCGTCGAGGCCCAGCTCCAGGTGCTGCTGGCCGCCGACCCCACCGCCCTCGAGCCCGGCATGGTGCTCGTGCGGCGGGAGTACCCGACCGGCATCGGCCCGGTCGACCTGCTGTGCCGTGACGCGTCCGGGTGCGCCGTCGCCGTGGAGGTGAAGCGGGTCGGCGACATCGACGGCGTCGAGCAGCTCACCCGCTACCTCGCCCGCCTCGACCTCGACGGCCGCCTCCGCCCCGTGCGGGGCATCGTCGCGGCCCAGCAGGTGAAGCCCCAGGCCCGGGTGCTGGCCGCCGACCGCGGCATCACGTGCGTCGAGATCGACTACGACGCCCTCCGCGGCGCCGAGCCGGCCACGCTCCGGCTCTTCTGACCAGCCCGCCCCGACGTTCCCCACGCCACGCCTCCCCATCCCCCACCGCCATGACCACCCCCGACGATCCCTCCGACCGCGGGCGCGACGAGCGCCCGACCGACCCCGCCGAGGCGACCGGACCCACCGCCGCCATCGGACCCACCGCGGGGAGCAACGCCACCGATCTGGACACCTCGGCGCCGTCTGCGAGGCTCGGGCCGATGCATCGGCGGCTCGCGCTGGTGGCGGGAGCCCCGCTGCTGGTCCTCTTCCTGCTCGTCGTCGGCTGGCTGATCTTCGGGCGCTCCGAGGACGGCCGGGTCGTCGGCAACGTCGAGCTGGCCGGTGTCGACATCGGCGGCATGTCGGCGGCCGAGGTCGGCACGGTGGTCGACCGGCTGGCCGCCGACCTCCTCGAGCGGCCGGTGACCGTGGCCACGGCCGACGGCGACCTCGACATCGACCCGCTGGCGATCCACCTCGTCGTGGACCGGGAGGAGGTCACCGCCGCCGCGCTCGAGTCCGGCCGGGACGGCCCCGGCCTGCTGCGCCCGGTGACGTGGCTCTGGCGAACGGTGTCGCCGGCCAAGGTGCCCGTGGTGGTCGAGCTGGACCGCGAGGCCCTCGCCGAGGTGGTGGCCGCCGGCGACCCGACCGGCCGGCTCGAGCCCCTGGAGCCGACCGTGACCGTCCGCTCTGGGGCGCTCGTGGCCACCGAGGGCGTCGACGGTCGGGGGCTGCGACCCGGCGACGTCGCCGACGCCATCGCCGCCGCGGCCGAGACCGGCCGGCGCCGCATCGACGTCCGCGTCGCCCCTGCCACCCTCCCGCCCCGCTTCGACGACGAGGCCGCCGCCGCCCTGCTCGTCGACGCCCGCCGCCTGACGGCGGCACCGCTCGACGTCCGGGTGGGCGACGTCGTGGCCAGCATCCCGGTGGAGACGCAGCAGGGGTGGATCACCACCCACGTCGACGACGCCGGGCGGCTGGCCCTCGAGCTGTCGGGCGACCACCTCGTCGACGACCTGGTGAAGGCGCTGGGCGACGTCGGGGCACCGGCCGGCGACGCCACCCTCGAGATCCGCGACGACAGGCCGGTGCTCGTGCCCGGGACACCCGGCACCCGCTGCTGCGGGCCCGAGGTGGCGACGGTCCTCTTCGACGCCATGGGATCCCGCCCGGACCAGCCGGTCGAGCTCCCCCTCACCGTCCGCGAGCCCGACCGGACCAACGACGAGCTGACCCGCCTCGGCATCGTCGAGAAGATCGGCGAGTTCACCACCAGGCACGCCGCCGGCGAGTCCCGCGTGGTCAACATCCACCGGATCGCCGACCTCGTGCGGGGCCAGGTGATCGAGCCGGGCGCCACCTTCTCGGTGAACGAGTTCGTCGGCCGGCGCACGGCCGACGGCGGCTTCGTGACGGGCGGGGTGATTCAGAACGGCGTGTTCACGTCGAGCGTCGGGGGCGGGATCTCGCAGTTCGCGACGACGCTCTTCAACGCCGCCTTCTTCGGCGGCCTCGACTTCCAGGAGTACCAGAGCCACTCGATCTACATCAGCCGCTACCCCTACGGGCGGGAGGCGACGCTCTCGTACCCGAAGCCCGACCTCGTCCTCGAGAACACCACGCCCCACGGGGTGCTGATCTGGACCGAGTACACGTCGACGTCGATCACGGTGACGCTCTGGTCGACCCGCTACGCCTCGGGCGAGCAGACCGGCCAGACGGCGACGCCGAACGGGCGCTGCACCAGGGTCCGGACCGAGCGCACCCGCACCTACGTCGACGGCCGCACCGCCGTCGACAGCGTCGTCGCCAACTACCGCCCGGGCGAGGGCGTGGCGTGCTGACGGCCGACGTGGTCGTGGTGGGTGCCGGCCCGGCCGGCAGCGCGGCCGCCACCCACCTGGCCCGCCTGGGCCGCGACGTGGTGCTCGTGGACCGGGCCCGGTTCCCCCGGGACAAGTGCTGCGGCGACGGCCTCACCACCTCGGCGCTGCGCGAGCTCGAAGCGCTCGGCCTCGACCCCGGCACGGTCGACTCCTGGCGGGACGTCGGCGACGCCCACCTGCGCAGCCCCTCCGGGCGGCAGGTGGTCCTGCCCCTGCGACCCGGGCCGGGCACGTACGCGGCCGTCGCCCGCCGGGCCCACCTCGACGCCCGGCTCGTCGACCTCGCGGTCTCCGCCGGGGCCCGCCCGCTCACCGGCCGGGCGGTGCGGGGCGTGGCTGGCGGTCCCGGCCACGACGGCGCGCCGACGATCGACGTGGCGCTGGAGGACGGCGAGCGGCTCCGGTGCCGGTACGTCGTGGCCGCCGACGGCATGTGGTCGCCGGTCCGGCGCTCCCTCGGCGGGGGCGGGCCGGGGAACCTCGGTGAGTGGCACGCCTTCCGCCAGTACTTCACGGGCGTCGGGCCCCGGGCCGCCTCGGAGCTGATGGTCTGGTTCGAGCCCGACCTGCTGCCCGGCTACGCCTGGTCCTTCCCGCTGCCCGGCGGCGTCGCCAACGTGGGCTTCGGCATCCACCGGGGCGGGCGCATCCGGACGCAGGCGATGAAGGAGCTCTGGCCCGAGCTGCTCGCCCGTCCCCACATCGCCGAGTTCCTCGGACCGGCCGCCGAGCCCGAGTCGCCCCACCGGGCCTGGCCGATCCCGGCCCGCGTCGAGCGGACCACGCTGGCCGGCGCCGGTGGCCGGGTGCTCTTCGTGGGCGACGCGGCCGCCGCCACCGACCCCATGACGGGCGAGGGCATCGGTCAGGCCCTGCTCACCGGGCGCTGGGCCGCCGAGGCCATCGTCGCGGCCGGCGCCCTCGGTCCCGGCCACGCCGCCGCCGCCTATGCCCGCCGGGTCCGCTCCGGTCTCGTCCCGGACGCCCTGCTCGCCCGCGTCCTCGGCACGGTCCTGCGGTCGCCTCTCGGCACCCGGGCCGCGGTCCGGGCCGCAGGAGCCGGGCCGTGGGCCCGGGCGCAGTTCGGGCGCTGGCTGTTCGAGGACTACCCCCGGGCCCAGCCGGTCACCCCGTGGCGGTGGGGACACGATCGTGTCGGAGCGGGGGCACGCCGCGTGACGACCGGGCGACGTTCGGCGGGCGCCTGGGCCGGACCGGGCTAACCTCGTTCGCCGTGTCCGAGCTCGGGTTCGACGGCAGGGTGGCGATCGTCACCGGGGCGGGTGGCGGTCTCGGTCGGGCCCACGCCCTGCTGCTGGCCAGCCGGGGGGCCATGGTCGTCGTCAACGACCTGGGCGGCTCCGTCGGCGGGTCCGGCACCGACAAGGGCCCGGCGCAGGGAGTGGTCGACGAGATCGAGGCGGCCGGGGGCGTCGCCGTGGCCGACACGAGCAGCGTGGCCACCGCCGAGGGCGGCGAGGCCATCGTGCAGACCGCGCTCGACGCGTTCGGGCGGATCGACATCGTCGTGAACAACGCCGGCATCCTCCGGGACAAGTCGTTCCACAACCTGACGCCCGAGCTGCTCGACCCCGTGCTCGACGTCCACCTCCGCGGCGCCTTCAACGTCACCATCCCGGCGTGGGGGCACATGCGGGCCCAGGGCTACGGCCGGGTGGTCAACACGACCTCGGCGTCGGGGCTGCTCGGCAACTTCGGCCAGGCCAACTACGCCGCCGCCAAGATGGGCCTGTGGGGTCTCACCAAGGTGCTCTCCATCGAGGGCGCCAGCCACGGCATCCTCGTCAACGCCATCGCGCCCATCGCCCTCACCCGCATGACCGAGGAGATGTTCTCGTCGCTGGCGCCCTTCCTCCTCCCGGAACGGGTGGCCGCCGTCGTGGGCTACCTCGCCCACGAGAGCTGCGGCCTGTCGGGCGAGGCGCTCTCCTGTGCCGGCGGCCGGGTGGCCCGGTTCTTCGTGGGGCTCACGTCGGGCCACTACGACCCCGAGCTCACCCCCGAGGCCGTCGCCGACAACCTGGCGGCGATCATGTCCGAGGCCGACTACTGGGTGCCCAACGACCTCGAGGCCCAGCTGGCCGAGCTCAGCAAGCGCTTCGGCGTGGAAGGCCGCTGACCCCGGCACGCCGGGGACCGACAGAGGCCGGCTGGACCCTCTGGTCCCCCCCGGCGGGCTGCCTATCGTGCCGCTGCCCGCCCCCACGGAGGCGGCCGACCGGGAGGTCCGTGATGGCCGAGCACGACGTCCGCCTCGACGTCCGCTGGAACGATCCCCCGGTCGGCCAGCCGCCGCCCGACCCGATCGCCGGCGGCGTGCGGGCCGCCGTGGCTGCCGCCTACCTCGACACGATGAAGGCCTCGCTCGACCGGAGCATCAAGCGGGTCGAGCTGGTCACGGCGGCTGCGGCCGCGGTCGGGACGATCTACACCGGCGTGCTGGCGCTGCGCTTCGGGCCGGCCGACGACGAGACGGCGATCACCGCCTGGGCGGTGGCGCCTGCGGTGGCGCTGGGCCTCGCCGTCGTCCTCGCGCTCGGGTACCGCGCCTTCCTGCCCGGGCGGGTCAGGACCGGGCCTCTCCTCCCGCACGATCCCGACGCCGCGGTACGGGCCTTCGTCGAGTGGGCCGCCGCCGGTGTGCGAGCCGGCTCCTGGATGCTGCGGGCCGCCGTGCTCGCGCTCTCGACCGGCATCGCCACCCTGCCCGCCCCGTTCCTCGACGCCGAGGACGCCGGCGACCTCGTGCTCGCCGTGGTCACCGCCGATGCCGTGCTCGTGCTGCTGGCACTCCTCGTCGGGGGGTGGCCGGTGGCATCGGGCGGGACGGTTCCCGAGGAGGACGTGTCTTCGATCCCGACGCCGACCGGCGGCCCCTCGGCGGCGGCCGGGCCGCCGCCCGGCACCGCGCCCGGCACCACCGCCACCGGCACCACGGCGGCCGGACCCGGGACCGGCGGGCGATGACCGACCTGGCCGACGTCCTCGGCCACGACCCTCGGTCGGTGGCGCTCCTGCGCCGCCTGAGCGGCGGGCTGCTCGGGGCGATCGCCGCCGACTGGCTCGAGACCGAGGGGCGCCTCGCCCGGCACGTCACGGGCGTCGGGGTGGTGGCGGGCGACGGCACGCGCTCGATCGGCCTGGCGGCCGACTTCGAGCGCCTGGCCGCCGACGCCGGAGTCGACAGCGTCGCCGAGCTCCTCGAGGCCATCGGGCTCCCGCTCGGCGACGACCTGGTCGACGCCGTCCGGGCCGAGCAACTGGTGCCACCGGAGCCCACGCTGGCCCCGGGCGACGCCGTACGGACCGGACGGGCGGGATGCGGCATCGACGACGGCGCCGGGAACCTCCGGATCCTCACGGCCGGGCACCTCGGCCTCGTGCAGGGCGACAAGGTCCACGGCGGGTTCGGGACGGCGTCGGTCGACGTCGTGCTGGTGCCGCGGGCATCGCTCGGCGCCACGCCGACCCGTTGCGGCGGCTTCGGTGGCGCCGCTGACGTCGCCTCGATGGACGGACCGACCTGGCCGGGCGCCCGGCCGCTCGCCCGCCGGGCGGCGGCCGCCTGGCCGGCCCAGGTGGCGGCCGCGTCGGCCGGGTCCGGCGCCGGCCACGTGATCGGCATCTTCGACTGGGTCCAGTCGAGCGGTGGTGCCGACGTCTGGGGCTGCACCTGGGCCGTCACCCGTCAGAAGGGCGCGCCGCTCGGCGCGTCCGGCAACTCGGGCACGGTGGTCCTCGACGGGGCCGGTGAGCTCATCGGCCACCAGGTGGCGGGGGCGGCGGGCCACGCCTACGTGCAGGACATCGAGTTCCAGCTGGCGGAGCTCAACCGATCCGGGTGGACACCGGTCCGGCCCTGAGGGGGCGGGCTCGGATCGACCCGATCAGGGCTCGGCGTCGACCACCTGCGAGGCGTGGTGGACGACCATTCGCCAGCCCGACGGCCCGCGCCGGAAGACGTTGAGGGCCGACGCCGTGGCCCCCACGTCGTGGCCGAGGATGTTCTCGTCGACGGCGACCCAGGCGGTGTCGCCGGCCACCTCGACCCGCTCGTCGGTGAGGATGAACTGCAGCGAGCGGCCGTTCTGGAACAGCGCGAAGTACGACGCCGCGATCGCCCCCCAGCCGTGGAGGGCGGCCCAGCCGGGATGGGTGCAGAGGGCGGCCTCGCCGTGCTCCCAGAGCGCCGACATGGCGTCGATGTCGGCCGCCTCGAAGGCCTCGTAGTAGGCGCGGTTGGCGGCCCGCACCGCGGCCGCGTCGGCAGCGTCCACCCGCCCCGCCCCCTCGTCGCCGCCACCCGCCACCGACTCGTCCACCCGGACGACCGTACCGGGAGCGATCCGCGGCCCCGGCCGGGCCCGGTGACGGTCGGGCATCCCCCGGCGCTGTCCCAGGCCCTGGCTACGGTCGGTCGATGGCTCTCACCGTCCCCGGATCGCTGTCGCCGTCGAAGGTGTCGTCGTTCCGCGACTGCGCGCTCGCCTTCCGCTTCTCGGTGATCGACCACCTGCCCGAGCCGCCCACGGCTCCCGCCGCCAAGGGGACGGCCGTGCACCGCGCCCTCGAGCTCCTGTTCGGCCTGCCTCCCGCCGCTCGGACCCTGGACGCGGCCGTCGCGCTCGTGGTCCCCGCCGTCGACGAGGTGCTCGCGTCCGACGAGTACGCCGCGCTCGAGCTCCCCGACCGGGCCGCCTTCGTGGCCAGCGCCGAGGAGCTGGTCCGGCGCTACTTCCGCCTGGAGGACCCCACCCGAATCAACCCGGTCGGCCTCGAGCTCATGCTCGAGGCCGAGGTGCGCGGCGTGCGGCTCCGCGGCATCATCGACCGCCTCGACGAGGGGCCCGACGGTGCGCTCGTCGTCACCGACTACAAGACCGGGCGGGTGCCGGGCGAGCGCTTCGAGCAGGGCAAGCTCGGGGGGGTCCAGTTCTACGCCTACCTCTGCGAGCAGGCGCTCGGCCGCCGGCCGAGCCGGGTCCAGCTCCTCTACCTGGCCGAGCCGGTCGCCATCGTGGCCGAGCCGAGCGACCAGTCGATCGGGGGTCTCACCCGGCGGGTCGGCGCCATCTGGGCCGCGGTCGAGCGGGCCTGCGAGCGGGAGGACTTCCGGCCCAACCCGGGCCGCCTGTGCGACTGGTGCGCGTTCAAGGCCCACTGCCCCGCCTTCGGGGGCGATCCCACCTCGGCCCGCCTCCTCGCCGCCACCGCCTGACGGCGTCGATCCCGGCCCGGCCGGCCCGGTGGCCGGCTCGGTGGCCGGCTCGGACGGTGGAACCGACCCCGCCGCCGCTACCGTCGGACCGGATGGTCCTCGATCTCGCCGCTGCCGACCGCGCGTCCGGGGGCGAGCCACCGGCCCGGGCCGGTGCCCACGACGAGCTCGGGACCCCCGAGGTCCGACCGGTCGTCAGCCCGGTCACCCTCCCCCTCCCGCCCGGCCCGGCAGCCGTCGTCCGGCGCTTCGACGCCCGGGCCGACCGGTGGTTCGACCGCCTTCGGGGCAACCCGCTGGCCGACCGGGTGCTCTACGGCGCCTCCGCCCTCGGCGACTTCTCGCTGCTCTGGCACCTCCTCTCGCTGGGCCGAGCGGTGGCCGACCCCCGGTCGGAGCGCGAGGCCATGCGGGCCGCCGCCGCGCTGGCGGTCGAGTCGGTGGTCGTGAACGTGGGCGTGAAGTCGCTCTTCCGGCGGGAGCGGCCGGCGTGGGTGGACGACCGCCCCCACGACCTCCGCCGGCCCCGGTCGAGCAGCTTCCCGAGCGGCCACGCCACCTCGGGCTTCCTCGCCGCCAGCCTCCTCGCCGCCGGCCGGCCCCGCCAGCGGGCCCTGTGGTTCGGCCTGGCCGGCGTGGTCGCCACCAGCCGAGTCCACGTGCGGATCCACCACGCCTCCGACGTCGTCGGCGGTGCCCTCCTCGGCCTGTCGTTCGGTGCCCTCGTGCGCCGGCGCTGGCCCATCCAAACGAAAGGCCGCCCGTGACCCTCCGGTTCGCCGTCACCTACGACTACCGCTGCCCCTTCGCCCGCAACGCCCACGAGCACCTCCTCGACGGGCTCGAGCAGGGGGCCGACTGGGACGTGCGGTTCCTGCCGCTCTCGCTGAGCCAGCTCAAGGAGCCGGACTGGTCGGTCGCCGACGACTCCGGCCTGCTCGCCCTGCAGCTCTCCGTGGCGGTGCGGGACGGCCAGCCCGACCGGTTCCTGGCCGCCCACCGGGCCCTCTTCGCCATCCGCCACGACCGTGGCCTCAACCAGCGCGACCCGGAGATCCTGGCGTCGACGCTGCTGGAGGCGGGCGTCGACATCGACGCCGCCCGGGCCGCCGTCAACCGGGGCGAGGCCGCCGAGACGGTGCGTCGTGAGCACGAGGCGGCCGTGGCCGACCATCAGTGCTGGGGGGTGCCGACCTTCATCGTCGACGACCAGGCCGCCTTCGTGCGGCTCATGGACCGGCCCGAGCAGGCCGAGCTGGGGCCGGTGGAGACGGTCGAGCGCCTCGTCGCGATGCTCGAGGGCTGGCCGGCGCTCAACGAGTTCAAGCACACCGCCATCAGCCGCTGACGCACGGTCACCCACCCGGAGGGGCGGCCGGACCGGCGATCAGTCGAGGGTCATCGCCGACGGCGGATCAGTTGACGGCGGCGGCCTCGCTGGCGGCGAGCAGCATGCGGACGTCGAGGAGCAGGTCGGCGACCTCGTTGGTGGAGACGAGCTCACGGTGGAGCAGCTCGGCCAGGCCCTTGTCGATCACCGCGAGCGCCTCGGTGATGATCGCCGGCTCGGTCGTCTCGGTCATCTGCGCTCCATCCTGGTCCGGCCGTTCGGTCGACCGCTCGGCGCAGTGTACCGGCGGGCCGGCTCCGCCAAACGTCACCGTGATCGCCGGCGTGGGAGTTCATCGAGCCGTCACGGATGGACGGGGCCGGTCCGCCCGGCCGATCTCGCTGTCACACCCCGTCCGCATACTGCGGACATGCGGTTCACGAGCGATGCGCACACCTGCCGGGGCACCCTGATCCTGCACGCCGACGGCACCGACGAATGCGAGCACCAGCCCGTCTGCGGTGCCGACGAGCTCCGCCACGAACACGTCGTGGCCTGCCACGAGGTCGGCTGCGCCTGCACCGGCGAGGCCTGGCACGTGCCCCAGGCCGCCTGATGGGTACGACCGTGCCCGTGGGAATCCACCCTGCCCCCCGATCGTTGGAGGTCGATGCCATGTCCGCCCCGCGCTCGTCCCACCCGTCGTCGCCCCACCGCGGTCGGGCCGGCACCCGCCCCTCCCGGTCACAGCTCTCGCTGCTCCCCGAGCCGGGCTGGCAGCTCGACGAGCGGACCCGCCAGATCGGCCTCCGGGGCGTCGCCGAGGCCCGGGACGCGCTGCGCCGGGCCCGCTCGGGGCGGCCCGCCCCCGTCGACCCCTCCCGCAGTCACGCCGCCTGAGCACCGTGAGCCGCGGCCGGCGGCGCCTGGTCGCGGGGCTCGCCGTGGTGGCGGTCGCCATCCTCGGGCTCGCCACCCTCCGAGCCGACCGGGCCGACCGGCTGCCGCCCGGCGAAGCCACCGTCACCCGCACCGTCGACGGTGACACCGTCGACGTCCTCGTGGCGGGCGGTGACGAGCGGGTCCGCCTCCTCGGGATCGACGCGCCCGAGAGCGTCGATCCCCGCCGCCCGGTCGAGTGCTACGGCAAGGAGGCCGCGGCCCGCACGGCCGCCCTGCTCCCGGCCGGCACCCGGGTCCGGCTGGAGCGCGACGTCGAGGCCCGCGACCGCTACGGCCGTCTCCTCGCCCACGTCTACCGGGTGGCCGACGGCGTCCACGTGAACCTCACGCTCGTGGTCGAGGGCTACGCCGACACGCTCACGATCGCGCCGAACAGCGCCCACGCCGCCGAGCTGGCCGCCGCCGCCCGGTCGGCCAGGTCGGCCAGGTCGGGCCTGTGGGGGAGCTGCCCCGCGCAAGGCGGCCGGTAGCGTCGGGCCGTGCCGCCGTCACTGGCCGAACGCCTCGGCCACCGGGAAGACGATCGCCTGCTCATCGTGACCTGCGACGACGTGGGCTCCTGCCATGCCGCCAACCTGGCCAGCTTCGAGGCCGTCGGCGCCGCCGGCTGGGCGACCGTGGCGTCGCTCCTCGTGCCGGGTCCCTGGGCCCGCGACGCCGCCGCCCGCTACCGGGGCGAGGACCTCGGCGTGCAGCTCACCCTGAACAGCGAGTGGGAGATCCTGCGCTGGGGGCCCACCACCCGGTCCCCGTCGCTGCTCGACGGCGACGGCGGCTTCCCCCGGACCGTGCCGGAGCTCTGGGACCACGCCGACCTCGACGAGGTCCGCCGGGAGTGCCGCACCCAGGTCGAGCGGGCCATCCTCTGGGGCTTCGACGTCAGCCACCTGAGCTCGTACCTCGACGCCCTCCCCCGCCGGCCGGAGTTCTTCGACATCGCCCTCGAGCTGGCGGTCGAGTTCGGCCTCCCGCTGCGCCTGCCCGATGCCGCCGCCGAGCGGACCATCGGCTTCCCCTTCCGCCGGCTGGCCGCCGAGGAGGGGGTCGTCTCGCCCGACCAGGTGGTGAACCCAGGCAGCGGCGGGCTGGCGCCCGCGCTCGACCGCGTCCTCGCCACCCTGGCCCCGGGCGTCACCGAGCTCTGCCTGCACCCGGCGGCCGACACCCCCGAGCTCCGGGCCGCCGCCCCGGACTGGGAGAGCCGGGTCGGCGACCGCCGGCTCCTCGTCGACGACCCCAAGGTGCGGGCCCAGGTGGCCGCCAGCGGGGCCACCCTCATCGGCTACCGGGCCCTGCGCGACCTCCAGCGGGCCGGCGCCTGACCGCGGGCGCGGCTCAGACCGGCTCGGGGAAGGCAGTCACCGCCGCCAGCCGGGCCAGCCCGGCAGCCCAGCCCTGACCGGCGCTGGCGGCGAGGACCCGCAGCACGAGGGCGTGGTCGCCGGCCACCTTCACCCGTCCCTGCATGTAGGCGGTGTCGAGCCGGAGCCGACCGGCGAGGAGGGCGGCGGCCTCGGCCCGCGGCACCGTCACCACCAGGTCCGGGGCCGGGCCGCCGTCGGCGGGGCCGACGGAGAGCCCGCCGGCGTCATCGACGGTGGCCACCAGCCGGGTGTCACCGCTCGGCGAGCCGGTCACGATCACCTGCACCGAGAACCCGGTCGGCCGGGCGTCGAACGTCACGGGCCCGAGGGCCGAGGCGGCGGCGCACCATGCCTCGCCGAAGAGCTCGACGGGGGCCACGGGCGGCGTCGGAAGCCGGCTCAGCGCGAGGCCGTGGCCCGGATGCCGGCGAACAGGTCGTCCTCCGGGAGCTCGGTGTCGACGAGCGAGCGGGCCAGCACGTACTCCTCGAAGGGATGGATGCGCTCCTGCTCGTCGGGAGGCAGCCCGAACCAGAACCCGCTGTTGGGGTCGACCTGGGTGCGGTGGGCCAGCAGCGCCTGGCGACCCACGTTGACGTAGCCGTCGATCGGGACGGACGTCGTGGTGCGGTCGTCCGCCCCCGCCTCCCGCATCCAGCCCAGCCGCTCCTCGGACATCGGCGACTCGAGGCCGAGCTCGAGCATGCGCTCGTGCATGGCCAGCGAGCGGCGCCACGACCAGGCCGTGTAGTACAGCTTCAGCGGCTGCCAGGCCTCGCCCAGGTCGGTGTATCGCTCCGGGTCGCCGGCGGCGTCGAAGGCGAGGACGCTGATCTCGTGGACGCGCAGGTGGTCAGGGTGCGGGTAGCGACTCTGCTCCTCGTCGTAGGTGACCACGACGTGGGGCCGGTGCTGGCGGATGACGGCGACCAGGCGGCCGACGGCCTCGTCGAGGGGGGCCTGGGCGAACGACCGCGGGTCGGCGTTGGCCTCGGACTCGGGCATCCCCGAGTCGCGGTAGCCGAGGAGCACCAGCTCCTCGTAGCCGATGATCCGGACGGATTCGGCCAGCTCCTCCATGCGGACCTCGTGGAGCCGGGCCCGGACCTCGTCGCTCTCCATGGCCGGGTTGAGGATCTCGCCCTCCTCGCCCCCGGTGCAGCACACCAGCACGGTCTTGATGCCCTCGGCACGGGCCCGGGCCACCGTCCCCGCTCCCTTCGACGCCTCGTCGTCGGGGTGGGCGTGGACCGTCAGCAGGCAGAGTCGCTCGTCCGGCATGGCGCCGACGCTACCGGCCGGTCCGGCTCCCCCGACCCCCGACACCCGGTCGGGACCGCCCCGTCAGGCGGTGGTCGGCACGGGCTCGAGCCGGTCCTCGCCGGTCTCGTCGTCCTCCACCAGCACCCAGCCGCACAGCGTTGCCAGCAGGGACTCGCCCTCGCTCGGTCCCGAGGCGATGAGCTCGTCGCCGGCCACCAGGCGCTGCGTGCCCCGGGGCCGGTACAGGTACCGGCCGCCCCGCCGGACGGCGAGCACGTGGAATCCGGGGTCGATGTCGAGGCGGAGCTCGGCCAGCGACGCGCCGTCGACCCGGCTCCCCTCCCCGACCGGCATGCGCATGACCACCTCGTCGGCGTCGCCGAGGGCGATCGACAGGATCGGGTGGACCTCCTCCTGGCGCTCGACCAGCCACACCATCTGCTGGGCGGCGTCGCCGAGGTCCTCCGAGGCCTCGGCCAGGTGCAGGAGGCCGCGCAGGGGCGTGGGGTCGGCGGCCGCGGCCGAGGCGGCCCGCAGCACCCAGCTCTCCAGCCGCTCCTTCATCTCGTCGAGGCGGTCCTCGAGGTGGCTGACCTCCGCGGCCAGGCCCTGGTCGCGCAGCACCAGGGCCGACCAGGCCAGACCGACGCAGGTCATCGAGATGTTCTTCATCTCGACGAGCACGTCGATGGCCCGGCCGAGGTCGGTGACGACCGGTTCCTCCGGCGCCTCCGGCGGCGACCACAGGTCGGCTCCGGCCAGCTGGCGGAGCCGGGGGATGCCCGACGGCGACCCGTGCAGGAACAGGATGTCGCCGGGCACGAGCACCTCGTCGCCCCGCACATCGGTGATCCAGTCGCGGCCCCGGTGGATGGCGACGACCCGCATGCCCACGGCCACGGGGAGCTCGAAGTCGCGCAGCGGCCGGTGGGCGAAGTGCGAGCCCTCCCGGAGCAGGACCCGGTGGGCCACCTCCTCGGCGTCGGACAGGTCGGCCACCAGCTCACGGGGGATGCCGAGGCGGTGGACGACGATCCGGGCGATGTCGACGGCGGCGTTGCCGATCCGCTCGATGGACGAGACGACCTGGAGGACGGACGCCATGGCGTCGGCCTCCTTCGGCGCCCGGGCCGCCATCACGCACACCGCCCGCATGTCGTGCACGAGGTCGTTGAGCCGGTCCTCGAGCTCGTCGACCTCCTCGGCCATCTGGAGATCGCCGAAGTACACGGCGGCGTAGGCCAGGTCGACCATCAGCTCGGAGGTGTCCTTCGCTTCCGAGAGCATGGTCCTCAGGTTGCGCGGTCGTTCCTCCACAGCAGCGCTCAGCGTACGCCCGGTCATCCGAGCCCGAGGGCGGTGACGACCAGCACCAGCGCGAAGGCCCCCAGGAAGTCGACGGTCGAGGTGACGATCGGGATGCCGTAGGTGTCAGGGTCGACGCCCACGCGGAAGGCGGCGACGGTGCCGTAGTAGGCGACCACGAGGACGAAGGCGAGGGCCAGGACCCCGCCACCGACGGTGACCTCGAGCATCCGGACCAGGCCCGGGCTGGCCTGGCCGAGGGCCCCGGCCACGAGGTGGGCCCCCGCGGCGTTGAACACGAACACCGGGGCGGCCAGGAGGGCGACGAGGGCGATCTCGCGCCGGGCCTCACGCGACGGCACCCCCTGCGGGGGCACGAGGCCGAGGTGGAGCTTGCTGCCCAGCCGGCTCGACAGCACCCCGCCGAGCGCGCCGGCCGAGGAGAGGAAGGCCGGGAGCACGACCAGCAGCGCGGGGTAGGTGGCGAACACGTCGAGCTGCTTCTCGACCGCCACCCCGGCCATGGCGCTCACGGCACAGGCGACCGCGAGCACGGGTACCGACTCGCGCACGATCCGCCGGAGGTCGTCGAGCGGCGAGCGCAGGCCCACGACCATGGCCACGCCGCCCACGACCGCCACCACCACCGCCAAGGTCGGCGTGAGCACGCGGACGCCGATGAGCGAGGTCGCCAGCCACAGGGCCGGCAGCGTGAGCACGTCGCCCAGCGTCGAGACGAGCGGCGCGCTCACGTTGTCGAGGTCCCAGTCGTAGCGGACGGCGCCCCCGGCCACCCCGATGGTGGCGGCCAGCACCGGGCCGCTGGCCAGCGCCCCGCCGAGCACGGACACCACGGCGAGGTCGCCGATCGAGACCGAGCCCTCGATCCCGAGGACGACGGCGATGACCTTGGCGATGACGGCCAGCAGCAGCGACAGGCCGAGCGTGAGGACCACGGCGGCGCTCACGTTCTGGCCCAGCACCGTGTCGCGACGGCTGGAGAAGCGGAAGGTGCCGGCGTGGATGGCCGTCGACAGGCGGGTGCCGACGGCCGAGAAGATGTTGCCCCGCAGGCCGATGGCGGCGGGCACCAGCACGAGCAGGCCGGGGTGCTCCTCGAACGTGCCGGTGATGGCGCCGAGGACCGCGCCCGCCACCAGGCTGGTGGAGCTGTTCAGGACGAGGGCGACGAGCGCCTGGCGGACGGCGGCCCGGTCGGCGCCGAGCAGGCCCCGCCAGCGGCGACCGGCCCGGGCGACGCGCCCCTGCCGGGACCCGGGAGCGGCAGACATGGGGGGACGCTCCTCGGCACCCGCCGAGTCTGCCCGATGGCCTGGCGGCCGGCCGCCACCGAGCGGCATCAGGCCCGGAGCACGACCTCGAGCTGGCGGGACTGCACGAGCAGCGTCCCGTCCGGCGACCACAGCTCGGCGTCCTCCTCGACGAAGCCTTCCTGGGCCACCCGGGAGGTGAGGCGGAGGAAGTAACGGCTCTCCGGCGGGATCCCCGCCGGCGGGAGGTGCTGGCGGAAGTGGATCGTGAGGTCCACGGTCGGGGCCGCCACCGGGCGGGCCACCCGGAGCGACATGGCCGGGAACCATCCGTCGACGTAGACCGCCGCCAGCAGTGGGTCGAGCGGCCTGGGCTCGTCGAGGCGGATCCACGCCCCGAAGTCGGCCGGACCGCCGCTCTGCGGCACCGACCCGAGCACCTGGGTGATCTCGAGCCGGGCGTCGCCCCGCACGGCACCGGTCGGCGGCGGGGGCACGACGGGCATGACGGCGTCGTGGAACGACGGGCTGGCCCGGTCGCCCGAGAAGGCGGCGATGGCGAGCGCCTTGGCCCGGCCGCCCTGCACGAGCCGGCCGGACAGCGAGGTCATCGACCGGCCGGCCCGCTCGACGTTGACGTGGACCTCGAAGGCGCCGAAGGCCGGCGGCTCGAGGTACTGCAACGAGATGGAGCGCACCCGGCGAGCGGGGTCGTGGACCATGTCGGCGAAGGCGTTCAGGAACACCGCCGCGAGGTAGCCGCCGTTCGGCCCGACGTAGGCGCCCCAGCGCTCGGATGCGCTGGCGGCGTAACGACCGCCGCCGAGGTGCTCGACGGCGGTCTCCTTGTCGAAGACCGTGTCCACCGTTCGATTGAAGCAGGGCGACGGTGGTCGGCACCGCCAACTGGCGTGGTCGTTCGACACACCGTGACGACCCGTCGACACTGGACCCGGCCGCAGGGGCCGGTGGTACCGTTCTGCCGTCAAGCGGGACCGCGCATCATGGCCGTTCCCCAACAGCAAGCAAGGGGGATCGGTTGTGGCAACCGGTACCGTGAAGTGGTTCAACGCCGAGAAGGGCTACGGGTTCATCTCCCGTGAGGGTGGCTCCGATCTGTTCGTGCACTACACCGCCATCGAGGGGTCGGGCTACCGCTCCCTCGAGGAGGGCCAGCACGTCGAGTTCGAGGTGACCCAGGGCCCGAAGGGCGACCAGGCGCAGGGCGTCCGAGTCGTCTGACGATCGGCGGCAACGGTGTTCGATGGGGGCCTCCGGGCCCCCATCGTCGCGTCCAGGCCGATCCTGCGGACCGGTGGCCGGGTGGTCAGGCGGTCGGGAAGTCGTCCCCCGGCTTCCAGTTCGGCGGGAAGCCGTCCTCCGGCCTCCAGTTCGGCGGCGGGCCCATGCCGGGGCGCAGGAGCGCCTCCTGGGTGAGCGAGCCCACCAGCTCGCCCTCGAGGGTGTGCATCGCACCCATGTAGAGGCCCCGCGCCCCGATGGCCTTGATGGGCCACTGGTCGAGGTAGAGCCACTCGTCGGCCCGGTGGTGGCCGTGGAACCAGAGGGCGTGGTCGATGGTCGGGCCGCCCTTCGGGAGGTCCGGCACCTCGAGCTCGCCGAAGCCGGTGCCGAGATCGCTGATGTAGGCGATGACGCAGGCGTGCAGGACCGGGTCGTCCGGCAGCCGGTCGACGGTCCGGATCCACTGCCGGGTGGGGGGGCGCCAGCCCTCCTGCTCGGGCACCACGTTGCGGACGTCGAGGGCGGCGAAGCCCATGCGCCGGTTGGGGTTGCCCTCGAGCGTGTCGGGGTGCGGCACGTCGCTCATGCGGGTGGGCGTCTCGAACGTGGCACCGCCCTCCTCGACGTGGAACGACGCCAGCATCGAGAGGATGACCTCGCCGTCCTGGACGGCGGTGACGTGCCGGGCCGAGAAGGAGCGGCCGTCGCGGTCCCGGTCGACCTTCAGGATCACCGGCCGATCGGCGTTGCCCCGGCGCAGGAAGTAGCCGTGCAGGGAGTGGGGGGCCCGGTCCGGGCCCACCGTCCGGGCCCCGGCCATGAGGGCCCACGCGCACACGAGGCCGCCGTAGAGGTGGACCCGTGGCACCTCGAGCGGCTCCACCGGGCTCCGGTAGAGGTCGGTGTCGATCTCCTCGAGGTCGAGCAGCCAGGCCAGGTCCGTCGCGCCCATGAGGCCGGCAGCCTACGGGCCCCGCCCACCCGGTCCGTCCGGCGCCGGGCGGGCGGTCCGCCTCCCGTGCGGCCCGGCCGCGCCGTACCGTCGGGCCCGGTGGCCCCCCTCCCCGTTCCTCGTCGACGGAGCCGGGACGATGCCGGCGTCGTCGACGGAGCTCGGGGCCTTCGGCGGTGGGCCGGGATGATGGGCGTGGTCGCGGTGCTCGCCGGGGCGGCCGCCTGCGGCGGTGACGACGGGGGTTCGAGGACGGGGTCGGCCCCGAGCACGACGACCGCGGCCGTGTCGGCGCCGGACGGGGCGACCACGACCACCACGACCGTCGCGACCCTGCCCGACCGCTTCGCCCGGCCGACCTGGCTCGGCACCCGCCTCCTCCCCCGCCGCCCCGACGGATTCGGCGAGATCCGACCGACCCCGCCCGAGCTGGTCGACCGGCAGCTCCGGACGCCGGGGCACCTCCCCGACCCGGCCGACGGCCGGTTCGCGTCGACGGTCTCGCCCGTTCCGCCCGACGTCCTGGCCCGGTCGACCTGGCACGAGGGATGCCCGGTCGGCGTCGACGGCCTCCGCTACGTGACCGTCGTGCACCGCGGCTTCGACGGCGCCGCCCACACCGGCGAGCTGCTGGTCGCGACCGGCTTCGCCGACGGCATCGTCGACGTCTTCCGCCGCCTCTTCGACGCCGGGGTCCCGATCGAGGAGATGCGGATCACCACCGCCGCCGAGCTCGACGCCCACCCCACCGGCGACGGCAACAACACCGAGAGCTTCGTGTGCCGCCCGCCCACCGGCTCCACCCGGGCCTGGTCGGAGCACGCCCACGGCCGGGCCGTCGACGTCAACCCCTTCCACAACCCGTACGTCCGTGGCGAGGTCGTCGTGCCCGAGCTGGCCTCGGCCTACCTCGACCGCACCGCCGTCCGGCCCGGGATGATCGTCGCCGACGACGAGGCGGTTCGAGCCTTCGCCGACATCGGCTGGACCTGGGGCGGCACCTGGCGCACCCTCAAGGACTACATGCACTTCTCGTCGACCGGGAGATGAGCGCAGGTCGGGCCCTGTCGGGCCGGGAGGCACGAGAGTTATCGTGCCGCCAGCAGCTGGTCGAGGGGAGGGACACCATGGCCGAGGCGTTGCTGATGGAGTTCGACCCGCAGGACGGCAAGGACGCCCGGCAGGAGTACGCGACGGTGATGACGGAGCTGGCGCTCGGCGACGAGATCCCCGCCGGCGCCATCTCGCACGCCGCGGTCGTCTCCGCCGCCGGCGGGCTGGTCGTCTTCGAGCTCTGGGAGAGCCGCGTCGCCCAGGAGCGCTTCATGGAGGACCGGCTCGCCGCCGCCCTCGAGCGGGCCGGGGCCAGCGACCCGGTCCGCGTCGAGTGGTTCGAGGTGGTCGGCACGGTGAACGCGCCGCCCGGCTGACCGAGTTGGCACCGCTCGGGTGCACGACCGCTTCGACGCGACGCCGACGCCGGCCCGTCGCTCGCCCGGGGCCGCCGGGACCCGCCGGCGAGGGGCCGCAGGGCGGCGGTCAGACCAGGCCGACGAGGAAGCGGCCGAGGAGCGCCAGCCAGGCCGCCTCGGCGACGAACGCGGCGCCGATCGTGACCTTGGGAGACGGACGACCCATGGCAGAGCAGTTCGACGCGCCGCCGCCGTCGCCCTGCCCGGGTCGGCATCGGCCCGCCGCGGAACGGTCGGGCCCGGCCGGCGGGACCGCTCGTCCCGCCGTCGCCGGCGGCAGGCACGGCGACGAGGGAGTCGGGCGACCCACCGGTAGGGTCGCCCGGGCCGGTGGCAGACGCGTCGCGACGCTGGGGTCCGCCGGCCCAGCTGACCGTGGTCCGGTCAGGTCCGCTTCCCCGACGCTCCCGGCGGGTCGGCCGGCCCGGGTGGGCAGCCGCGCCCCGGGCACCTCCAGCGCTCGGAGAACCGCACGATGGCAACGGCCCTCGATCTGCACACCGCTCCGGACCTCCCCGGGCCGACCTCGGGCGCCAGCCGGTTCGGGGACCAGCCCTGGATCGCCGAGGCCCGCTGCCGCCAGCACCCGGAGGTCGACTTCCTCGACGACACGGCGCGTCACGGGAGCCACCGAGCCCTCGCCATCTGCGCCGAGTGCCCGGTGGTCGGCGCCTGCCTGGACTACGCGCGGTCGCTCGGAGCCTCGACCTCCGGCGTGTGGGGCGGCACGACCGAGGAGCAGCGCACCATCGCCCGCCGCCAACCGACCTCTGTGACCGGCGCACCCTGACCGGCGGCCCTGACGGCGCACCCTGACCGCCGCCCGGCGCGCCACCGGCCCGGCCTGACCCGAATCGGTGGGGGGACCCGTTTCGAGGGATCGGCCGGGCCGGCGACACGAACGCCAGAGGGTCAGGAGGCCATCTTGGCGGCGAGCGCCTCGGCCAACTCGGCCTTCGTCATCGAGCCGGCACCGTCGACGGCCGCGCCCCGCGCCTCCTCGAGCAGCTCCTCCTTGCTGGACGAGGCCATGAGGCCCTCGGCGTCGATCGGCATGCCGAGCTCGAGCCGCTTGGTCATGAAGGGGGTCGCCATCTCGGCGAGCACGGTCCCTCCCTCCTGCCGGAGCTTGGGGAAGACCTCCTGCTCCTCCTCCTCGACGTGGTGCTCGATGCCGGCCTTCAGGGCGTCGAGGGCCGCGCCGAAGCCGGGCTCGTCGGGCGCCAGGGCGACCAGGTCGGCGAGCAGCTTGCGGCCGAGCTCGTGCTCGACCACGCCCTCCTCCACCGGCTCGTCACCCGTCACCGGCTTCATCCGCGGGTAGACGACGGACTCCTCGAGCTCCATGTGGGCCCGGAGCGAGGTGACCAGCTCGTCGATCGACGGCTGCCGCTCGGCGGCCTCGGCCTGCTCGATGGCGGCGAAGAGCTCCTCGACACTGCGGTGGTCGGCCTCCAGCATCTTCGTGACGTCCATGGGTGGTGCTCCTTGTCCGGGGGTCTGGCGGCTCCCGGTGTACCCGAGCGCGGCGCGAGCACACATCGGGATGGGGCGGCGCCGGGCCCGGGGGGCGCGGCACCGCCCGCGCACCCGTGCGAGAGTTTCGGCGTGGCCATCCTCGTGACCGGCGGCGCCGGGTTCATCGGCTCGAACTTCGTCCGCTACTGGCGCGAGGCCCATCCCGGCGATCGGCTGGTCGTCCTCGACGCCCTCACCTACGCCGGCGTCCGCGAGAGCGTCGACGGGCTGGCGGGCGTCGCCTTCGTCCACGCCGACATCGGCGACACGGACACGGTGGCCCACGTGCTGCGCGAGCACGCCGTCGACGTGATCGTGAACTTCGCGGCCGAGTCGCACAACAGCCTGGCCGTGCTCGACCCGGCCCGGTTCTTCCGCACCAACGTCCTCGGCACCCAGGGCCTCTGCGAGGCCGCCCGCCGGGTCGGCGTGCGCCGCTTCCACCACGTCTCGACCTGTGAGGTGTACGGCGACCTCGACCTCGACACCGACGAGGCCTTCACCGAGCGGTCCCCCTACCGGCCCCGCACCCCCTACAACGCGTCGAAGGCCGGCGGCGACCACGTCGTGCGGTCGTACCACGAGACGTGGGACCTGCCGGTCACGATCACCAACTGCGCCAACAACTACGGGCCCTTCCAGTTCCCGGAGAAGGTGCTCCCCCTCTTCACCACCCTCGCCCTCCGGGACCAGCCCCTCCCCCTCTACGCCTCGACCCAGAACCGGCGCGAGTGGATCCACGCCCTCGACCACTGCCGGGCCATCGACCTCGTGCTGGCCGACGGCCGCCTGGGCGAGACCTACCACGTGGGCACCGGCGACGAGCTGAGCGTCGAACAGATCGCCGACACCGTCCTCGACCACCTCGGCAAGCCGGCCTCGATGAAGACGATCGTCCCCGACCGGCCCGGCCACGACCGCCGCTACCTCCTCGACTCCTCGAAGATCCGGACCGAGCTGGGCTGGGCCCCCTCCGTGCCCTGGGCCGAGGGGGTCGCCGCCACCATCGACTGGTACGCCGCCAACCGGCCGTGGTGGGAGCCCCTGCTCGGCCGCTCGCCGGTCGTCGAGGGCACCGCCTGGTCGGCGCCCTAGGCACGCCCGGCCGGGCGGCCAAGGGCACCGGCCCCGGCCGAGCGACCCGTCGACGTCGAGCCCGTCAGCCCGGCACGACGGCCACGTCGGGGACCGCGGGCACGGGCACCGCCGGGCCCGTGGCCTCGTCGTCGGGGCGGACGACGTGGATGCGGCCGAGCCGGCGGGCGACGAACCAGACGACGTAGGCGCCGAGCGTGGCGCCGGCCACGAGCAGGGTCATCCGGGTCCCGATCAGGTTGGCGAAGAGGCCGGCCACCATGGCGTTGATCGGCACCATCCCGCCGATGGTCATGCCGTGCAGCGACATGACCCGGCCGAGGTAGCGGTCGGGCGTCGACAGCGTGATCACCGTGACCGTGCTGGTCATCAGCGTGAAGAGGCCGAAGCCGAAGACGATCTGGACCACCACCGAGACCGCGACCCAGCTCGACAGGGCCACGCCGAGCACGCTGGCCGCCGTCGCCACCAGCGCGATCGTCATCACCGCCATCAGCCGGGTGCCGGTGGCCGCCCGCCCGGCGAAGACGGCACCCACGATGGCCCCGATGCCGGTGACCGACTGGAGGAGCCCGTAGGTCGACGGCCCGGCGTCGAGCAGGTCGCGGGTGACGAGCGGCATGAGCGGCGCCTGCATGATCAGGAGGCCGACGACCGTGTTGAGCACGAGCAGGCTGCCGACGGACGGCTGGTGGCGGGCGAAGCGGAAGCCGCCGGCCAGCTGGGTGACGAACGACTCGTCGCTCACCACCCGGGGCGGCACGGTCACCCTCAAGGCCAGCCAGGGCACGGCCACGGCCAGCAGCGACCCGGCGTTGAACGCGAAGGCGGCCGGGGTGTCCCAGGCGGTGATGATGACCCCGACCAGGGCGGCGCCGAGGAAGCGGCTGACGTTGCTGAGGACGTTGTTCATGGCGATGGCGGCCGGCACGTCGGCCGGGGGCACGGCGTGGGGCACGAGGGCGGCGATGGCCGGCGTGGTGAAGGACTGGAGGGTCCCGCCCACCAGGGCCAGCAGCACCAGGCCGGTGATGGTGAGCCGGTCGGTGAGGAGCAGCACCGTGATGGCGGCCGACGGGATGGCCATGCCGAGGTTGCCCAGGACGGCGACGTTGCGCCGGTCGAACCGGTCGGCCACCAGCCCGCAGAACGGCGCCAGCAGGAGGCTCGGGAGGAACTGCGAGCCGTGGGCCAGCCCGACCAGGAAGGCGCTGTCGGTGAGGTCCTGGGCGGCCCAGCCGATCCCGATCATGCGGCCCCACATGCCGAGCTGGTTCACGAAGTTGCCGGTGGCGAGCAGGGCGTAGTTGCGGTGGCGGAAGACGCGGAACATGCCGGACGAGCTCCGGGTCGCCCCCCTGCGCACGAGAGCGACAGTACGTCGTACGGTCGGCGTCCCGCCGGGGACGCGTTCAGCGGAAGTCGCGGGAGCGGGTGGGTGCCCCCAGCGAGAGGACCTCGAGGCGGTCGGCGACGACGTTCACCACGCCCTGGGCCGATTCGACCGTGCCCCGGACGAGCAGGGCCGGCGCGGTGCGGGCGATCTTGCGGTGGCGCTTCCAGAGGCCGGCCGAGCAGATCACGTTCACCAGCCCGGTCTCGTCCTCCAGGTTGAGGAACACCGTGCCGGAGGCGGTGGCCGGGCGCTGGCGGTGGGTGACCACCCCGGCCACCACCACCCGGTCGCCGTCCGCCACCCGGCGCAGCTCGACCGAGGTGCGCACCCCGAGCGAGGCCAGGTGCTCGCGCACGTGCTCGGTGGGATGGGTGTCGGCGCTGATGCCGGTGGCCCACAGGTCGGCCACCGTCTCCTCCATCGGGGTCATGCCGGGGAGGTCGGGCGCCCGGATGCCGGTGACGATGCCCGGCAGGCGCAGCTGCCCCGAGGGCCCGGGGCGGAGCTGGGCGGTCGCCCCCGCCGACCAGAGCGCCGACCGACGGTCGAGCCCGAAGCCGGCCAGGGCCCCGGCCGTGGCCAGCGCCTCCACCGCGGCGAGAGGCACGTCGGCCCGGCGGACCAGGTCCTCCACCGAGCGGTAGGGCCGGCCGGCGGCGATGGCCTCGGCCAGGTCGTCGCCCACCGAGCGCACCTCCTTGAGGCCGAGGCGCACGGCGACGCCGCCGGCGCTGGCCGGGTCGGGCTCGAGGGTCGAGGCGGCCTCGCTCTCGTTGACGTCGGCCCGGCGCACCACCACGCCGTGGCGGCGGGCGTCGCGCACCAGGGTGTGGGGGGCCCAGAACCCCATGGGCTGGCCGTTGAGCAGCGCCGCGCAGAAGGCCGCCGGGTGGTGCAGCTTGAACCAGGCCGAGGCGTAGACGAGGTAGGCGAAGCTCACCGAGTGGCTCTCGGGGAAGCCGAAGTTGGCGAAGGCGGCCAGCTTGTCGAAGATGGCGTCGGCGACCTCGCCGGTGATCCCCCGCTCGGCCATGCCGTCGTAGAACCGCCGCCGCAGGCGCTCCATGCGCTCCCGCGACCGCTTCGACCCCATGGCCTGGCGGAGCTGGTCGGCCTCGGCGGCGGTGAAGCCGGCCACGTCGATGGCCATCTGCATGAGCTGCTCCTGGAACAGCGGCACGCCCAGGGTCTTGGCCAGGGCCGGCTCGAGGAGGGGGTGCAGGAAGGTGACCGCCTCCTCGCCGTTGCGGCGGCGGATGTAGGGATGCACCGAGCCGCCCTGGATCGGACCGGGCCGGATGAGCGCCACCTCGACGACCAGGTCGTAGAAGCCCCGGGGCTTCAGGCGGGGCAGCGTGGCCATCTGGGCCCGGCTCTCGACCTGGAACACACCCACCGAGTCGGCCTCGCAGAGCATGGCGTAGACGGCCGGGTCCTGCGGGATGGTGGCGAGGGAGACCTCGACGCCGTGGTGCCGGCGCACCAGGTCGACCACCCCGTGCAGCACCGTGAGCATCCCGAGGCCGAGCAGGTCGAACTTCACCAGGCCCACCGCGGCGCAGTCGTCCTTGTCCCACTGCAGGACGGTGCGGTCGGCCATGCGGCCCCACTCGACCGGGCAGACCTCGACGACCGGCCGGTCACAGATCACCATGCCGCCGGAGTGGATGCCGAGGTGGCGGGGGAAGTGCTCGACCTGCCCGGCCAGCTCGAGCACCTCGGGCGGGATGTCGAACGAGTCGGCGTCGCCGGCCCCGGCCACCGGCAGGTGGTGGTCGAGCTGCTTCGACCAGGCGTCGACCTGGCCCTGGGCGTGGCCCAGGGCCTTGCCCATGTCGCGGACCGACGACCGGCCCCGGTAGGTGATGACGTTGGCCACCTGGGCGGCGTGCTCCCGGCCGTGCTTGGCGTAGACGTACTGGATGGCTTCCTCCCGGCGGCCGGACTCGATGTCGACGTCGATGTCGGGCGGGCCGTCCCGCTCCGGGGAGAGGAAGCGCTCGAAGAGCAGGCCGAGGGCGACGGCGTCGGCGTTGGTGATCCCGAGGGCGAAGCAGACGGCGGAGTTGGCGGCCGAGCCCCGGCCCTGGCAGTAGATGTCGTTGCGGCGGCAGAACTCGACGATGTCCCACACCACGAGGAAGTAGCCAGGGAACGTGAGGGCCTCGATGACGGCCAGCTCGTGGTCGATCTGGTCCCACGCCCCCGGCTGGCGCTCGCGGTGGCGGGGGCCGTAGCGGGCGGTGGCCCCCTCCTCGGTGAGCCGGCGGAGGTAGCCCATCTCGTCGAGGCCGTCGGGGCACGGGAAAGGCGGCAACGCCGGCGCCACCAGCGCCAGGTCGAAGGCGCACTCGAGACCGAGGGCGGCCGCCCGGGCCACCACCCCGGGGTACCGGGCGAAGCGGCGGGCCTGCTCGGCACCGGAGCGCAGGCAGGCCAGGGCCGCGGCCGGGAGCCAGCCCTCGACCTCGTCGAGGCTGCGGCGACTGCGCACCGCGGCCAGTGCGGTGGCGAGCGGCCGGCGGGGCGGGGCGGCGTAGTGCACGTTGTTGGTGGCCACCACGTCGACACCGGCCTGCACGGCCAGCTGCACCAGGGCGTCGTTGCGGACGGTGTCGAGCGGGTCGCCGTGGTCCCACAGCTCGACCGCCACCCGGGACCGGCCGAAGGCGTCGACCAGCGCCCCCAGCTCGGCGGCGGCCGCGGCCGGGCCCCGATCGACCAGGGCCCTGGCCACCGCCCCCTTCCGGCAGCCGGTGAGCACCTGCCACTCGCCCCCGTGGCGACCGGCCAGGTCGGCCACCGACGAGCGGGGCAGGCCCTTCTCGCCGCCCCGCAGGTGGGCAGCGGCGATGGCCCGGGACAGCCGGGCGTAGCCGGCCGGCGACCGGGCCAGCACCACCAGGTGGTCGCCCTCGGGATCGGGCTCGCCCACCTGGGGACGGGGCAGGTCGAGGGTGAGCTCGGCGCCGAACACGGTGGGCAGCCCGACGGCCCGGGCCGCCTCGGCGAACCGGACGATGCCGTAGAAGCCGTCGTGGTCGGTGAGGGCGAGCGCCGTCAGGCCGAGCCCCACCGCCTCCTCCACCAGCTCCTCCGGGTGGGAGGCCCCGTCGAGGAACGAGAAGTTCGAGTGGCAGTGCAGCTCGGCGTAGGGCACCACCGGGCCGGCCGGGGCCGGCACGGCCTCGGCCGGCGGCTCGTAGGCCGTCCGGACGTGCGACCAGGCCGGGCTGTCGCCCCCGTCGGCCCCGGGCGGGGCGCTCGGGGGGCGCCCGCCGGCCGCCCGGCTCGACAGGCGCTGCTCGAGCTCGCTCCACGGCACCGGGGGGTTCCGCCAGCCCATGGCCCCACCCTATCGAACGTCTGTTCGATCCTCCAAGCGGCGGTGCCGGCGAGGAGCTAGCCGTAGTCGCGGTCGGGGACGGCGAAGAGGTCCTTGTCCCGGGGGCGGAGGAGGCCGGCCGCGGTGGACGGCGGCTCGGTGAGGGCCAGGCCCCGCACCAGCACCACCGGGAGGCCCTCGTCGGCCTCGCCCGACACCAGCATCGCCGTCGAGGCGACCAGGTCGGCCACCGGGACGACCGACGCCGCCGTGAGCGGCCGGCCGAAGAGGTCGGGCCTGCCCTCGAGCTCCCGCACCGCCTGCAGGCCGGCCACCCCGAGGGCCACGCCCAGGTTCCCGATGCGGAAGGGACGGCCGTGGGAGTCGGTGACCACCACCGCCACCGCCACGCCCGTGGCGGCGAGGAGCCCGCCCCGGATGGCCGCCGCCGACGCGTCGGGGTCGTCCGGCAGGAGGAGGGCGTGCTCGTCGTCGCCGCCCACGTTCGACCGGTCGATCCCTGCCATGGCCGACACGTAGCCGTGGCGGTGGCGCACGAGCAGGTTGCCGGGCCGGGCCCGGATCACGTCGACGCTCTCCCGGAGGACGAGCTCGACCAGGCGGGGGTCCTTCTCCGTCTCGACGGCCAGGCGGTGGGCGCGGGGCGAGGGCTCGACGGTGGCCAGGTCGACCAGGCGGCCCTCGGCCTTCGAGACGATCTTGCCCGTGACGGCGACGACGTCGTCGGCCTGCAGGTCGAGTCCCATGCCGGCCAGGGCGGCGAGGATCAGCGCCGGCAGGTCGGCCCCGGGCTCGACCATCGGGATGCCCTCGACCGCCGTCACCTGGAGCTTCATCGCCGAGACGGTAGGCCGCGGGCCGGGGGCACCCGGGACGCGAGCTGGTGCACGATGGGCGCCATGGCCGCCGAGGTGCTGATCGACGCCCACACCCACACCCAGCCCACCGCCGCGGCCGGGCGGGCCTTCGCCGGGCGGTGGGGGTTCGGCAGCGACCGGGAGGGCACCGTCGACGAGCTGCTGCGGTCGATGGACCGGGCCGGGATCGCCCGGACGATGATCGTCCCCTGGCTGCCGGCCCAGGACATGGTGGCCGCCGCCGTCGCGGCCGGCGTCGACCGAGACCGGGCCACCGCCGACGTGGTCGACGAGTGGCGGGAGCTCAACCGTTGGGCCGCCGGCGCGGTGACCGCCCACCCCGACCGGCTGGCCTGCCTGGTCGGGCTCGACCCGGTGCTCATGGCGGACGACCTCGTCGAGGCCGAGGTGGCCGAGCGGCTCGCCGCCGGAGCCTGTGGGCTCAAGATCGCACCGATGTTCATCCGGGCCCGCCCCGACGACGAGGCCATGGAGGTCGTCTGGCGCTGCGCCCGCGACCACGGCGTGTTCGTCCTCAGCGAGAGCGGGCCCCGGGGCTACGACAGCGACACCGCCTGGGGCCACCCCCGCCACTTCGACGCCGTGCTGCGGTCGTACCCGACGGTCACCGTGCAGCTGGCCCACCTCGGCCAGGGCGGCGAGGACGACGTGGCCGTGCTCACCGGGCGCTACCCCAACGTCGTGACCGACACCTCGTTGCGGCTCGGCGTCGAGTCCCCCGCCCGCACCGCCGAGCTCGTGCGCCGCATCGGCGCCGACCGGGTGCTGTTCGGCACCAACTACCCGCTCGTCGACCAGCAGACCTACGCCGACGCCCTCCGCGGCCTCCCGCTCACCGACGACGAGCTCGAGCTCGTGGGCCGGGCCAACGCAGCCCGCCTCCTCGGCGACCCGCCCGTCTGAGCCTCGTCCTCCCCTGCGCCCCGCCAGGTGCGCCCGGGCGTCCCCTCGGAGCGCCCTTCAGCTGTCGGGGCGCCCGCCCAGCCGGTCGTTGATGTGGGCCGCGGCCTGGCGGACGACGGAGTCGCCGTCGGGATCGCGGGGCGGCCGGCTGTTGAGCTCCATGAACGACTCCTGCCGACCGTCGGTACGGAGAAACACCAGGTACTCCCGACCCGAGCCGTACAGGCCGAGACGGCTGTAGGCCACCTCCACCCGGCCCACGTCGGCCAGTCGGTGCCGCTTCGTCCGCACGATCGAGCGGATCTCGACGTCGTGCTCCCGGACCACCACGCTCGACGCCCGCAGCGCCCGGAACGCCACCGCGCCCCACACGACCACGAAGAGCAGCCCCGGGATCCGCGTGTCGGGGCTCGTCAGCATGGCCAGGCCGATCACGGCCGCGATCCCCGACGAGATCGCCAACCACAGCTGGGCCGACCTGTTCCGGAACTCTGCGGCCACGCCGCGAAGCCTGCCCGCTCGCTCGCCCCTCCCGCCAGCACCGAGGTGCCCGCGTTCAGGACGGCGCCCGCCGAGCACTGAGGGGCCGCGTTCCGGACGACGCCCGCCAGCAGCCGAGGCGCCCCGCGTCCCGGACCGCGCCCGGCGCGGCGGCGCCTCCGTCGCGTCCACGCCCAGACCAACGCGTCTGCCGGTCGAGCCGAACGAGGCGGCGGTGAGCTCTCGACCCGGCGCGAGCCACGCTGACGAAGCCGCCACGGCGACCCAGGGTGGTCCCCGTCCGGCGGTCCGCCACCCGGGACGCCGCCACGGCCGGTCAGGGCGGTCCCCGGTCGGGTGGCCCGCTCCCCGGGTCTGTGGCTCGGGTGAGGGTGCGGGGGGCGGGGCTGGTGTGGTGGGTGCCGTCGGGTGCGGTGACCTCGAGGGCGAGGTCGGGGAGGAGCTTGGCGTGCCAGCCGGGTTTGTGGAGGTGGTGGTGGTGCCGGACGCAGAGGAGCACGAGGTTGTCGGGTCGGGTCTCCCCGCCGTGTTCCCACGGTTGGAGGTGGTGGCCGTCGCACCAGTGGGCGGGCCGGTCACAGCCGGGGTAGCGGCAGTGCCGGTCGCGGATCACGAGGGCGTTCCAGAGGGGGGCGGGGATGGTTCGGGTGGCTCGGCCGAGGTCGAGGATGGTGCTGTCGGCGCCGAGCACGACCCGATGCAACGTGCAGTCGCACAACAAACGCCGCAACGACCGGGCCGGCAGGACCGGCCCGTCGACCACCTGGGCCGACCGGGGGTGCCCGTCGCGGTCGGTGTCGACGATCACGTTCAGGTGCGGCCGGTGCCGGCCACCCCGCTTGCCGTGTTGGAGGTCGAGGAAGCTCCGGCACACGTCGACCAGGGCGTCGGCCCGCCGCTCCGCCGCTGTCCGCACCACCTCCCCGGGAACGTCGCGGGTGGTGGCCAGGCGGATGGCGGTGTCGACCACTGCGCCGGCTTCGGCGTCCAGGCTGAACGACGCTTCCCACCGGTTGTCGATGGTCTGGGACAGCTGCAACGACCGCACCGGCTCCACCCCCGGGTCGGTGCCGTCGGCGTCGACCCGGGCCCGCCACGCCTGCAACACCGTGACCGTGTCCGCCAACGTCAACCCGGCCAGCGTCGGGACCAGGTCGGCTTCCTGGGAGGCCATCACGTCCACCGCCCCGTCGGGGACGGCCCGCACGACGGCCTGGACCTGCCCGCCCGACAGCGTCCCGTTCACGGCAGCGGCCGCGACGACCGGGAGGCGGGCCAGGTGGCGGCCGGTGGCCCGCAACCGGGCGGTGTCGCGCCGGTCGACCCCGGCCCGGTCCCGCAACCAGCCCACCATCGAGGTGGCCCCGTCGATCTCCCACAGCCCGTCCCGCTCGAACGCCCCCACCGCCAACGCCAGCACGGCATCCAGCCGGTGCCGCAACGCCACCAGCCGGGCCAACGCCCGACCCCCGGCCGGGACCGACAACCCGTCGACCGCGGCTTCCAGCACCGCCATCCGCTGCTCGAACACCTGTTCGATGCTACCGGCAAGTAGTGACAGCCACAACCCCGAACGCAAAGAGACCCAAGCAGCACAAGGGTTCACAGATCAGGAGACGAACCTCAACCGGACCGCTCCGGCCGGGGCACCACCTGGCGGTGGGCCGACGCCACCAGCTCGGCGACCTCGTCCCAGTCGAGATCGGCGCCCTCGAGCCGCATCGCCAGCCAACCCCGGTGGCCGTGGTGGGGCGAGGGCACGAACCGGGGATCCTCCCTGAGCGCGGGCAGCTCGTGCGGGTCGGACAGGAAGTGGAGCGACCGGCCCGACGCGTCCCAGCGGGCGCTCGGCGGGGACGCCGACCCGTTGAACAGCGCGAAGCGCCGGTTCCCCACCCGGAACAGGGGGCGGCGCTGCAGCACCGCCTCCTCGGCCCCGGGCAGGCCGAGGCAGAGGCGTCGGACCCGTTCGAGCGTCCGGTCGTCCTCTTCGCCCCTTGAGCCCGCCATCCCCCGAGTCTGTCCCGTCCCCCGCCCCGCCCCGCCTCGACCCGGGCCGGCCGGCTCCTACGAAGGTCGCTGACGAGGCAGGCGGACCCGGAGCACGGTTTCGCCCGGCCCGCCCTCGATGGTGATCTCGCCGCCGTGGCGCTCGACCACGATCCGTCGGGAGATGTCGAGGCCCAGGCCGGTGCCCTTGCCCACGTCCTTGGTGGTGAAGAACGGATCGAAGGCATGGGCCCGCACCTCGGGCTCCATGCCCGGCCCCGAGTCGACCACCTCCACCACCACCGAGTCGCCCTCGACCCGGGTCACGAGCCGGAGCGTGCCCTCACCCGCCATGGCGTCGATGGCGTTGTCGAAGAGGTTCGTCCAGACCTGGTTGAGCTCGCCGGGGTTGGCCTCGACGGGCGGCACGTCTGCGCCGTACTCGCGGACGACGGTCACGCCGTCGCGCAGCTTGTGGCCGAGCATGACGAGGGTGCTCTCCAGGCCCTCGGTGACGTCGACGACCTGGAGCGACGCCCGGTCGAGCTGGGAGTACGACTTCACCGCCGCCACCAGGGCGGACACCCGGGAGGTCGACTCCTTCATCTCGGCCAGCAGCGACGACGCCGACAAGGTGCTCGCCACCCAGGCGAGGCCGGGCTCGAGCGTGTTGCCGTCGAGGATCTCGCCGGCCCGCTCGCACCAGTCCGTGTCGACACCGGCCGCGGCCAGCGCCGGCGCGATCCGCCACGGCTCGACGACGCCATGGCCCTCGAGCCACTCGGCGAGGGCGTCCTCGCGGTCAGCGACGTCGAGGGCGCCGGCGCTCGTGGGCGCCGGCCCCAGCTCGCGCCGGAGGGCGTCGACGGCCACGAAGCGCTCGGCCGGCAGCGACCGCTCGCCGAGCTGGACCAGGGACGAGAGCAGGTCGTCGCACGTCTCCTCGAGGGCGTCCACGGCCCGGGCCGTCGCGGACGCCGGGTTGTTGATCTCGTGGGCCAGGCCGGCGGCCAGCGTGCCGAGGGCGACCAACGCCTCCCGCTGGCCGGCGACGGACTCGATGGTGCGCACGGTCTGGAAGAAGCCCGCGATCAGGTGGGCACCGAGCGGGAAGGTCGAGCGGGCCCAGTCGCCGAAGCGGTCCGACGGCACGCGGAACATGCGCCCCGCGGCCGACGCCCTGCCGGTGGCCATGTAGCTGCCGGTGTCGTTCCAGGCCCGGAACCCGCCGGCCCACACACCCGGGCGCTCCATCGCACCGACCATCGACTCCTCGCGGCCGGCCCGTCGGAACAGCTCGACCCGGCCCTCGAGCAGCACCCACCACGCGTCGGCCGGCTTGCCCTGGTGGAACAGGACATCGCCCTCGTCGAAGGGCACGACCTCGCCGGCCGCGGCCAGGTCGGCCAGGACCTCGGTGTCGAGCCCCTCGAAGAGGAACAGCGGTCGCAGCTCGCCGACGTCCATCAGCTCGACGCCAGGTAGCGGTGGACGAGGTGCACGGACATGGCGCCCTCCCCGACGGCCGACGCGACCCGCTTCATGGACTCGAGGCGGACGTCGCCGGCGGCGAACACGCCGGGAACGCTGGTCTCGAGCAGCAGCGGGGGCCGGCTCAGCGGCCAGCGCTGATCGGCCCCGGCCAGCAGCTCGGGGCCGGTGACGACGAAGCCCTTCTCGTCGCGGACGATGGCCGGCCCGAGCCAGTCGGTGCGGGGCGAGGCGCCGATGAAGACGAACAGCCAGTTGGTCGCCACCTCCTCCACCGCCCCCGTGGCCCGGTGGGCGAGCGAGAGGGTCTCGAGGTGGTCGTCGCCGGCCGCCCCCGAGACCTCGGTCTCGAGCCGCACCTCGACGTTGGGCGCGGCGCGGATGCGCTCGACGAGGTAGCGGGACATCGACCCCTCGAGCGAGTCGGCGCGGACCACGAGCACCACCTTGCGGGCGAAGGCGGCCAGGCTGAGCACGGCCTGGCCGGCCGAGTTGGCCGCGCCGACAACGTAGACGTCTTCGCCCTCGCACAGCCGGGCCTCGCTCGCCGCGGCGCCGTAGTACACCCCGCGGCCGGAGAGCTCGGTGAGCCCGGGCCCGTCGAGGAGCCGGTAGGAGACCCCGGTGGCGACGAGGAGCGACCGGGCTTCGATGCTGGCGCCGTCGGCCAGGCACACGGCCCGCACCGGGCCCCGCACCTCGAAGCCGACCACGTCGTTGGCCAGCACCATCTCGGCGCCGAAGCGGCGGGTCTGGGCCACGGCCCGGTGGGTGAGGTCGCCGCCCGAGAGGCCCTTGGGGAAGCCGAGGTAGTTCTCGATCGCCGCGCTCTGGCCCGCCTGGCCCCCCGGCGCCTCCCGCTCGACGACCACCGTCTGGAGCCCCTCGGACGCGCCGTAGACGGCCGCGGCCAGCCCGGCCGGACCGGCCCCGACGATGCACAGGTCGTAGAGCGGCTGCTCGGCGACGGTCCGCAGGCCGACGGCGTCGGCGACGGCCCGGGTGGTCGGCGCCCGGAGCGCCTCGGCCTCGGCCACCAGCACCAGCGGCAGCTCGCCCGGGGTGGCACCGGCCAGCTCCTGGAGGCGGCGGCCGTCGGCGTCGCGCTCGACGTCGAGCCAGCGGTAGGGCACGTGGTTGCGGGCGAGGAAGGTCTTGATCTCGTGGCTGCGCTCCGACCAGCGGTGGCCCACCACCCGCACGTCGATCGTCTCGTCCGGGTGGGCCCGGTGCCAGTCCTCGAGGAGGTCGTCGATTACGGGGTAGAGGCCGTCCTCGGGCGGGTCCCAGGGCTTGAGGAGGTAGTGGTCGAGCCCGATGTCGTTGATCGCGCTGATGGCGACCTCGGTGTCGGCGTAGGCGGTGAGCAGCACGAGCTTGGCGTCCGGCGCATGCTGGCGGACCAGGCCGAGGAGCTCGATGCCGGTCATCCCCGGCATGCGCTGGTCGGACGCCACCAGGGCGACCGGCCGCCCCCTGCGGGCCAGTTCCTCGAGGGCGGCGAGGGCCTCCCGACCCGAGCCGGCCCGGACGATCCGGTGGTCGGCGCCGTAGCGGCGGCGGAGGTCTCGGGTGATGGCCTGGGACACGGCAACGTCGTCGTCGACGGTGAGGATCGTCGCCTTCGACATCGCCACCCTCCCGTCCTCGGCCGGCCGGGCCGGAACGCTACGCCCGCCGGACGACGGCCGCGGATCGGTGGACGCGTCCACGGACTGAACTGGGTGCCACTGAAGCCGCACCACAGCTTCAGTGGCACCCAGTTCGGTCGGGTCGCGCCGGGGCGGGCCCGGCGGCCGTTCCACATCAGTCGTAGGTCGCCTCCACCGTCCAGCGGCCGGCCTCGACCACCAGGAGATGGGCGGTGCCGTCGGCCAGCACCACCTGGAGGCGGGCCCGGCGGCGGGCCGCGGTGGGATCCCACCACCGCTCCTCGGCCGGCCACGGCCCGGCGCAGGCCGCCACCGCCACCGGCGGCCGGCCACCCACGGCCACCGTGGCCGGCTCGGCGCTCAGCAGCCCCCGGGCCGTCACCTCGACCGGGCGGCCGGCGGCGTCGACCAGGAGCGCCGGCGGAGGGACGGCGTGCACGAGCGTCGGCGACGGCGCCGGGAGCCGGCCGGGCCAGGGCCGGCCGGCATCGGCCGTGGCCGCCGGGGTGCCCAGGCGCACGGCGTGGGCCGGCACCGGGGCCAGCTGCTCGCCGGGGCCCCGCCCGCCCCGGCGCTCCGGCACCCGGACGGCGTCGGGACCGAGCAGGCCCTGGAGGCGGGCGACACCCCGGGCGGCCCGGACGTCGCCGTCGCGGGCCCCGCCCCAGAGCCCGAGCTGGCGTCCCACGTCCGGGCCGACCTGCTCGGGCACCAGCCGCAGGAGGCTGACGCCCCCGGTCGGCCGGCCTCGGGGGGCCTGGAGCCAGCCGTCGAGCTGCCAGCGGACCCGGTCGGCCAGCTCGTTCGGCCCGAGGCCCCCTTCGTGGCGCCAGCGCCGGGCCAGGGTCTCCCCGTGCTCGGTCTCGACCTCGATCGAGATGCGGGTGCAGACGAGGCCCCGACCGGCCAGCCGGTCGCCCAGCTCGGCGGCCAGGGCCCGGGCCAGGAAGGCGAGCTGGCTGACCTGCTCGGCCGGCGGGTCGACCTCGGCCGCCACCACCAGCTCCGGTGGGACGGGCCGGGGCCGGGGCGGGTGCTCGTCGAGACCCCGGGCCAGGCGCGACACCCGGGCCCCGAGCGGTCCGAACCGGCCGAGCAGGTCGGCCGGGGGCAGCGCCGCCACCTCCCCCAGGGTGCGCAGCCCCAGCCGGCGGAGCAGCTCGACCAGGTCGACCACCGCGTCCTCCACGAGGACCCGCGCCAGCGCCGCCACCGGGCGGGGGGCGAGGAAGGCGGCGGCCGCCCCCGGCTGGACGACGACCACGCCCCCCGCCGCCGATCCCCCGGGGGTGGGAGCGGATGGGTCGCCGCCGGCGTCACGGGCAGCCAGGAGGGCGGCGAAGAGCCCGTCGGCCACCCCCGCGCCCACCGCCGCCCGGCCGGCGATGGCGGCCAGGGCCGCCGCCCGCACCCGGGCCGCGGCCTCGTCGTCACCGCCGTAGTAGCGGGAGGGCCCCCGGGCGGCCACGGCCAGGACCCCGGGGCGCACCACCTCGAGCCGGGGGGCCAGCGCCTCGACGGCGGCGGCCACCGGCTCGAAGGCCCGGGCGTCGCGGTCGGGGTCGGCGGCCAGGACGACGGCGTCGGGGCTGCGGGACTGCGCCTCCCGCCGGCGCAGCCCCCGCCGCACCCCGTCCTCCCGGGCCGCCGCCGAGCAGGCCACCACCCGGTTGGCGTGCAGCACCACGGCCGGCTGGCCCGGTCCGATCCCGCCGGCCACGACCGGCCAGTCGGCGCACCACACCAGCAGGGTGCGGGTGGGTGTCGCCGCCGTGGTGGTGCTGGTGGTGGACATCGGCGTCGTCGGCGGCGTCATCCCGCCACCGCGGCGACCGGCCCCCCGGGCCGGGCCCACCCGGCCCGGGGGGCGGTGGCATCCCCGCCCGGCTCGGCATCGACGACGGCGACGGCGCCGTCGGGGGCGGGGAGCCACAGCGGGCACCGTCGGGGGCGGGCGGCGGCGCCCCGGCCCGCCACCGTCACCTCCACCCGGCGGGCCACCAGACGCCGGTGGGGCAGCTCCCAGGTGGCACCGCCCACCCGGACCCGCAGGTCGGCCACCCCCGGCCAGCGACCGGGGAGGGCCACCACCACCGCCCCCTGCTCACGGGCCCGGGCCGCCAGGCGGCGGGCCTCGGCCGGGCTCACCCGGGCCCCGAGCACCACCACGTCGACGGCGTCGACCAGCGCGGCCACCACCGTGGCGGCGGTGACCGGGGACCGCCCACGGCCACCGTGCGGCTCGACCCTCGAGCTCGAGTCGAGGTCGAGGTCGAGGTCGAGGTCGACGAGCAGCAGCCGCTCGGGAGCCATCCCCAGCTCGACCGCCCCGGCCAGGCCGAGCGACGGGACCCCCACCGCCGCCACCCAGCTGCCGTCGGCCGAGGCCGCCGCCACCAGGGCGACGGCGAGGGTGGTGGCGCCGGGCCCGGGCTCCACCACCACGGTGGAGCCCCGCCGCAGGCCGTCCGGCAGCAGCCCGGCCAGCGCCGGCAGCACCGGCAGGGCCCGCTGGCGGGCCAGGGCCGAGGGCCGGGTCCGCTCGGCCACCCGGGCCAGCGCCGCCCTCGCCCCCGGGCTCCGGTCGGGGAGGTGGACCGACCCCGCCCGACCACCCGCCCGCCCGGCCCGGCCCACCTCGCCATCCGCGGTTGGCGGTGCCCCCACCGGCTCGAGCACCGGGTCGACCCACTCGTCGGCGGGATCCTCGAGCCAGCTCTCGACCCAGCCCTCGACCCGGCCCCCGGGCCGGCCATCGGCCCTCTGCTCCGCCAGTGCCATCCCCGGCAGTGTAATCGAACACCTGTTCGTATCACCGGGCGGCCCCCACACCCCGTTCTCTGTCGGCTGAGGCGGGGTCGTTCCACCTCGGTCGACAAGGAACGGGAGGTTGCCGGGGGCGCCCCGGGGGCAACTCAGGGCGGTGCCGCTCACCACCACCGCCCCCGGCGCCAAGGCAGCCGACGGCGTCGAGATCCTGGGCCGGGCCGGGCTGGCCGCCCGAGGCCTCGTCTACCTGCTCGTCGGCTGGCTGGCCCTGCTCGTCGCCTTCGGCGACCACGGACGGCAGGCCGACCGCGAGGGCGCCGTGGCCACCATCGCGGCCCGCTCCTACGGGACCGCCCTGCTGGCCGCCCTCGCCCTCGGCATGGTCGGCTACGCCGTCTGGCGGGCCACCGAAGCCGCCACCGGCCGCACCAGCCGCGAGGCCGACGCCGATGCCGGCACCCGGCTGCGGTCGCTGGCGACGGCGGTGCTCCACATCGGCTTCGCCATCAGCATCGCCCGCTTCGCCGTCACCCACCGCGGCGACGGCGGCGAGGAGGAGCAGTCCCTCACCGCCGTCGCCCTGGGCTGGCCGGGCGGGCGCCTGCTCGTCGCCGGTGCCGGCCTCGCCGTCGTCGGCGTCGGCCTCTTCAACGGCTACCGGGCCGTGACGGGCTCGTTCATGGAGCGGCTCAAGCGGGGCGAGCTCGGCGACGCCAGCGAGCGCACCGTGCGGGTCCTCGGCACCGCCGGCCACCTCGGCCGGGGCGCCGGCTTCACGCTCGTCGGCCTCTTCGTCGTCCGGGCCGCGATCACCCTCGACCCCACCGAGGCGAAGGGCCTCGACGGGGCCCTCAAGGAGGTGGCGGCTGAGTGGTACGGCCCGCCGGTGCTCGTCGTGCTGGCGGCCGGCTTCGCCGCCTTCGGTGTGTACTCGCTGGCCGAAGCGCGCTGGCGCCGCGTGCTCGGGCGGTAGCGACGACGCTCCCGCGTGCCGTCGGCGGCCGGGACCGCCGGGCTAGGCCTCGGCGGCCGGCGCCACCCCGGTGAGCTCCTCGTCGGTGGGCGGGAGCACGCCGGGCAGGTAGTGGACGAACAGCTCGCGCACCACCTCGGCCAGGTCGGCGCCCGAGGCGCCCTTGGCCAGGTCGACGGTGATGATGTTGCCGTAGATGTGGATCGACTCGATCTCGTCCGCCTCGAACAGCCGCCGGGCGAGCTGGTCGACCGGCCGGTCGCCGGTGGCGTCGGCCGGGCCGGCGTAGCGCTCGTGGCCCATGCCGGTGAGGTTGCGGTTGGTCTCGAGGCGCAGCACGCCCGGTCGGGGCGACGGCTTCGAGACGACGGTGATGAGCTGGCCCATGGCGGGCGGCAGGTTACCCCGCGCCGCCCGGGCGCCCCAGGTCCATGCGCACCGCGCCCTGCACCGGCTCGTCCGGGGCGGGATCGACGACGGCGACCGGCGGTGTGCCGACGAAGCCCGACCCGGATCGAGTGGCCGCGCCGGCCGAAGAGCCGGAGGGATCCGGTCCACGGGCGGGGGTCGGCGTGGCCAAGCGACGAGCCCGACCCGGCCGCCGACCGAGCGGCGGGCGCTAGCCGGCCTGGCGGACCCGGGCGGTCCCGTCCACCGGCGCGGTGCGACGCCGGCGCAGCCCCGGGCCGGTCGAACGCAGCACGGCGGCGGCGAGGCCGATCGAAACCACGGCCAGCACGGCGTGGACCACCTTGAACGGACCGGGGTGGTCGTGGGCGAGGAGCAGCGGCAGCCGCACCCCCCACACCGCCACCGTGGCCGCGGCCAGGACGGACGCCCCGCGGCGCCGGTCGACGAGGGCCGCCACGGCCAGGGCGGTCAGCCCGACCGGCACGAGCAGCTCGCCTGCCCCACCGCCGTCGGCCACGACGTTGCGGACCCGGGTGGCCCACACCACGAGCGTCCAGACGGCGAGGGCGACGGCCACGCCCGGACGCTACCGGCCCGCCCGGAGTCCCCGGCCCGCGGTCAGGCCGGCATGACGGTCGGGTCGTCGAGGGCGGTGTCGGCAGCGGCGGGACGGGTGGGCCGGACGAGCACCTCGACGTCCCTGCCGGCGGGGGCACCGTCGACGGCACCGAAGGGGTCGACGGCCACGGCACCCGGCCCACCCCCGGACCCCCGGGGAGGAACCCCGCCGTCGAACAGGGACAGCTGGTCGTCGAGCGCCAGCGCCAGCGGCCGGTGCAGGGACGTGAAGGGCAGGTGGTCCATGAACACCCAGGTGCGGCGGTGGATCGAGGTCGGGCCCATCCCCTGGAGGGCGAGCTTGTGGCGGGGGCACGGGTAGCCCTTGTTCCGCTCGAAGTCATAGCCGGGGAAGTGGTCGGCCTCGGCCCGCATGATGCGGTCCCGGCTCACCTTGGCCAGGATCGACGCCGCCGCGATGCTCAGGCAGCGGGCGTCGCCCTTCACCAGCCGCTCGGTGCGGCCCCCGCCCACGAAGTCCCAGTTGCCGTCGACGAGCACGCGGTCGGGCTCGAGGCCCAGGCCGTCGATGGCGCGCCTGGCGGCCAGCTTCTGGGCGGCCGACATGCCGAGCTCGTCGCACTCCTCCTGGCTGGCGTGACCCACGGCCCAGGCCCGGCACCAGCCCGCGATCCGCTCGAACAGCGCCTCCCGCTCCGCCTCGTGGAGCAGCTTGGAGTCGCGCACCTTGTAGACCCGCCGGTCGGGTGGCACCACCGCGGCGCCGACGGTGAGCGGCCCGGCCCAGGCGCCCCGCCCCACCTCGTCGACCCCGACCACGACGTCGTGGCCGGCGGCCCACAGGGCCCGCTCGTGGTCGAGCGACGGGGGCTTGCGCCTGATGGCCCTGCGCAGCACCGGGGCCGTGGTCGCAGCGGGAGGGGCCACGGGCCGGAGCGTACGCCGGCGGGCCGTCCCGCCGACTCAGCACCGAAACACGGGCTCAGCGCCGACGGGGGGACAGTCCGACGCGCGTCGCCGCCGCCGGGACGGGCACCGGCGCCAGCAGCGCCTCGCCCGAGCGCTCGGCGCTCGACCACGACGGATCGAGGCCGGGCGCGGTGAGGACCACCACGCCGGCCCCCTCGTGCGGGGCCAGCTCCCACAGCAGGGCGGGCCGGTCGCCGTGCCAACGCAGCGCGTAGGAGAGGAGGCCGTGGGTGGTCGGGGCGTCGTGGACCTCGAGTCCCCGGCCCAGCCAGGCCTCCGGCACGAGCCCGACCAGGGTCAGCCCCGCCGGCCGCTCCCGCACGAGGAGCTGGCGGACCAGCAGCAGGAGCCCGGCGGCCACGACGACGTCGTCGCCGTCGCCGGCCGAGCCGCTCCGGAGCCGGGGGTGCACGGTCGTCGGCCACGTCCACGTCGGCGTCGCCACCTCGAGCAGCCAGGCCAACCGGTCGAGGGCCCGCCGGTCGCCGGCCTCGACCTCGACGAGCGCCAGCTCGACCGCGGCCCGGGCGTCGAGGCCGGCGCCGGCCGGGAGGTCGCCGTCGAGCCGCGCCCCCACCGCCGACCGGGCCGCCCGCACCCGGGGGTCGTCGGGGCCGACGAGGCGGAGCTGCCAGCAGGCGGCCAGGGCGTCGTCGGACCCCGTGACGGCGAGGCCGGCACGAGCCGCCTCGGCCCGGCCGCGGGCGTCGGCTGCGCCCCGCACCTCGCCCGCCGCGCCCAGCAACTCGGCCGCGGCCAGCAGCCCGGCCAGCCGCCACGGCGACCCCAGGTCGCCCCGGTGGCGGCGGGCCGGTGCGGCCAGCGCGCCTGCGACCGCGGCCACGGTGGGCACCAGCTCGACGGCGGTCGGGCGGTCGCGGTGGAGCCGCCAGTGCTCGGCCAGGGCGTGCAGCGCAGCCCCCTCCCCCGCCGAGCCGGCACCGGCCAGACCGATCCCGCCCCCCAGCCGCAGCGCCTCGGGGTAGCGGGCAGCCCGGCCGGCGACCTCGGCGCCGAGGCCGAACCGGTCGAGGGCGCCAGGCAGCCAGGTGGCGGCCCGCAGGTCGGCGGGCGGCCGGTCGGTGCCGGCCCGGAGGTGCTGGCGGGTGGCGGCCACGCCTTCGGCGAGGCGGTCGTCGGGCAGGACCAGGCGCAGGCCGCCCGCGCCGTGGGCCTTCCAGCCGTTGGCCACCCGGGCCCCGGCCGGGAGGCCGGCCAGGTCCGGTCGCGGCCCGACCCCCTCCCTCCCCCGCCCGGGACGGCGACGCCACCCGATCCAGCCCGGCCCCGCCATCGGCACCGACAGCGGCATCGCCACCCGGAGGGCGCTGCGGTGGGGCAGAGGCCACACGAAGGCGGCGGTGGCCAGCCCGTCGGGGTCGTCGACCGCGCCGAACCGGTCGCCGGCGGCGCCGGCCGTCACCACCGACGCCACGTCGCCCCCGGCCGCCGTCGACCCGGCCGCCCGGTTCGGCGGGCGGGGCAGGAACAGGGCGGGGCGGCCGTCGACCACGACCGTGGTGCCGTCGACCAGCTCGATCCGGCCCACCGCCACGAGCGACCGGCCGTCGTACGGCCGGACCGCCAGGGCCAGCGCCACGGGGGCCGGGCTGCGGTTCTCCACCTCGACGACGACGAGCTCGTGGCCGCCCTCCCGGACGGCGTGGACGCGGTGCACGGCGTCGCCGCTCGGCACCCGCATCGACGTCTCGACCACCGGCGCGCCCTCCAGCAGCCGCTGGCGGACGGCCGGCTCCCGGCTCGGCAGGTGCCAGCGGTCGTCGGCGCCGACCCACCAGTCGAGCGACCACCCCGCCCCCGGCCCCGTCACCAGGCCGTGGCCGTCGACCGTCGCCACGAGCGCCGAGTCGAGGTTGCCGACCGAGGTCCAGCTCCGGGCGGTGACGTTCGTCGCGCCCGGCAGGGGCTGGTCGGGCGCATGGGCCGGCGAGGCGGGGTCGAGCTGGCGCTCCAGCCAGGCCGGCCAGATCCAGCCCGAGAGGTCGGCGGTGCCGCCCGGGGGCACCGCCCGCCGCCGGCTCATTCGCTCGTGGGGGCCCGGCGCAGCAGGGCGGCGACCACCTCGGCCGGCGTGGCCACGCCCTGGCACACCGCCCGGACCTGGTCGGCCAGCGGCATCTCGATGCCGGCCCCGGCGGCCAGCTCGCAGACGACCGCCGACGAGGCCACCCCCTCGGCCACCATCGGGGTGGCGGCCAGGATGTCGGGCAGGGCCCGGCCCCGGCCCAGCTCGACGCCCACCCGGTGGTTGCGGCTGCGCTCGCTGGCGCAGGTGGCCACCAGGTCGCCCAGGCCGGCCAGGCCGGCGAACGTGCGGGGGTCGCCGCCGAGGGCCGCGCCCAGCCGGCTCAGCTCGGCGAGCCCACGGGTCATCACCGTCGCCTTGGTGTTGTCGCCGAAGCCGAGGCCCTCGACCATGCCGGCCGCGATGGCGATGACGTTCTTCACCACGCCGGCGATCTCGCAGCCCACCACGTCGGGGTTCGTGTACACGCGGAACGTGGGCCGGTGGAACACGGGCTGGAGCCACGCGGCCAGGTCCGCGTCGGCGACGGCGAGCACGGCCGCGGCCGGCTGGCCGGCGGCGATCTCGCCGGCCAGGTTCGGACCGGTGAGCGCCCCCGGCGGGTGGCCCGGGGCCACGTCGGCCACCACCTGGGTCATGCGGAGCCGGGTCCCGGGCTCGAGCCCCTTCGCCAGGCTGACCACGGGGACGCCCCCGGGCAGGTCGGGCAGGGCCTGGGCCAGCACCGACCGGAACCCGCCGGACGGCACCGCCATCGCCACCACGTCCGTCCCGGCGACGGCGTCCGCCAGGGAGGAGGTCGCCACCACCTCCGGCGGCAGGATCACGCCGGGCAGGTACACCGGGTTGGTGCCGGTCGTGGCGATCAGCTCGGCCACCTCGGGCCGCCGGGCCCAGAGCGCCACCGTCGACTCCGCCGCCAGCAGCGCCGCCACGGTGGTGCCCCACGAGCCGGCGCCGACCACCGTCACCCGCAGCGCCATGAGCCGGGAGCGTACGTACACTCACCCGCCTGTGCGGACCGAGGTCGCCGTCCTCGTCCCGGTGAAGGCCTTCGGCCTGGCCAAGGCCCGGCTCGCCCCCGTCCTCGGTGCCGAGGCCCGGGCCGACCTGGCCCGCGAGCTCGCCACCCGGGTTCTGGCCGCGGCCCACGACCTTCCCGTCACGGTCGCCTGCGACGACGACGACGTCGCCGCCTGGGCCGTCGCCGCCGGCGCGGCGGTGACGTGGACGGCCGGCCTCGACCTGAACGGCGCCGTCGCCGCCGGCGTCGACGCCCTGGCCGGCGCCGGCTGCAGGAGGGTGGTCGTCGCCCACGGCGACCTCCCCGACGCCCGCGACCTCCGGGCCCTGGCCGGGGGCTCGGGCGTGGTGGCCGTGCCCGACCGTCGCGACGACGGCACGAACGTCCTGGTCGTCCCGACCGGCGCCGGCTTCCGGTTCGCCTACGGCCCCGGCTCGTTCGCCCGCCACCGGGCCGAGGCGGCCCGGCTGGGCCTCGCGTTCGACGTGGTCCGGGCTGCCGACCTCGTGCGCGACGTCGACGACCCGGCCGACCTCGCCCCCGGCGACCTCGAGGCCCGGACGGGGTCCGACCCGGGTCGACCCGTCGCCGCCGACCACGATGGCTGAGCCCCTGGCCGTGCCCGAGCGGGCCCTCGCCATCTCGGCCCACCCGGACGACGCCGAGCTCAACGCCGGCGCCACCCTGGCCCGGTGGGCGGGGGCCGGCTGCGAGGTGAGCATCCTCGTGTGCACCGACGGGTCGAAGGGCTCCTGGGACGGGGCCGAGGATCGCGACCGCCTGGCCGCCACCCGCCGCGACGAGCAGCGGGCCGCCCTCCGGGCCCTCGGCGGTAGCGGCGTGTGCGTGTTCCTCGACCGGGTCGACGGCGAGCTCGCCTCCGGCCTCCCCGAGCGGGGCCTCGTCGCGGCCGCCATCCGCCGGCTGCGGCCCCAGGTCGTGCTCGGCCACGACCCCTGGCGCCGCTACCGGCTCCACCCCGACCACCGCCACGCCGGTCGCCTCGCCTGCGAGGGCATCGTCGCGGCCCGCGACCCGCTGTTCTTCCCCGAGCAGGGGCTGGCGTCGTGGCGACCCTCGGCCCTCCTCCTGTGGGAGGCCGACGAGCCCGACCACGACGAGCCCGTCGACGGGGCCGCCCTCGGCGCCAAGGTCGCCGCCCTCCAGGCCCACCGGTCGCAGTACCTCACCACCTTCGGCATCGACCGCTCCGACGACGCCGGCGCCCTCCGGGCCCACGCCGAGCGGGTCGCCGCCGGCACCGGCGGGGCCGAGCGCTTCAAGCTCCTCACCGACCTGTGAGCCCCGGCCGGGCGGCCGGTGCGACGACCCCTCGGGAAGTGTGCCAGTTGACACATCCGCCCGGATGGTCGATAGTGACCCTCGAACTCCACACCACAGCTCGGCTGCGGGCTGGAGAGGTGCGGTTGCGGGCTGAGGTACGTCGGGGGGGCGTGCCTCAGCCCCCGCCCCTTTTTGCGGCCGGTCCCGTGGTCGGCACCGGGGCCGCGGGCCCGCCCGGCCGGCGGGTCCGCCACCGGGCGTACGCGCCGGCGGCGAGGATCGTCACCAGGAGCGCGGCGCCGGCCACCACCACCGGCTCGGTGCCGGGATGGTCGCCGACCACACGCGGCACCTCGGTCGACGTGGTGGTCGTCGAATCCGCCTGGGCCAGCTGCTCGGGCACCGCGCCACGGTACGGGACGCGCCGGGCGGTGCCGGGGCCGCCCCGGGGGCGGCCCGGGCCGGTGCGAAGATGGCGACCATGTGGGCCGAGATCCCCTACACGACGTTCCCCGTCATCGAGCTCGGCCCGCTGAGCCTGCGCACGTTCGGGCTGTGCGTGGGCCTGGGGGTGCTGCTGGGGATCGCCATCGCGGCCCGCTGGGGCGAGCGGGCCGGCGTGCCCGCCGATGACACCATCTCGCTCGGCACCCGCATGGTGCTGGCCGGCGTGGTCGGCGCCCGGGTCACCTGGGTGCTCACCCATCCCGGCGAGATCGACTCGCCCCTGGACCTGGTCGCGGTGTGGCAGGGGGGGCTGCAGTTCTCCGGCGGCTTCCTCGCCGCCGTCGCCGTCGGCCTCCCGTCGATCCGCCGGCGGGACCGGCTCCAGCGCTGGCGGCTGCTCGACGGCATGGCGCTCGGCCTCACCGTCGGCCTCGCCATCGGTCGCGTCGGCTGCTACGCCGTCGGCGAGCACCTCGGCGGCCCGACGTCGTTCCCCTTCGCCAGCCGCTACGACGGCGGCTCGACCCGCGAGGGACCGCTCGTGGTGAGCCAGGCGATCCACAACACCGCGCTCTACGAGCTGGCCCATCTGGTGGTGCTCGCCGGCCTGCTCTGGTGGCTCCTGTCCCGGCCGCGTTCCCGGGCCGGCACCGGCGTCGGCGTGTTCCTCGTCTGGTACGGGGTCGGACGCTTCCTCACCGACTTCCTCCGCACCTACGACGACACCGTGCTCGGCCTCACCGGCGCCCAGTGGATGTGCCTGGGGTTGCTCGCCACCGCGGTGTGGGTCTGGGCGTTCGTGCGCCCCTCCCTCGCCCGGCTGTCGCAGGACCGGGAGCCTCCCGGGCGCGGGAGCGGCGCCGCCACCGGGGGTGACGACGCCGCTGCACTCGTCTCCGGGGCCGACGGTGACGTGAGCCCCGACTCCGGGGCCCCGCCGGTCAGCCCGGCTGCTTCGTGACCCGCAGGTAGGGCTTCTTCGCGTCCCAGCCGGCGGGGAACTTCGCCTTGGCCTCCTCGTCGGAGACGGAGTTGGCGATGATCACGTCCTCGCCCTGCTTCCAGTTCGCCGGCGTGGCCACCGAGTGCTTGGCGGTGAGCTGCAGGGAGTCGATGACCCGCAGCACCTCGTCGAAGTTCCGACCCGTGCTGGCCGGATAGGTGAGCGACAGCTTCACCTTGTTGTCCGGGCCGACGATGTAGACGGACCGCACCGTGAGGACGTCGGCGAGGGCGACGCCGGCCGTGGCCGGGAGCATGTCGTACTGCTCGGCGATCGAATGATCCTGGTCGGCGATCAGCGGGAAGTTCACCTCGGCGCCGGTGACGTCCTTGATGTCCGATGCCCAGCCGGCGTGCGAGTCGACGGCGTCGACCGACAGCCCGATGACCTTCACGCCCCGCTTGTCGAACTCTGGCTTGAGGGCGGCCACCGCGCCCAGCTCGGTGGTGCAGACCGGGGTGAAGTCCTTGGGATGCGAGAACAGGACCGCCCAGCTGTCGCCCTTCCACTGGTGGAAGTCGATCGGGCCCTCGGTGGTCTCGGCCGTGAAGTTGGGGGCTTCGTCTCCCAGACGGACTGCCATGTTCGCTCCTTTGGGGTTCTGCTGCGGACTCGTGCCTGCGACCCTCCCGGCGGCGGCGCCGGGCCGGCGTGCCGTCGTCCGCCCGGCGGTCGAGGGGGCACCTGGTCGTGGCACGGCGACGCTAGCGGTGCGCCCCGGGAAATGTCGACCCTTGGGGTCGGGTTTGGAGATGGTCGCCGGGCGGCCACCTCCCCGCGACCCCGGGTCCACCATCGCGACAGGAGCGGGGTCCACCATGAACGCCGTGCCCCGTCGCCCCCGCGCTGCCAACGGCGGCCGGCGGACCTACGTGCTCGACACGTCGGTCCTCCTGGCCGACCCCCGCTCCCTGACCCGCTTCGAGGAGCACGACGTCGTGCTCCCGGTGGTGGTGCTCGCCGAGCTGGAGTCGAAGCGCGACCACCCCGAGCTGGGTTGGGCGGCGCGGGAGGCCATCAGGGCCCTCGAGGCCCTCCGGGTCGCCCACGGCTCGATCGTCCAGCCCCTGGCCGTGAACGACGACGGCGGCACGCTCCGGGTGGAGCTCAACCACCAGGACACGTCCCGCCTGCCGAGCGGGCTCACCAGCGGCCACGACGCCGGCAACAACGACCACCGCATCCTGGCCGTGGCCCGCAGCCTGGCCGACGAGGGCGCCGACGTGGTCGTCGTCACCAAGGACCTGCCGCTGCGGCTGAAGGCCAGCATCGTCGGACTGGCGGCCGAGGAGTACCGCAACGAGCAGGCCGTCGACGCCACCTGGACCGGCCACGTCGAGCTCGAGGTGGCCGGCGCCGTGATCGACGAGCTGTTCGCCGAGCGGGCGGTCGACCTCGACCGGCTGGCGCTGGCCGGCCTCGACCTGCCCTGCAACACGGGCGTCACGCTCACCACCGGGTCGCAGTCGGCGCTCGGCCGGGTGCACGAGGACAAGCGGGTCCACCTGGTGCGGGGCGACCGCACCCTGTTCGACGTGCACGGCCGGTCGGCCGAGCAGCGCCTGGCCATGGACCTCCTCGCCGATCCCGATGTGGGCATCGTCAGCCTCGGCGGACCGGCCGGCACCGGCAAGAGCGTGCTGGCCCTCGCCGCCGGCCTCGAGTCGGTGCTCGAGCAGCGGGTGCACAAGCGGGTGGTCGTGTTCCGGCCCCTCTTCGCCGTCGGGGGCCAGGACCTCGGCTTCCTCCCCGGCAGCGAGGCCGAGAAGATGAACCCGTGGGCGGCCGCCGTCGCCGACGCCCTCGACGCCATCGCCGGGCCGGCGGTGGTGGAGGAGGTCCAGGCCCGGGGACTGGTCGAGGTGCTGCCCCTCACCCACATCCGGGGCCGCAGCCTCACCGACACGTTCGTGGTGATCGACGAGGCCCAGAACCTCGAGCGGGGGGTCCTGCTCACCGCCTTGTCGCGCATGGGTGCCAACAGCCGGGTCGTCCTCACCCACGACGTGGCCCAGCGCGACAACCTCCGGGTCGGCCGCCACGACGGCGTGGCCGCCGTGATCGACGCCCTCCGGGGCCACCCGCTCTTCGGCCACATCACGCTGAGCCGTTCGGAGCGGTCGGCCATCGCCGCCCTCGTCACCGAGCTGCTCTGACCGGACCCGTCACCCGGCGCCCAACGCCCGACCCCCCTCGCACGCCACCCGACCCCCGACCCTCCGTCGCCGGCGTCGACGGGTGCCGGACCGGGTGGGTCGTGGCGACCGATGCCGGCCTCGAGGTGGTGGGCCGGTTCGCCGACGTGCTCCGGCTCGTCGACGGCGTCGTCGCCGTGGACATGCCGATCGGGCTGCCCGTCCCCGGCACCCGTCGGGCGTGCGACGTGGCCGCCCGGGCCGCCCTCGGCCCCAGGCGGTCGTCCGTCTTCCCCGCCCCGTCACGGGAGGCGCTGGGGGCGGCCTCGTTCGAGGCGGTGACGGGCCTGTCGATCCAGGCCTGGAACCTGGTCCCCAAGATCCGCGAGGTCGACGATGCCTGGGAGCCCCGGGTCCACGAGGTGTCGCCCGAGCTTGCCTTCGCGGTGCTGGCCGGCGCCCCGATGGCGTGCCCCAAGCGCTCCCCCGCCGGCCGGGACGAGCGCCTCGCCGCCCTCGGGCTGGCCGCCCCTCCCCGCCTCCGGGGCGCCGCCCCAGACGACGTGCTCGACGCCCTGGCCTGCCTCCGCACGGCCCACCGCCTGGCTGCCGGAACCGCCCTCGCCCTCGGCGACGCCACCGTCGACGCCCGCGGCCGCCCGATGACCATCCACGCTTGACCCTGCCTTCCGCATGCCCCACGAGCCGGCGGTCGCCGGGGTCGCACGAGACGGAGGGTCTCCTCAGAGGGCGGCGCGGCGGAGGAAGGCGGCCGCGATCGGGGCCGCCACCTGGCCGCCGAAGCCGCCGTCCTCCACCACGACGGCGACGGCGAGATCGCCGCGGAAGGCGATGAACCAGGCGTGGGTGCGGGGCGGGACCTCGGTCCCGAACTCGGCGGTGCCGGTCTTGCCCCCCACGGGCACGCCCGGCAGCCGGGCCGCGGTGCCGGTGCCGCTCGACACGGCGAGCCGCATGAGCTCGGCGGTGGCGTCGGCCACCCCGGGCGGGAAGGGCGTGAGGGCGGCGGGCGGCCCCGCGTCGGCCAGGCGGGGCGGGCGGTACCCCCCGGCGGCGACCGCCGCGGCCACCGCCGCCATCTGGAGGGGTGAGGCGAGGATGCGGCCCTGCCCGATCGAGCTGGCAGCCTGGTCGACCGGGCCGGAGGGCACCGGCATGCTCGACGTGGCCGTCGGCACCCCGACGGCGAGGTCGGTGTCGAAGCCGACCGACACCGCGGCGGCGTGCAGCTCCTCCGGCGAGAGCCGCTGGGCCAGCTGCACGAAGGCCGTGTTGCACGACTCCGCGAAGGCTCGCCGGAACGGGATGGTGCCGAGCTCGTGGCCTTCGGCGTTGACGAACCGCCGCCCGCCGATGACCGCCTCGACCGGGCAAGGCACCATCTCGTCGAGGACGACGCCCTTGGCCAGCAGGGCCAGGGTCGTCACCACCTTGAACGTCGAGCCGGGCGGGTAGCGGCCGAGCAGGGCCCGATCGAAGCCACCGGAGGGCCGGCTGGCCTCGGCGACGATGTCGCCCGTCGAGGGCCGGATGGCCACGAGCGCGGCCGGTTTGCCCTCCGGCACGACCTCGAGCACCTCTTCGGCCAGCGACTGGGTGCCCGGCTCGATCGTCACCCGGGCCGTCCTCGGGGGCGACCCGTCGGACCGCAGCACCACCTCGACCACGTCGTCGCCGTCGAGCAGGCGCAGCTCGGCGGTGGGGGTCCCGGCCAGCACCCGCTCCTGCGACGCCTGCAGGCCGCTGACGCCGATCGGGTGGCCGGCCACGTAGGGCGGTCCCAGGGCGGCGGCCTGCTCGGCTGTGGCCGGCGCCACCCGGCCGAGGAGCGACGCCGGCACCCGACCGGCCGCCGGACGCCCGTCGCCGAGCACGAGCTCGGCCCGGGCCGGCCAGACCAGGGCCAGCTCGAAGCGCCGGGTCGGCGACAACGACGGGTGGAGCGCGCCCGGATCCCAGACCGGCCGCCACCGGTCGCGGTCCCGGTCGCCCCCGACCCTGACCACGGTGAGCTCGCCCCGGTACGGCCAGATGCCGTGCCCACCGAGCCCGACCACGGCGTCGAAGGGCACGACCGCCCGGTCGCCGACGATCCGGGGCTCGCCGACGATGGTCAGCAGGCCACCGCCCTCGCCCTGCAACCCGCCCAGCCCGTCCCGGAACGAGCCGAGGGCGGCGAGCATGGCCTCGCGCTCCCGGCCCTCGACGCCGGCCAGGGCGACCATCGCGTCACGGTCGTCCGCCTGCCAGGCCTGGAGCCACCGGGTCACAGGCCGGAGGACGGCGATGCGCTCGGGCAGGGGCGCCGGCCCCTCGTCCGGCCGGATGAGGGCCAGTCCCCCGACGACGAGCGCCACCGCGACGACGACGCCGACGCCGGCAAGGACCGCCGCCGGGACGCGCCGGAGCCCCCGCTTCACCACCGCCGCCATGGCGAGCCAGTATGCGCGAGCCGGTGGCACCGGATCCGTCGTCACGGTTGCGATCTCGGGTCGCTCGCGTGTCACCCACGGTCACGGCGGCGCCACCCTCCGGTCCGACGCCCCCGTCAGGTCGGTGCGGTCACCTCGGCGAGGAAGCGCCGCACCTCGGCCGGGTCCTTGGTCCGGCGCATGGGCGGGAGCGAGCGCACGAGCGTCCAGCGGTACGAGGCCGTCGCCAGCCGGCGGTCGAGCACGGCCACCACGCCCCGGTCCGACCGGCTGCGCACCAGGCGACCGGCCCCCTGGGCCAGCAGCACGGCGGCGGCCGGGAGGTCGACGGCGTGGAACGCGCTCTGCCGGGCCTTCGTGGCGGCCGCCCGGCGGGCCTCGGCCAGGGGGTCGTCGGGTCTGCTGAAGGGCAGCCGGTCGATCACCACCAGGCTGCAGGTGCGGCCGGGGGCGTCGAAGCCCTGCCAGAACCCCATGGTGGCGAGCAGGACCGAGGTCTCGTCCTCCAGGAAGCGGGCCTGGAGCTGCGGCCGGGGCAGCTCGTCCTGCAACAGGAGCTGGCCCGGCACCCGGTCGCGGAGCCGGGCCGCCGCCACCGTCATGGCCCGGCGGCTGGTGAAGAGGCACAGGGCCCGGCCACCGGCCGCGGCGACGAGCTCCTCCAGCTCCCGGAGGGCGGCCTCCTCGTGCCCCGCGGCCCGGGGATCGGGGAGGTGGGCGGCGCAGTAGAGCAGGGCCTGGGCGCCGTAGTCGAAGGGGCTGCCGACGTCGACGCCCCGCCAGGGCCGGGCCGAGCGGTCGAGCCCGAGCCGGGCCGCCAGGGGCTCGAAGCTGCCGCCCACCGAGAGGGTGGCCGACGTGAGCACGACGGTGGGACCCGTGAAGAGCCGCTCGGCCAGCAGGTTCCCGACGTCGATCGGCGCGGACCGCAGGACGACCCCACCGCCGCCTCCCGCGCCGCCACCGGCCCCGGGGCCGGTCCGCTCCACCCATGCCACCTCGCCGTCGCCCAGCTCGGCGAAGGCGGCCAGGTCGGTGGCGAGGTGGGTGGCCAGCTGCAGGAGCCGCTCCTTGCGGGTGGCGGCGTCGCCGCCCGGGTCGAGGGCCCGGGCTGCGCCGGCCGCCTCGGCCACCACGCTGCCGGCGCCGGTGAGCGCGACGGCGAGGTCGCCCGACGAGGGGTCGACCCGCCCGTCGCCCCGCTCGGGCACGGCGGCCTCGAGCACCGTGCCGAGCCGGGTGCCGGCCGCGTCGAGGGACGCGGCGGCCGGGTGGTCGGCCGTGAAGAGGCCGCGGAAGGCCCGGGCCAGGTTGTCGAACCGGCCGGGCCCCATGGTCCGGCCCATCGTGTCGGCGGCCACGTCCTCGAGGGCGTGGGCCTCGTCGACCACGAGCAGCTCGTGCTCGGGCAGCACCGCCCCGCCGCTGGCCAGGTGGAGCCCGTAGAGGTGGGTGTTGGTCACCACGACGTCGGCCGCGGCCGCCGCGGCCCGGGCGTCCTCGGCGAAGCAGACGTCGCCGTGCGAGCACCGCGACGCCCCCGGGCACTCCCCCACGCCCACCGACAACCGGCCCCACTGCCGGTCGGTGAGCGCCGTGGGCAGGTCGGACCGGTCGCCGGTGACGGTGGTGGCGCTCCACTCGACCACCTCGGCCAGCACGTCGCGGTCGAGGGCCCGGGTGCCGTCGTCGAGGAGCTGCCCCTCCGTGGCCGCCACCGCCTCGGCCAGGGCGGACCGGCACAGGTAGTTGGAACGGCCCTTCAGGAGGGCGGCCGTGAAGGGGATGCCGAGGTGGCGGTGGAGGAAGGGCAGGTCGCGGTCGACCAGCTGCTCCTGCAGGGCCTTGGTGGCCGTCGCCACCACCACCCGCCGGCCGGACAGGAGCGCCGGGACCAGGTAGGCGTGGGTCTTGCCGGTGCCGGTCCCGGCCTGGACGACGAGGTGCTCGTCGCCGGCCACCGCCCGGGCGATGGCCGCGGCCATGGCCCGTTGCCCGGGCCGGTCCTCCCCGCCGGGGAGCGCACCCACCACCCGGGCCAGCGCCGCCACCACGAGGTCGTCGACGGCGCCGGCACCCCCGGCTCGAATCCGGCCCGAGCCGGCCTCCGGCAGGTCGCCCCCCGCCTCCGGTGGTCGTCGGGTCTCCGGCACCGGGCGAGGCTCCCACACCCGCCGCCGGCCGGTCGACCACCTCCCGCGACGGCTGCGTCCGAGGCAATCGGGTCGGTCGCCGGCGGCCCGAACCGGACGCTCGGGCCCCGTTCGTCGCGTCCTGCATCGCCCCAGGCGATGAAGGTCATCTGAAACATTCACTGTGCAGATTCACCGAGATGTCTCACAATGTTCACGTGGCAGTTGTGGAGTTCTCGCCCCGATGGGCCCAGCAGGAGTGGATGGACGTGGCCGGCTGCAAGGGCCAGACCCATCACTTCTTCGCTCCCCACGGGGAGCAGGCCGAAGCCCGTGAGGCGCGGGAGGCCGTGGCCGCCGTGATCTGCGCCGGCTGCGAGGTGCTGGTGGCGTGCCGCGAGTACGCCCGCCTCCACCGCGAGCAGGGCTTCTGGGGCGGCGAGAACGACGAGCAGCGGGTCATGGCCCGCCGCCGGGCCAACCGCCTGCGCCTCGCCTCCGGCATCTGACCTGGCCGGCGGGGCCACCCGCCTGATCCTCGTCGAGCCCCACGGCGGCGCCGACCGCCAGCCGCTGCCACACTCGGTCCCCTGGCATCGAGGGCCGCCGGCATCGAGGCGCGGGAGGAGCGACGTGGACCACGGACGGCTGGGTCGGACCGGGTTGCAGGTGTCACGGCTCTGCCTCGGCACCATGACCTTCGGGGTGCAATGCGACGAGGAGCGTTCGCACGCCATCCTCGACACCGCCTTCGAGGCCGGGATCGACTTCCTCGACACCGCCGACGTCTACCCGCTGGGCGGCGGCCCGGAGACGACCGGGCTCACCGAGGAGATCGTCGGCCGCTGGCTCCGGGGCCGGCGGGACGACGTCCTGATCGCCACCAAGTGCCACGGCCAGACCGGGCCCCGGCCCTGGGACCGGGGCACCTCGCGCAAGCACGTGCTCGACGCCATCGACGCCTCGCTCCGCCGCCTCGGCACGGACCATGTCGACCTCTACCAGGTGCACGGCTTCGACGCCGACACACCGCTCGACGAGACCCTCGACGCCCTCGACACGGTGGTGCAGTCCGGGCGGGCCCGCTACGTGGGCGTGTCGAACTGGCTGGCGTTCCGGGTGGCGCGCGCCCTCGGGCGCAGCGAGGCCCTGCGGATCAGCCGGATCGACTCGGTCCAGCCCCGCTACAACCTCCTGTTCCGCCAGCCCGAGCGCGACCTGCTCGAGCTCTGCCGGGAGGAGGGCGTGGGCGTGATCCCCTACAACCCCCTGGCCGGCGGGCTCCTCAGCGGCAAGCACACCGGCGACGAGCCGGAGGCCGGCTCTCGGTTCACGGTCGGTCGCTCGGGCGGCATGTACCGGGCCCGCTACTGGCACGACCGCGAGCAGGCCACCGTCGACGCCCTCCGGCCCCTCGCCGCGGAGGCCGGGCTCTCGATGGCCACCCTGGCGGTGGCCTGGGTGCTCGCCAACCCGGCCGTCACCGCACCGATCATCGGCGCCAGCCGGCCGGAGCAGCTGGCCGACAGCGTGGCGGCCGTCGGCGTGGTCCTCGACGACGACCTGCTCGCCGCCCTCGACGCCCTCACCATCGACTACCGCCGGGGCGACGACCCCCGCTGACCGGCACGGGCTGAGAGCCGGGCCGCGGGAGCCGGGCCGGGGGCCCGGTTCCCGGGCGGCGCTACCGTCCGGGCATGAGCGAGCGCTCCCGCACCGCGCCCCGCCGGTCGTGCCTGTCGGTGCCCGGCTCGAGCGCCAGGATGCTGGCCAAGGCCCCCGGGCTCGCCGCCGACATGGTGTTCGTCGACCTCGAGGACTCGGTGGCCCCGCTCGAGAAGGACGCCGCCCGCCCGGCCGCGGCCGCCGCGGTCCGGGAGGGGGAATGGGGCGACCGGGTCGTCGGCATCCGGGTGAACGCGTGGGACACGCCCTGGACCCACCTCGACGTGGTCGGCGCGGTGGCCGCCGCCGGCGATCGCCTGGACGTCGTCGTGCTCCCCAAGGTCGGCTCGCCCACCGAGGTCGCCGCCCTCGACCTCCTGCTCACCCAGGTCGAGCGCAACGCCGGCCGCGAGGTCGGCGGCATCGGCGTCGAGGTGCAGATCGAGAGCGCGGCCGGCCTGGCCGACGTGGCCCGGATCGCCGCCGCGTCGCCCCGGGTCGAGACCCTGATCCTCGGCCCCATCGACCTCTCGGCGTCGCTCGAGCTGCCCGGCCCGCTCGACGGCTCGGCGCTGCCCGCGTCGGTGCGGGTCTCGCTGCTGGTGGCGGCCCGGGCCGCCGGGGTCCAGGTGATCGACGGGCCCTGCACGGCCGTCCGGGACGCCGATGCGGGCCGGGCCCACTTCGGCCGCAGCCGCGACCTCGGCTACGACGGCGCCTGGGTGCTGCACCCCGACCAGATCGCCCTGGCCAACGAGGTCTACACGCCCGACCCCGAGGCGTTCGCCCGGGCGGTGCAGGTGCTCGACGCCTACGCCGGGGCCACCACCACCGGCGACCGCCGCGGCGCCGTCATGTTCGGCGACGAGATGATCGACGAGGCCTCCCGCAAGCTGGCCGCCCGCACCGTCGAGCGGGGTCGACGAGCCGGCCTCTGATCCCGTTCTCCGTCGACGGAGCGGGAACCACCCCCGGCTCGGTCGACGACGAACGGGATCAGGGGCGGCGGTGGACGGCTCGGCGGGCGATCGACTGGCGGTGGACCTCGGAGGGGCCGTCGTAGATGCGGAACGGGCGCACCTCGCGGAAGAGCCAGCCGAGGGGTGAGTCGTCGGACACGCCGTAGGCGCCGCACAGCTGGACGGCGCGATCGACCACCCGGAAGATGGCCTCGGCCGCGAAGACCTTGGCGATGCCGACCTCGTGGTTGGCCGGCCGGCCGGTGTCGAGCAGCCAGGCCGCCTGCCAGGTGAGGGCCCGGGTGGCGGCCATGTCGATCTCGTTGTCGGCGATGTGCTGCTGGGCCAGCCCGAGCGATCCCAGCGGCTGGCCGAACAGCTCGCGGCGGGACACGTAGTCGAGCGCGGTGTCCTGGGCCCGCCGGGCCGCTCCCAGCCAGCGCATGCAGTGGGTCGTCCGGGCCGGGTTGAGGCGGACCTGGGCGTACTCGAAGCCCTTGCCCACCTCGCCCAGCACGGCGTCGGCCCCCACCACGCAGTCCTGGAACACGACCTCGCAGTGACCCCCGGCGAACGAGTGGTCGAGGCTGCCGATGCGCCGCTCGACCCTGACCCCCGGGTTCGACGCCTCGACGAGGAACATGGTGGCTCCCCGGTCCGTCGTCGCCATGCAGATGAAGAAGTCGGCACCGTCGGCGCCGGTGATGAACCACTTCCGCCCGTCGATCACCCAGGTGTCGCCGTCGGGTCGGGCCGCCGTCGCCAGCGCGGCGGGATCGCTGCCGGCCCCGGGCGCCGGCTCGGTCATGGCGAAGGCCGAGCGCACGTCGCCCCGCACGAGAGGCGCCAGGAAGCGGGCCTGCTGCGCCGGCGTGGCGACGACCTCGAGGAGGTGCATGTTGCCCTCGTCGGGAGCGGCGCAGTTGAGGGCCAGCGGCCCGAGCGGGCTGTAGCCGGCCGCCTCGAACACGGGCGCGCAGCCCCGCAGGTCGAGGCCGAGGCCGCCCCACGCCGCCCCCGCGGCCGGGGCCAGGAGGCCGCGGGCCCGGGCCTCGGCCTGCAGCTCGACCCGCAGCGCCTCGGTGGGCCCGTGCGGCCCCCGGGCCTCACCCTCCCGGGGGAGGACCACCTCGGCCACGAACGTCACCACCCGGTCGCGGAGGGCGGCCACCTCGGGCTCGAGCGAGAAGTCGATCGTCACGGCACCGACCTACCACGTGGCGCCGGTGCGCGCCCGGTCCGGCGTGCGGCTCCGGGGGCCCGGGAGCGGCGGGGGCTACCCTCCGCCGCATGCCCGAAGGGATCGACGAGGTGCGGGTCACCGACTGGTTCCGGGCCAACGTGGCCTCGGCGACGCCGCCCTTCGAGTTCTCGCTGATCGCGGGCGGACGGTCGAACCTCACTTTCAGGGTCGACGATGCCGCCGGCCGGGCGTTCGTGCTGCGCCGGCCGCCGCTCGGCCACGTGCTCGAGAGCGCCCACGACGTCGGCCGGGAGCACCGCATCATCGCCGCCCTCGGCGCCAACAGCGACACGGTGCCGGTGCCCGCCGCGCTCGGGCTGTGCGACGACCCCGACGTGAACGGGGCGCCGTTCATGGTGATGTCCTTCGTCGAGGGCGCGGTCGTGCGCGACCAGGCGACCGCCGACGCCATCGGCGCCAGCGCCCGCCGGGCGTCGGCCACTTCCATGGTCGAGGTGCTCGCCGCCCTCCACGCCCTCGACCCCGACGAGGCCGGCCTCGGCGAGCTGGGCCGGCGGGAGGCGTACCTCGAGCGCCAGCTCAACCGCTGGCACCGCCAGTTCGGCCAGACCAAGCAGCGGGAGATCCCGGCCGTCGACGAGGCCCACCGCCGCCTGCTGGCCGTGGCCCCGGCCCAGCAGCGGGCGTCGATCGTCCACGGCGACTACCGCATCGACAACACCGTGCTCGACCCCGGGGGCCGGGTGATCGCCGTCCTCGACTGGGAGCTGTGCACGCTCGGCGACCCGCTCGCCGACCTGGGCCAGCTCGCGGTCTACTGGACCCAGCCCGGTGACCCCGTGCCCGACCTCCTCGGCGCGCCGATCGCGGCCGGCGACTTCCCGAGCCGCGACGAGCTGATCGCCGCCTACGGGGCCGCGTCGCCACTCGACCTGGCCGAGCTCCGGACCTACATGGCCTTCGGCTACTGGAAGCTGGCCTGCATCCTCGAGGGCGTCTACGCCCGCTACCTGGGCGGGGCCGGCGGCGGCGACGAGAGCGACCCGGCCGCCTACGCCACCCAGGTGCCGCTCCTCGCCGAGGCCGCCGTCGACCTCCTCCCACCCGTCCCGGCCTGACCCCGGCTCGCCGAACCGGCCGGGCCGAGAGACACGGGGCGAGCGCGCGTGAACCTGCTCCCTCGCCGGCCCCGGCTGCCCGGGCTCGAGAGCCTCGCCGGCTGGCGGGCCACCGGGCGGGGCGACCTGGTGGCAGGCGTGGCGGTGGCCGCCTACCTGGTGCCCCAGTGCCTCGCCTACGCCGAGCTGGCCGGCCTCGAACCGGTCCGGGGCCTCTGGGCCGCCCTGCCCGCCCTCGTGATCTACGCCTTCGTCGGCTCCAGCCGGACGCTCTCCGTCGGGCCGGAGAGCGCCTCCGCCCTCCTCGCCGGCTCGGCGGTGGCGGCGCTGGCGGCCAGGCCCGGGCTCGACCCCCCGACCGCGGCCGCCGCCCTCGCCGTCGCGGTCGGCGCGGTCTCGCTCGTGGCCTGGGTCGCCCGCCTCGGGTTCCTCGCCAGTCTCCTCTCCAAGCCGGTGCTCGTCGGCTACCTGGCCGGGGTGGCCGTCTCGATGACCGTGTCCCAGCTCCCGAACCTGACCGGCATCCCCAGCCGGCACGACGCCACCCTTCCCGAGCTCGCCCACGTCGCCACCGGGCTCGACGAGCTCGAGGCCGCCCCCCTGCTGCTGGGCCTGGCGGTGGTGGCCGCCCTCTACGCCCTGCGACCCTTCCGCCGGGTGCCGGGCACCCTCCTCGTCATCCTGGCCGCGACCGTCGTCACCGCCGCCCTCGACCTCGAGGCCCACGGCGTGGCCACGCTCGGGACCGTGCCGACCGGCCTGCCCGCGCCGAGCCTGCCCGACGTCCCGGTCCACCTCTGGCCGGCCGTGCTCGGCGCCGCCGTCGGCGTCGCCTTCGTGGCCTTCAGCGGCAACGTGCTCACCAGCCGGGCCTTCGCCCCACCGGGTGGGCGCGACGACCTCGACGCCGACCAGGAGCTGCTGGCCCTCTCGGCGTCGAACGTGGCCGCCGGCCTGGCCGGGGGCCTACCGGTCTCGTCGTCCGACAGCCGCACCGCCCTGGTGGTGGCATCCGGCGGGCGGAGCCACCTGGCCGGGCTCGTCGCGGCGGCGTGCCTGGCGGTGGTGCTCGTGGTCGCCGCGCCGGTGCTCGAGGCCTTCCCGCTGGCCGCGCTCGGCGGCCTCGTCGTGTACGCCGCCGCCCAGCTCCTCGACGTCGGCGAGCTCCGCCGGGTGGTGGCCTTCCGCACCAGCGAGGCCGTGATCATGGTGGCGGCCGCCGGCGGTGTCGTCGCCTTCGGGCTGCTCATCGGCGTCGGCATCGCCGTGGGCCTCAGCGTCGGCGACCTGTTGCGGCGGGTGGCCCGGGGTCACGACGCCGTGCAGGGGATCGTGCCCGGACTGGCCGGGATGCACGACGTCGACGACTACCCCGAGGCCACCACCATCCCGGGGCTCGTCGTGTTCCGGTACGACGCGCCGCTCTTCTTCGCCAACGCCGACGACTTCCGGACCCGCGCCCTGCGTGCCGTCGACACCGCTCCCGACCCGGTCGAGTGGCTGGTGCTCAACGTGGAGGCCAACGTCGAGACCGACATCACCGCCACCGACATGCTCCTCGGGCTGCACGACGAGCTGGCGGCACGGGGCGTGGTGCTGGCCCTGGCCCGGGTCAAGCAGGACCTGGCCGTCTACCTCGACCGGGTCGGCCTGCTCGACCGCATCGGATCGGCCCTCGTGTTCCCGACCCTCCCCACCGCCGTCGAGGGCTTCCGGGCCCGTCCGCCCCGGTAGTTTCCGGGCGTCGCCTCCGGGAGGGAAGCCGTGGACCTGCAGGGCAAGGTCGTCATCGTCACCGGGGCCAGCCGGGGCATCGGGCGCCAGCTCGCCCTCGAGCTGGCCCGCCGTGGAGCCAGGGTCGTCGTCGCGGCCCGCACCGTCGAGCCCCGGCGCCGGCTGCCTGGCACCATCGGCGAGACGCTCGCCACCATCGAGGCCGAGGGCGGGACGGCCCTGGCCGTCCAGGTCGACGTCACGAAGACCGACGACCTCGAGCGCCTCGTCGCCAGCGCGCTCGAAGCCTTCGGCCGCATCGACGTGCTCGTCAACAACGCCGCCGACACGCAGGGCAGCAACCTGCCGATCGACGAGTACCCCCGTGACAGCTGGCGGCACCAGTTCGACGCCAACGTCCACGCCCCGTTCACGCTCATGGCGCTGGTGGTGCCGCACCTCAAGGCCAACGGCGGCGGCCTGATCGTCAACGTCACGTCCGGCGCCGGCGACCTGCTCCCGGCCCGCGAGGTGATCGAGTCGCGCGCCGGTCACCCGGTCCAGCTCGGCACGCTCCTCGGCTACCAGACCACCAAGGCCGCGTTGAACCGGTTGACGAACTCGGTGGCGCCGGACCTGGCCCCGTTCGGCATCGGCGTCGTCGCCGTCGACCCCGGCTTCACCCGCACCGAGCTGGTCGACCTGCTCGGCGAGGGCGGCCACGTCGATCCCGAATCGGCCACCCCGATGGCGGTGCCGGTGGGCGTGATCGTCGACCTGCTGGTCGACGACGACCCCCTGCGGCACACCGGCGAGATCGTGCGGGCCCAGCCCGGGCAGCTGCCGGACGGGCGCGTCGCCGACGCGTCGGGCGGGCCGTGACCGCGCCGGCGACGGGCGTCGACCGGCGGATCACCTACTGCCGCATCTGCGCCGCCACCTGCGGGCTCGTCGTCGACGTGGTCGACAACCGCGTGGTCCGAGCCGTCGGCGACCTCGACAACCCCCACACCCGCGGCTTCAGCTGCCCGAAGGGCCGCCACATCGGCGACTTCCTCGCCGCGCCGGACCGCCACCGCACGTCGCTGCGCCGGGCGCCGGACGGCACCCCGGAGCCGGTCGACGTCGAGGCCGCCATCGGGGAGATCGCGGCCCGGCTCCAGGACATCGTCGCCGAGCACGGCCCCGACTCGGTGGCCTTCCTCTCCGGCACCCAGTCTGCGTTCTCGTCGCTCACCTCGCCGTTCGCCAACGCCTGGTGGGCGACGATGGGCTCGTCCATGACGTTCAGCACCATGACCATCGACCAGTCGGCGATGTGGGTGGCCGACGGGCGCCTGGGCCAGTGGGCCGGCGGCCGGCAGCGCTTCCAGGACGCCGACGTCTGGCTGCTGGCCGGCTCGAACCCCCCGGTCTCGCTGCAGGGCGGCGAGTTCACCGGCTTCCCGATCCACGACCCCATCCGCCGGCTCACCGATGCCAAGCGGCGGGGGCTGCGCCTCATCGTGGTCGACCCCCGCCGGACGGAGGTGGCCGCCCACGCCGACCTCCACCTCCAGCTCGTCCCGGGCACCGACCCGTACCTCTACGCCGGCCTGCTCCACGTGCTCCTCCGCGACGGGCACGAGGACGCCGGGTTCTGCGAGCGCTGGGTCGACGGCCTCGGCGAGCTCCGGCGGGCCGTCGAGCCCTTCGGCCCCGACGTCGTGGCCAGGCTGTGCGGGCTGACGGCCGACGAGGTGGTCGCCGCGGCCCGCCTCTTCGGCAGCGCCTCCTCGGGCATGGCCATGACCGGCACCGGCCCGGACATGGGGCCGTGGTCGAACCTGGCCGAGCACCTGGCCCGGTGCCTCAACGTGGTGTGCGGCCGCTACCCCCGGGAGGGCGAGCCGGCCGCGGGCGTGAACGTCCTCGGGTCGGCCAAGTCGCCGCCGGCCCAGGTGATCCCGCCCGACCGCACGTGGGAGCGAGGCTTCCGGAGCCGGACGGGCTACGGCCACCTCAAGCGGGAGCTGCCCACCGCCTCCCTCCCTGACGAGATCCTCGAGCCCGGCCCGGGCCGGGTGCGGGCGCTGATCGTGTCCGGCGGCAACCCGGCCACCGCCATCCCGGACCGCGACAAGGCGGTGCGGGCCCTGCGGGCCCTCGATCTCCTCGTCACCGTCGACCCTTTCCCCACCGAGACGGCCCGCCTGGCCGACTACGTGATCGCCCCGGTGATGCACCTGGAGCGGCCCGACACCACCCGCACCTACGAGGGCCTCTTCGAGGAGCCCTTCGCCCAGTACACCCCGGCGGTGCTCGAGGCCCCGCCCGGCACGATCGACGACTGGGCCTTCTTCCTGCGCCTGGCCTGGGCCATGGGCCGCACCCTCCAGGTGGCCGGCCGGGAGTACGCCCCGGGCTCGGCGATGCCGTCCACCGACGAGGTGCTGGCCTCGTTCAGCACCCGCGGCCGGGTGCCCCTCGACGAGCTGCGCCACCACCCCCACGGCCTGCTCGTGGCCGGGGCCGGCCCGCCGGTGGTCGGTCCGGCGCTCAGCGGCCCCGGCCGCCCCGGGCCCGAGGCCCGGTTCGCGGTACTGCCCCCGGACGTGGCGGCCGAGCTGGAGGCCGCGCTCGCCACGGCGCCCGCCGACCTGGCCCGCCGGCCCTTCCGCCTGATCGTGCGGCGCACCAAGGAGACCATCAACAGCCTCGGCCGTCGGGTGCCTGGCCTGCCCCGCCAGCCCTGGAACCCCTGCGCCGTCCACCCCGACGACCTGGCCGAGCTGGGCCTGGCGTCGGGTGCGACCGTCGAGCTCGAGTCGGACCACGGCCGGGTGCGGGCCGTCGTCGAGGCCGACGCCACCCTGCGCCGGGGCGTGGTCTCGATGTCACACGCCTTCGGCGGGCTGCCCGGCGAGGACGACGACCCCACCGTCCACGGCACCAACACCACCCGGCTCATCAGCGCCGAGGCCGAGACCCAGGCCATCAACCGCATGCCCCGCATGTCCGCCATCCCGGTCACCATCACCCCCGCCCCCGTGGGGTGACACCGGCCGGCCGACCGCTGAGCCCGCTCTCTTGCGTCTCCGCCACAGCCGACGGGGGTGCGACGACACAACGCGGGGGAGGCCGGCTCGGTCGTAAGGTCCGGCCATGACGACGATGGTGAACATGGGGAGCTCGGGGCTGCGGGTGTCGCGGGCCTGCCTGGGGGCGATGATGTTCGGGCACCAGGAGGGGGCGCCGTGCGACGAGGCCGAGGCCCGCCGCATCGTCGACGCCTTCCTCGACGCCGGCAACAACTTCGTGGACACCGCCAACGGCTACACCGGCGGCCAGTCGGAGGAGGTCGTGGGCCGGGCGGTGCGGTCGAGGCGGGACTCGGTGGTCGTGGCCACCAAGGGCCGCATGCCGATCGGGCCGGGGCCGAACGACCAGGGCCTCAGCCGCAGCTACCTGACCCGGGCCCTCGAGGCCAGCCTCCGGCGCCTCGGCACCGACTACGTCGACCTCTACCAGTGCCACTTCCCCGATCCGGACACCCCCATCGAGGAGACGATGGCCACCCTCGACGGCTTCGTGAAGGCCGGCAAGGTCCGCTACATCGGCTGCTCGAACTTCACCGGCGGCGAGATCGTCGAGGCCCAGTGGGCCGCGGCCCGCATCGGCGGCACGCCCTTCGTCAGCCTCCAGCCCCGCTACTCGCTGATCGCCCGACAGATCGAGACCGACGTGCTCCCGACCTGCCTCCGCCAGGGCGTCGGCACCCTGATCTACAGCCCCCTCGGCGGCGGCGTGCTCACCGGCAAGTACCGCCGGGGCGAGGAGCCGCCGGCCGACAGCCGGGCCGCCCGCAACCGGACCCGCCCGTCGCCCGCGGCGGCGGTCCGCAACATGCCCCGCAACGTGCCGGGATCCAACATGCTCGACGACCGCAACCTGGCCATCGCCGACGAGGTCGGCAAGGTGGCCGCCGAGCTGGGCACGACGTCGACGGCGGTGGCCATCGCCTGGGCCCTCGGCCGCCGCGGCGTGACATCGGTGATCATCGGCCCCCGCACCTACGACCAGTACGAGCAGAACATGGAGGGCTTCGACCTCGTGCTCGACGAGGCCTCGGTGGCCCGCCTCAACGAGGTGTCGCGGCCGCCCCGCTGACGGGATCCCCCGGGCCGTCGGGCAGCACCGGCGGGGCCGGGGGCTCGAGCGTGGCGTCGAGCTCGACCGGCGGGTGCCCGACGTCGCCGTCCGCCCACAGCACCGACGGCCGGGCTCGTTCGAGCGAGGTCAGCACCAGGCCGGCCACGACCGCACTGGCGCCGGTGAGGACCATCGTCGTGCGCACGCCGATCCCCGACATCAGCCCGCCGATCAGCAGCGAGCCGATGGGCATCGCGCCCGACTGCGCCACCGTCTGGAGCGCGCTCACCCGACCCCGCATCGACGGCTCGGCGTTGGCCTGGGTGACCGTCATCGACACGGTCATGAACCCGACCGCGGCCAGGCCGACGGCGAACATCAGGACGCAGAACGCCACGAGGGTGGGCGCCAGGCCGGTGCAGATCGTCGCCGCTCCCATCGCCATCGCCCCGAGCGCCACCGTCCGGGCCGTGGGCCGGTGGAGCGCCCCGACGAGGAACCCCGCCGCGGTCGAGCCCGCGCCCGAGAAGACCTCGGCGATGCCGAACCAGTTGGCGTCGGCGTCGAAGGTCAGCCGCACCATGGCCGGCACCAGGATCATGAAGTTCATCCCGAACATGCCAACGACGGTCGTGGTGACGAGGGTCCGCCGCAGGATGGGACGGGCCCGGATGTGGGTGAGGCCGTCCTTCACCCGGATGGGCTCGCCGTGCACCCGGCGATCGGTGATCTCGCCCGTCCGCAGCGACAGCAGGCTGGCCAGCACGAGCAGGTAGGACGCGGCGTTGATGAAGAAACAGGCGGTCGGACCCCACGTGGCCACGATCACGCCGGCGACCGCCGTCCCGACCATCCGGGAGGCCGACGTGGTGACGCTGTAGAGCCCGATGGCGCTCGGCAGGTGGTCGGCCGGCACCAGCGAGGTGACGAAGGCCGGCCCGGCGGCCCGGTCGAAGGCGTTCCCGGTGCCGACGCCGAAGGCGGCCACGTAGAGCCAGCCCACCGTGAGCGAGCCCTGGAGCGAGAGGACCCCGAGGGCGAGGGCGAAGAGGCCGGCGAAGACGTTGGTGACGAGCAGCAGGCGGCGGTTCTCGAAGCGGTCGGCGATGGAGCCGGCCCAGGCGCCGAGCAGCAGCGCGGGCACGAACTGCAGCGCCGAGACCCGGCCGAGCGCCGCGCCCGAGTCGGTGATCTCCAGCACCAGCCAGATCTGGGCGGTGATCTGCATCCAGGTGCCGAGGGTCGACAGGAGCTGGCCGGCGAAGTAACGCCGGAAGTTCACCGACTCCAGGGCGAGCACCGTCCGCTTCGCCCCCGACCCCTCCCCCACCACCCGGAACGTACCTCGCACGTGGCGCCGACCGGCACGCTGGTCCCGTTCTCGTTCTTTGTCGCGCCCGGCCCCTCTGGGGTGCAGGGCGCGACAGAGAACGGGGGGTCGCCGTGATGCCGCCGGCGACCGCCGGTGATGCCCCGGCTGCGGTCTAGCGTTCCGGCCGTCCGACGACGCACCCAGGGGGGTCGCAACCATGGCCGACGGCTCGACGAACACCGATCTCGCGAACCTGGAGGCCCGCCTCCGCCGGCTCGAGGACATCGAGGAGATACGGCTCCTGTTCGAGTCCTACTGCTACCACCTCGACCGCGGCCACTTCGCCGAGTACGCCGCTCTCTACGCCGAGCAGGGCCAGATGCGGCTCGGGCCGGCCCGGGCCGACGGTCGGGAGAACATCGAGAAGGCCGTCCAGGAGCACTTCGGCGGCGGCGCCACCGCCCGGGAGCAGGGCCGGCTCGGCGGCCTGCACATCGTGAGCAGCCCCCGCATCGAGCTCGACGGCGACCGGGCCACCGGCGAGGTGATGTGGACGGTGATCGTCCGAGATGCCGAGGGCAAGCCCTTCATCTCCTCGGTCGGCCACCACGTCGACGAGCTGGTGCGCGAGGACGGGCGCTGGCGGTTCCAGAAGCGCAAGGGCTTCATCGACATGCCCGACGTGGTCTAGCCCCGGGCCCGACCGACCGTCGACGGGTGGGCCCGGCGGCGCCCCAGCCGGCGCTACGGGTCGATCCGCGACGGCGGGACCGGGCGGGCCAGCGCCTCGGCGGTGCGGGCCAGCTCGTCGGCGAGCTCCCGCAAGGTGGCCTCGAGCGCGGCGACGTCCTCGCTGCGGCCCTGCACGGTGGCTCGCTCGAGCTGCTCCGTGATCTCGATCATCTGGAGCTCGATGCCCCCGGCGTGGTCCTCGAGCGACGCGTCGGCCACCGGGGCAGCGTAGCGACCCGCGCCCGCCCCGGCGCCGGGACGGGGACGAGGGTCGCGGCCCGTGCGGTCACCCCGGCGCGGCCGTGCCGGGGGGAGCGTGGCGCCGGGCCAGCACAGCGTTGAGCAACCCGCCGAGGAGCAGCCCCATGGCCAGCAGGTACAGCCAGAGGAGCACGATGAGCGCGCCCCCCAGCGCCCCGAAGACCTGGTTGCCGCCCCCGGCCAGGGCCAGGTAGGCGCGCAGCCCCAGCGAGGCGAGGGCCCACGCGACGGCGGTCAGCACCGCCCCGGGCAGGTCCCAGCGCCACGGGGTGCGGTGGTTGGGCCCGAGGTGGAACACCGTCGTCGACCAGGCGACGAGCACGACCGCCGCGGTGGGCCAGCGGGCCAGCTCCCACCAGGTGGCGAAGGCCGAGCCGAGGCCGACGGCATCGGCGACCTCGCCCCCCGTGCCGAGCAGCGGGCCGAGGACCAGCATGGCGAGCGTCGAGGCCATCACGACCACGCTGCCGACCGCCAGGGCCAGCGCCAGCGCCCGGGTGGCGAGGTACCCGCGGCGCTCCTTCAGGCCGTACACGAGGTCGAGCGTCCGGATCAGCGCGTTGAATCCCCGCGACGCCGACCAGACCGCCACCGCCGCCCCGACGGTCAGCACGCCCGGGCTGGAGCCGGAGAAGACCTCCTCCACCGCGTCGACCGTGCCACTGGCCTCCTCCGTGAGGGTGTCCCTCAGGAAGCCCAGCACCTCGGCCTTCGCCCGCTCGGCGAGGTCGCTGCCGGCGAGCGCGTCCAGCGAGCCCAGGGCGGCGGCCAGGGCCAGCAGGGCGGGGAACAGGCTCAGGACCCAGAAGAAGGCGATCTCGGCCGAGAGGCCGCTGACGCGCTCTCGGCGCCACCCCTCGGCCACCGATCGCCCCACGTCGAACGCCGCCGTGGCCCGCAGGCGGATGCCGCCGGTGGTCGACACCCGATCCATCCGGACGACCTTCGCGCACCCCCGGGCCCCACTGCGCCACCCCCGGCATCCGCGTCGCCGCGACAGGGCCGCGGACCGGAGGTCCGAACCGCCCGCGCCGCCTCTCAGGCGGCCGCCCGTCAGGTGACGGTCAGCGTGGCGGCGGTGAACTCGACCGAGAACGCCTCGCACCAGATGAGGACGGTCCACGGCCCCGGGTCGAGGGACGTCCCGGCGGGAAGCTCGTAGGTCAGGTTCCCGACGTTGCCCCGCAGCGGCCCCAGGTGGATCGACCGGGCCGCCGGTGACCGCTGCTCGGCGCCGGGGACGAGATACAGCTCGAGATCCGGCCCGTTGTGGATGTCGAGCTGCTCGAGCCGGAGCGTGAGGACGCCGGTCGGGTCGCGGAAGACGCCGGCCTCGCCGGAGCCCCGGTGGCCGGCGAGACCCCGTAGGGATCCGGAGCCGACGAGCACCGGACCCGGCGGGCTGGCCGTGGTGGCGCCGTCCGGACCGTCGGCCACCACCCCGGCCCGCGGCGCGCCGTCGATCGAAGCCACGAAGCCCTCGTCCACGACGTCGTCCTCGAAGAACGGTGTCAGCAGCCAGGCGTTGACGACGACGAAGGGAGCGCCGAGGACGACCAGGCGAACGGGCGCCGGCACCCGCAGCGCCAGGAGGCCGACGAAGGCGACGGCCGCGATCGCGGTGCCACCGAAGGTGAACGCGACCGTGCGGCTGCTCTGGAACGGGGCCTCGAGGATGGCCGGCTCGATGACGACCAACGCTCCGAGGACCAGCAGGGCCGCGCCAGCGGCGAGCACCTCGAGCCGACTGACCCGCCCCCGCAGCACGCCGATCACGCGCCAATCGGATCACAATCGGCGACCGGATGGCACGCGGCGACCGGATGGCACGCGGCGGCAGGGCCGGCGGGCCCGGCGGTCAGGCCCAGGGGAGGATGACGACCTTGCCGGTGGCCGTGCGGTCGGCGAGGGACCGCAGGGCGGCCCCGGCCTCCTCGAGGGGGAACGACGCCGAGATGTGCGGCGTCACCGTCCCCCCGGCGAACAGCGCCTGGAGCTCGGCGGCGTCCCGAGCGGCCTCCTCGGGCGCGTGCTGGGCGAACGTGCGGATCTCGAAGCCCTTCACCACCACGCCCTTCAGGAGCACGAGGTTGAGGGGGATGCGCGGGATCTCACCGGACGCGAAGCCCACCGTCACGAAGCGCCCGCCCCAACGGGTGGCCCGCAGCGCCTCCTCGGCCCAGCGGCCGCCGACGGGGTCGATCACGACGTCGGCGCCGCCCCCGGTCACCACCTTGATGCGGTCCTTGAGATCCTCCACCGTGTAGTCGACGAGGGCGTCGGCCCCCCGCGCCGCGCACACCTCGAGCTTGGCCGGCGACGACGCCGCCGCCAGCACCCGGGCACCCAGGATCTTGGCCAGCTCGACCGCGGCCAGCCCCACCCCACCGGCGGCGCCGAGCACCACCACCCAGTCGCCGGGAGCCACCCCGCCGACGCTGCGCAGGGCGTGGTAGGCGGTGGCATGGGCGACGTGGAAGGCGGCCGCGGCGGCGAGGTCGACGCCCGGGGCCAGCACGTCGAGCCCGCCGGCCGGCACCGCGATCCGCTGGGCAAAGGCACCGACCATCGAGCCGCCCCGCACCCGGTCGCCGGGCGCGACCGCCGTGACGCCCTCCCCCACCGTCTCCACCACGCCGGCGAACTCGCTGCCCGGGGCGAAGGGCGGCGGCACCGAGATCTGGTACCTGTCGGCGGCCAGGAGGAGGTCGGGGTAGTTCACCGCGGCCGCCTCGATGCGCACCACGGCCTCGCCCGGCCCGGCCACCGGATCGGGCACCACCTCGACGACGAGCAACTCGGGCGGGCCGTAGGCCCGGCACATGGCGGCCAGCACGGCGGCAGGTCTAGCCGAGCAGCTGGCGGGCCGACGTCAGGAGCCAGCTCGTCGAGTTGTCGACCGGTGTGACCGGCGCCCCCCGGCGGCGGGCGTTGCGGGTGATGAACGCGCCGGTGGCCGTCTGCTTGTAGCGGACCAGGGCCCGGAACCAGTCGAGGTCGGCCACGGGCGCGCCCCGGGCCGCCACGTAGGTCTCGAGCAGCTCGTCGACGCTCGGGGTGCCGGGCGGCGACTCGCGGCGCTCGTCCTCCACGAAGACCAGGAACCACGCGAGATCGATGCGGGGATCGCTGCGCGACCAGATCTCCCAGTCGATCACCGCGGTGACGTGGTCCTCCTCGGCAAGCACGTTGCCGGTGCGGAAGTCGCCGTGCAGCAGCGCCGACGGCTCGGCGGCCGGCACGGTGGCGAGCAGCCGCTCGTAGACGTCGTCGGTGCCGGCCTTGAGGTCCTCGTCGCACACGTCGAGCGAGTTCTTCCAGCGCTGGACCTCTTCGGTGAGGCTGGTCTCGGGCTCGTCGCCGAGCCCCACCGCCACCGGGTCGACCTTGTGCAGCTCGCCCATGAGACGGGCGGTGTGCAGCTGGCGGCCCCGGACCCAGTCGGCCGGCCTGGGGTCGTCCGGCGGGAGGAAGTTCAGCTCGATGCACTCGCCGGGGACCATCTCCATCACGAAGTAGGGCGGCACGTCCGGCGGGTCGCCGGCGTCCTCGGCCAGCACGTTGGGCACGGGCACGCCGGTGCCGGCGAGCGCCTTGTGGGCCCGGGCCTGGCGGAGCATGTCCCGGTTGCGCACCGGCTCGAGCCCGGGAGGCGACACCTTGGCCACGATCTTCTCGGTGCCGTCGAGCGTGGTCCAGAAGGTGAGGCTCGACGCCCCGCCGGTGAGCGGGGTGATCGGCGCCACCTCGCGTCCGGGGAAGGAGGCCCGGAGGCGGTCGGTGAACTCGGCTTCGTCGAGCGGCTTGGCCGGCATGGCGCTCCTCGTGGTCGGGTGGTGCGGGACGGGTTCGGGACTGCGGGTCGGATCGAGCGGCCGCTTGCGGGCTCGGGGAGGGCTCAGAGGGTGCGGGCCGATCCCCCGTCGACGTTGATCTGCGCCCCGTTGATGTAGCTGCCGGCGTCGCTGGCCAGCAACAGGCAGATGCCCACCATGTCGCGGGGTTGGCCGATGCGCCGCATGGGGTTCGACTCGTTCATGCGCTCGATCGAGCCCGGAGCCCAGTGGGTGGCGATGTCGGTGTCGTAGGCGCCGGGCAGCACCACGTTGGCCCGGACCTTGGGGTTGTAGGCCCCGGCGAGACCGAGGGCGAGGGCGTTCAGGCCGGCCTTGGCCATGGCGTACGGGAGGTCGCTCCAGTCCGGGCGCCACGACCCGGTGGTGCTGACGTTGATGATCGAGCCGCCGTCGGCCTCGAACATCCGGGCCGCGAAGAGCGAGGCCAGCCGGAACGGGCCCTTGGCGTTGACGGCGTGGGTCTTGTCGTAGAGCTCCTCCGTCACCGAGGGCAGGTCCGGGTAGAGCGGCGAGAGGCCGGCGTTGTTCACCAGCACCTCGCAGTGCCCGAACTCGGCGTAGACCGTCTCGACCAGGCGGTCGCACTCGTCCCAGTGGCTGACATTGAAGGCCACCGGCAGGGCCCGCCGGCCGGTGGTGGCCTCGACCTCGGCCGCCACCGCCCTGCAGTTGTCGAGCTTGCGGCTGGCGATCACCACGTCGGCCCCGGCCGCGGCGAAGCCCTCGACGAGGGCCTTCCCGATGCCGCGGGAGCCACCGGTGACGACGGCCACCCGGCCGGTGAGATCGAAGTCGGGCAGGGTCATCGCCCCTCCTCTGTCGTCGTGACGGTGGCGCTCACGCGAACCGGGCCCCGGTGCGCTCGATCCAACCGTCGTAGTCCTTCGCCTTCTCCACGAGCACCTGCTCGGCGCCCTCGTCCGTCGTGATCAGGAAGCGCTCGGCGTCGATGCCGTCGACCACGATGGCGGCGACCTGCTCCGGCGTCAGGGCCATCTGCATGACGGGGTGGTCGGCAGGGAAGCCGTTGCCCCGCAACATCCTCGTGTTCATGGCGCCCGGGCAAAAGCAGGACACCCGCACGCCTTTGGGCCGGTAGTGGATGGCCAGCCACTCGGCCAGCGACAAGGCGCCGTGCTTGGTGACCGAGTACGTCACCTTGTCGGCCTGGGTCGACAGGGAGATCACCGAGGCCGTCTGGAGCAGGTAGCCCTCGCCCCGCTCGACCATTGCCGGCAGGACCTCGCGGGCGGCGTAGACGTGGGACATCACGTGCAGCCGCCAGGTCATGTCCCAGAGGTCGTTCGACTGGAGGTCGCCGGGCTGGGGCGGTCCCGAGTAGCCGGCGTTGCTGTACCAGACGTCGATCTCGCCGTAGGTCTCCCGGGCCAGGGCCGCCACCGCCAGCACGTTCTCCTCGACCGTGATGTCGACGGCCAGGCCCACGCTGCCGATGGCGGACGCCACCCGCTCGACCGCGTCCGGCTCGATGTCGGTCACCACGACGTGGGCGCCCTCGGCGGTGAACCGGTGGGCGAAGGCCTCACCGATGCCGTTGCCCGAGCCGGTCACCACCACCACCTTGTCCCGCAGCTTCACGTCCCCTCCCCCTCCTGTCGTCGAACCCGACCCGCGTCCCGCTCCTTGTCGACTGAGCGGGGATCGTCCACTCCGGTCGACAGGGAACGGGATCGGTCAGCCGGCCATGGCGGCGTAGCGGTCCATCTGCTCGACGTGCTCCTTCACGGCCGGGTCGCCGTCGATCATCAGCTGGAACCGGGCCCGGGCCGCCTCCCGCTTGGCCGGCAGGTACTCCCGCGGGAAGAGGCCCTCGTGGGGCGTGTAGCGCTTGAGGAGCTGGTTGGCGATGACGACCTTGTGGACCTCGTCGGGTCCGTCCATCATCGCCATCGTGGGCACGCTGGCCCACATGCGCTGCAGCGGCGTGAGGTCGGTGGTGCCGAGCGCGCCGTGGATGTGATGGGCCCGGTACACGACGTCGCGCAGGGTCTTGGCGGCCTGGATCTTGCAGGCCCCGATGTCGACCCGGGTCTCCTGCGTGCCGCCCTGGTCGATCTTCCAGGCCGTCTGGAGCACGAGCAGCCGGAGCATCTCCACCTGCATGTACGACTCGGCGATGTCGTTCTGGACCATCTGGTACTCGGACACGAGGTGGCCGCGCGACTCCCGGGAGATGGCCCGCTCGCACATCATGTCGAGGGCCAGCTTCACCTGGGCCACCGACCGCATGGCGTGGTGGATGCGGCCGCCGCCGAGGCGGAACTGGGCCACGGCGTGGGCGCCGCCCTCTGGGCCGAGCAGGTTGCCGGCCGGCACCCTGACGTCGTTGTACCGGATGTGGGCGTGGATGCCCGACCCCAGCAGGAACTCGAGTCCCGGCGTGCCCTGCTCGACGATGAACATGCCGTTGTTGCACATCACGATGATGATGTCGGCCTGCTTCCCGAAGCTCGAGAACCACTTCTCGCCGTTGATCACCCATTCGTCGCCGTCCCGCTCGGCGTGGGTCTTGAAGCTGCGGGTGTCGGAGCCGCCCTGGGGCTCGGTCATCGAGTAGCACGACCTCATGCGCTGCTCGAAGAGCGGCTTGAGGTACTTCTCCTTCTGCTCCTCGGTGCCGTACTTGGCGAGGATGTCCATGTTCCCGGTGTCGGGCGCCTGGCATCCGAAGATCGCGGGCGCGGCGCCGTACCGGCCGAGGATCTCGTTGACGAGGGCCAGCTTCAGCTGCCCGAAGCCGGGGCCACCGATCTCCTTGTCGAGGAAGATCCCCCACAGGCCCCGGTCCTTGACCTGCTGCTTGAGGCCGTCGAGGTGGGCCGCCACCGCCGTCGGCAGCCGCTCGGTGCGCCCGAAGCCGACGGCCGGGAAGGCAAGCGTGAAGGGCTCGATCTCCTCCCGGCAGAACTGCTCGATCCAGTCGAGCTGCTCCTGCCATTCCGGGTCCGTCGAGAAGTCCCAGGCCATCGTGCCCCCCTGTCCCTGTCGTGGCGCCGTCGCCCCTGCGGCCGCCGGCTTGCTGCCGGCCGCCCACCGCCCGGCAGCGTGAGAACGTCGTTCTAGCAGAGGGGAACGGCTGTCCGCCACGAGTCCGGCCGGCGGCGGCGGACGGGCCAGGCGGCTTGAATGACCGGCGTGCGGGAGCTGCGGGGACGGGTGGCGGTCGTGACCGGCGGGGCCAGCGGCATCGGGCTCGGGATCGCCGAGGCGCTGCTCGCCGCGGGCGCCAAGGTGGTGCTCGCCGACCTCGACACCGAGCGGCTCCTCGCCGAGCGCGCCCGCCTGGCCTCCGACGGCGGGGACGTCGTCGCCGTCGTCACCGACGTCGGCGACCCCGACCAGGTGGAGGCGCTGGCCGAGGCCACCATCGAGGCCTTCGGCGACGTCCACGTGATCTGCAACAACGCCGGCGTCGTCCGGCCGGGCCGGAGCTGGGAGCTCCCGCTCGACGACTGGGACCTCGTGCTCGGGGTCAACCTCCTCGGCGTCGTCCACGGCGTCCGCAGCTTCGTCCCCCGCTTGCTCGCCGCCGGCCACGAGGGCCACGTGGTGAACGTGGCGTCGATGGCCGCGGTCACCCCGGTGCCCGGCATCGGGCCCTACAACGTGTCGAAGCACGGCGTGCTGGCCCTCAGCGAGACCCTCCACGCCGAGCTGGTGGCGGCTGGCGCCCCCATCGGGGTCACCGTCGTCATGCCGGGCCGGGTCCGCAGCCGGCTCGGGCAGGCGCCCGGCCAGCCCGACCCGGCACCGACCGCCGCCCCGCCCGCCCCCGAGCCCGGCGTGCTCGAGCCGGCCGACGTGGGCGCCCGGGTGCTCGACGCCATCCGGGACGGCCGGCTCCACCTGTTCACCCACCCCGAGCGCCGAGCGGACGTGGCGGCCCGCTTCGGCCGCATCCTCGACGCGTTCTGACCCGCCGGGGCGATCGGTCCCCGGGCGGGCCCCCGTTCAGCCCTCGAACGCCGGGCGGAGGGGGAGGCCGCTCCGGCCCCCGTCGGGCTTCACCGCCAGCAGCTGGTGCACCTGGGTCCGGCCCGACTCGAAGCCGAGCGCGCAGCCGGCCATGTAGAGCCGCCACACCCGGGCCCGCCCGTTGCCGACCTCGGCCACGGCGTCGCTCCAGTTCCGCTCGAGGTTCGCCACCCAGGCCCGAAGGGTCAGCCCGTAGTGCTCGCGGAGGCTCTCGAGGTGGCGGGCTTCGAAGCCGACCTCCTGCACCTTCGAGACGACGGCGCCGATCTCGTGGAGCTCACCGTCGGGGAAGACGTAGCGATCGACGAAGCCCCTGCGGTGCAAGCGGGGCTCACCGCCGAAGGGACGGCTGATGCCGTGGTTGAGGAGCCGACCGCCGGGCCGCAGCAGCCCGTGGAGCGTCGTGAAGTACTCGCCGAGGCGGGCCAGCCCCACGTGCTCGAACATCCCGATGGAGCTGACCGCGTCGAAGGGCCCGTCCGTCACGTGCCGGTAGTCCTGCACCCGGATCTCGACGCGGTCGCCCAGCCCGTCCTCGGCCACCGCCCGCTCGGCCCACTCGGCCTGGCGGGCCGACAGCGTGATGCCCACGGCGCTGACCCCGTGATGGCGGGCGGCGTGGCGGACCATCCCACCCCAGCCGCAGCCGACGTCGAGCAGCCGCATGCCCGGACGCAGCCCGAGCTTCCGGCAGACGAGCTCGTACTTCGCGGCCTGGGCCTCCTCGAGGGTCGCGTCGCCGGCGCCGTCCGGCCAGACCGCGCACGAGTAGGTCATCGACGGCCCGAGGACCATGCGGTAGAAGGCGTTCGACACGTCGTAGTGGTGGGCGATGGCCGCCGCGTCCCGCTCGGGCGAGTGGCGCCGGCCCCGGAGCCGGATCTCCTCCGGCGGCGGCGGCAGCCGGTGGACGACCCCGTCTCCGACGAACCGGAGCAGCTCGACGAGCTCGAGCGCACCGAGGTGGGGCCGGGCCGCCGTGCCGACGGCCAGCGCCTCGAAGAGGTCGCCTTCGACGTCGATGTCGCCGGCCACGTAGGCCCGGCCGAAGCCGAGCTCGCCGGGCGCGGTGAGCACCCGGCGGACGGCGTCCGGGGACCGCACCACCAGCCGCACCGTGGCGTCGGGCCGTCCCGCCGTGCTGCCGTCGTAGCAGGAGATGGCGATCGGGGCGTCCCGACCCAGCAGGCGCTCGACCAGGCGGGCGAGACCGCCGTGGTCCCGGTGGTGGCGGGGGGCGGACGCTTCCTGCGGGCGGGCCATGCTGACCTCCGTTTCGACTACGAGGTGAACGCCTGGATCGGATTGTGCCTGGCCATGGCCGAGCCGGCCGGCGCGTTGAGCATCTGGGCCCGCAGGTTCCGGCGGTGGAAGAGGGCCAGGAGGGCTTCGTCCCGGCGGCCCTCGGTGTCGGCCAGGACGAAGCGCTCGAGCTCGGCGTCGCCGTCCTCCCACGACGCCGGCCGGTGCCCGAGCAGCTCGTGGAGGTCGTCGAGGTTGGCCTCCTCGACGGCGGGACCGATCTCGTCGTAGCGGGCCAGGTGCTGGGCAACGCGGAACGAGATGCGGAGCTGGTGACGGATGTACTCGTCGTCGATCTGCATGGCGCGGAGGCTCCGGGCCAGGTGCTGGTGGACCGGACCGACACGGGACGGCGCTGGGTCCGGCATCTCCACGGTCGGCAGGCCGACGCCCAGGTACTCGGCGATCCCCTCGGTGACGTAGAGGTTCGTCTCGTTGCACCACTGCATGTTCGTGGCGAAGTCCGAGCCCGGCGGCGGGTCCTTCACGGCGTGGGAGAACGCCAGCTGGTTCGAGAGCGTGAAGAAGATGTGGTGGAGCTGGATGGCCTCGAGGTCGACCGGCTCGCCGACGAGCTCGCCGTAGCGGTCGTAGAGGCGGGCGAAGTCGCCGAACGGGACGATCGAGTCACGCATCCGCCAGCCGGCGAGATCCATCATCGGGTCCCCGATGTGGCCCAGCTCGAGGTCGATCACCCCGGTGACGTGCCCGTCGGCGTGGTGGAACTGCCCCGAGTCCCAGACGACCGGTCCCTCCCGCCCGTGGCTGCGGGCCGGGTGCCGGGCCAGCCAGCCCAGCGCGAACTCGGTGAAGGGATCCGGGCGCACCTTCTGGTTGCGGTACATCCGGATCATCCGCCGGGCCCCCACGAGGCCCGAGTCGTCGGGTGTCGTGGCCCGGTCGATCCCGGCTGCGTCGAAGGGCGCCAGGTCGAGGGTGTGGATGGCGGCCAGCGCCTGGAGGTACTCGTCGACCACCTGGTCGCGCTCCTCGTCGGTCGAGCCGGCGAAGTCGGGGCGCCCCGGGACCCGGTCCATCACGTAGGCCCGGGGCTCGTCGATCCAGCCGTAGACCTTCGGGACGGGCATGCCGAGGTCGGCGAGCGTGCGCTGGAAGCGCATCTCGTGCTCCATCGACCACGTGTACTGGGTGTCGATCCGGTCGCCCCGCACGCACAGCTCGAGGACGCCGTCGCCGGTCTCCAGGTCGAGCATCCAGACCGGGCGCCAGCGGGCCTGCCGCTCGATCGAGCGGACCCTGCCGTGCAGCTCGGACTCCAGCCAGGCCACGACCCGGGCGGTGGCCGCGTCGGCCTCCCGGGCCCGGGCCTCGCTCGCGTCGCTCATCGTGCGCCTCCGGGGGTGCGGGGCCGGGCCGGCCGGTGCGGGCTCATCGGGACGACGGCGGGAACTTCGCCAAGCGCCGGGTATCGACGTACTCGGTGTGGTGGGCGATCCGGCCGTCGCGGAGCTTCAGGAACAGCACGTAGGTCTGCTCGTAGGTCGTCCCGTCGTCGGCGTAGGTGCCGTCGGCGTCGGCCTCCCAGATCATCTCGTCCGGGTCGACGGCGTCGTGGAACCGGAAGTTCACCTGGCGCCAGGCGCTGAACGTCCGGCCGATCATGGCCGCCATCTTGAGGGTGGCGTCGATCCCCTCGAGGTGGGTGCCGAGCTGCGGGAGGTCGAGCACCGTGTCGTCCGTGTAGTAGGGCCGGAGCTCGTCGAGGTCACGGGTCACGATCTCGTGGTAGCGGGTGAACAGGTCGCGGATCATCGCCTTGTTCGCCTCGCGCCGCTCCGCGTCGGTCCCCGTCTCCGGCATGCCAGACCCCTCTCCCCGTCCGGACCCGGACGGTAGCGGGGCGCGCCGGCCGGCGTCCTCGTATCGTCCGGCCATGGACGATGCATCGGGGGAGCTCGCCGGGAAGGTCGCCGTCGTCACGGGCGGGGGCACGGGGATCGGCGCGGCCGCGGCCCGGGTGCTGGCCCGGGCGGGGGCCGACGTGGTCGTCGCCGCCCGCAAGGTCGAGCGGCTGGAAGCGGTGGGCGAGGAGGTGCGGGCGCTCGGCGTCCGCTGCCTCGTGGTGCCGACCGACGTGAGGGACGAGGCCCAGCTCGAGGCGCTGGTGCAGCGCACCGTGGACGAGCTCGGGAGCATCGACATCGTCGTCAACAACGCCGGCGGCAGCTACCTGTTCCCCCTCGAGGACACACCCCTCGACAAGTGGGACA